>CAZAXA010000280.1:0-8239 GCA_964488965.1 uncultured Phaeodactylibacter sp. | reverse complement strand
TGTATAGACAGGATTTACCCTGTGAAGTATAGCAAGCTACTTCACAGGGTAAATCCTGTCAATCTTGTCTATTGCCGGCCTTTTTCAAAACCCCGGGCGGTAATGGCCAAAGTGTGGTTTTCTGCCGTGCCCTGGCTTTATAAGTAATGCCCGCTTAATTGCTTTCTCCATAACTCCGCATCACCTCCTGGTAATGCTGCTCATAGGAGGCCAGGCTCCGGGTATGATCTCTGGATTCTTTGATAAGCGCCAGGCCCAGGCCGATGAGGGAGGACTCAAAATTGGCAAGGCTGAGTTCCGTATTGGTACCGTCGTACAGGCCGGCCGGGTCGCAGTTCACCCGCTGGGCGTTGGCGGCGATAAATTCCATATAGGAAACGGCGATCTGCTTGTATTGCGCTTTCAGTTCTTCCAGCAAAACGGTATACTGCTTCAGGTTGGCGGCGGCGCGTTCGCGGTGTCTGATAGCCGTTTCGGTCCTTAATTTTTTCTCCAGCTCGGGGTCTTTCTGGCGGCCCGCCTCACCGGCGATGATCTCCGGCAGGGCATTGTACTTCGCATTGAAATCCTCATTGATCTCCGTGTGGTTGCCGGGTTGGCTGTCGATGGCCTGGAGGCCTTCGGCGTAGGCATTTGCAACGGCATATATCTGCTGGTGCATTTCGGTGAGCTTTTCGTTGATCTCCATGGCGTCCGTTACCTTATTCCTGCGGGCCATCCGTTCGTTGGTTTGCTGGATTCGCTCCGGCGTATTGGCCACCACGGGATCGCCGGCCATGTACTTCTGCAGTTCGGCCATGCGTTCCTGTTCGCTCATTTTTTCAAAACGCTTCGCGTATGCGGGGTCGCTCATCATCTTCTGGTACAGAGCCGTCATACCGGGAGAATTGACGCCGTTGGCGGCGAAAGGATCGGCCATATATTGCGAAGCAGACTGCCTGGCGGCTGCCTCAGCTTCCTCCTGGCTCATATTCTGAACGGCACTCACACCGCCCATGCCTTTCACGATGGGGTTGCGGCCGATTTCCTGGGTAATGGCCTCCATATCCGGGGCTGTGCTCCCGAACTTATTCCGGTAAAAATCCTCATAACGCTGTTGCACCTGCCGGATTTTTTCTTCCGCCGGCCCGTAGAAATTGTCCATAGACTGATGATCGGGCTGCAGGTAATTGCCGCCATAGGCCCGCCTGGCCGTTTCCGCCAGGGAAGGCGCCAGGCCGGGCGCCGCTTCGATATACGAGGGAATGTCGGCAGTCCCCAGCAGGGAGTTGGGAATGAGTTGCTGGGAAGAAGCCTGTACGGCAGCTATCATTATGGCAGCGGCGGCCAGAATGGAAACGGTTGATCTGATGTCTTTTTTCATGGTTGTTGAAGTTCAATTTTGAAAGCCCCGCAGAAACTGCAGAGTAACGACCATGTTAGACAACCGAACGGCCCGCCTCGTCGCATTTGCCGGATAAAGAGTGTAAAAAAAATACGGAAATAAGGGTTTTCAAAGCAGCCGCAGGCAGAAAAAAAATGATATTCGTCTATCACCCGCTCAAGCTGGTAGAGAAAGCCTACCATACGGCATTTTTTTTCTAAATTTCGGGATCAAAAAACCTGTCTGTATCATGAAAGCATATCCGATCACCTTACTGTTCCTGTTCCTCATTTCCGGAATTTTATCTCTTACTGCCCAGGAAACCCGCTTCTTCATGCCCCGCGAAATCCACCAGGCTTACGAGAACGGCGCCCGTTCCCGGGATGGAAAACCAGGGCCTGAATACTGGCACAATACGGTGGATTATACCATCGATGTGGAAGTCTTTCCCGAAGAAAAGAAACTCGCCGGCACGGAAACGGCCGTTTATTACAACAACAGCCCTGACGTGCTCGACCGGCTGGTGGTGCGCCTCTATCACGACGCCTTCCGAAAGGCCAACCCCAGGGCATTCCGGGTACGCCCCGGCGATATCACCGAGGGCGTAGAGATCAGCCGCCTGGCCATCAACGGGCAGGAATACAGCCTCGAACAGGGGCAGGGTGTCTCGAAAAACGGCACCAACACGACGATCCGCCTCAGGGAACCCCTGCCGCCCGGCGGCAAACTCAGCCTGGAGATCAGCTGGTCGCAGTTCATCCCCGAAACCACCGTCCGCACCGGGGCCTACGACAGCACCTCTTTTTTTATGGCCTACTGGTATCCGCAGATCGCCGTTTACGACGACATCTTCGGATGGGACGAACTGGCCTACGACTTCAGCACCGAATTTTACAACAACCTGGGCAATTTCGACGTGAAGATCACCGCTCCCAAAAACTTTACGGTATTGTCGACCGGAGTGCTTCAAAATGCCTCAGAAGTTTTGCCGGCGGAGGTATTACAGCGCTACCAGCAAGCTAAAAGCGCTGCCGAAACTGTTTCCATCATCGGGCCGGACGGCCTTGCTGCGGGCTATGAAAACCGCTCCGGTACCTGGCATTATAAAGCGGAAGAAGTGTCCGATTTCGCTTTCTGCCTGAGCGACCATTATTGCTGGGATGCCGCAGCACAGGATGTAGCTGGCAGGAAGGTGCTGGTCAATACTTATTATCCTGTAGAAATGGCGGAAAACTGTAAACAGGTGACCGCCAACCAGCAAAAGATGATGAAACACTTCTCCGAAGACGTGCCGGGCATCCCCTACCCTTATCCGGCATTCACCACCTTTATCGCCGATGGCGGCGGCGGCATGGAATACCCTATGATGGCCAACAACGGCGGCCCCGGCCTGGGGGTTACGGTGCATGAAATGTTCCACACCTACTTCCCCATGTATGTGCGCGTCAACGAAAAGCGCTTCGCCTGGATGGACGAGGGCTGGGCCGATTATATCACCGATGTGGTTATCCGCCGTTACTTCCGGGGAGAAGAGGGCTTCAGTTTCGGAAGTTCCGCGTCCCAGATATCGGGCACGCTGGGTACTATCAGCGACCTGCCGCTGATCACCTCCACTCAATTTATGGACTTTTCGAACTACGGCTACGCTTCCTACCCGCTGCCGGCTTTTATCTACGCCATGCTGCACCACCATCTGGGAGAAGAAACTTTCCTGAAGTGCTATCGCGAGTACATCCGCCGCTGGGCACAGAAATCGCCGACGCCTTACGATTTCTTCTATACTTTTGAGAATGTCTCCGGGCAGGACCTCTCCTGGCTGTGGAACCCCTGGTTCTTTTCATTTGGGTCGGCCGATGTGAAAGTCGAATCCTTCAGCAAAGGCAAGCTCAAGGTAAAAAAAGCCGGCAACCGCCCCGTGCCGCTTACCGTGGAAGTGGAATATAAAGATGGGGCAACGGAGAAAATGGACATCAAGGCCTCGGTTTGGGAAAAGGGCGACACCTACGAAATGGCCATTGCCAACTCAAAGGAAGTGAAATCTATCGCCGTGAATAGCAGCCTGCCGGATACGGATCCCCTGGACAACTACTACCCTCCCCTTTCCAGCCGCTATGCAGGCCTGTCTGTTCCGCAAGATGTTCTGGGTATTTATCAGTTCAATGAGTTCCCGGTCACGGCGAGCGTCAGCCGCAAGGATGGCCTCCTGTATATGGAGGTGCAGGCGGCGGGCTTCCAGTTCTACCTCATTCCCGACAGCAAGACTGAATTTACCAGCCTGGACGGAGAAGTAAAAGTGCAGTTTGAAGAAGAGAATGGAAAGATCACCGGCCTGAAGGCAGAAACGCAGGATATGAAACTGACGGCGAAGAAGCAGTAGTTGAGGTTGAGGTTGAGGTTGAGGTTGAGGTTGAGGCTGAGGCTGAGGCTGAGGGTATATTTGCTTAGATTTGCGGGCCCTGGGCATTTACCTTTACCTTTACCTTTACCTCAACCTCAACCTCAACCTCAACAACAAACACATGGGCCGAATCGCCTACTATCTGCTTATCAAGCCTTTATCGCTTTTACCGCTCCGGGTATCCTATCTGCTTGCCGACCTGGTTTTCTTTATACTGTACTACCTGCTGCGTTACCGGCGCAAGGTAGTGTTTACCAACCTGCGTAATTCTTTTCCCGAAAAGAGCCGCGGGGAGCTGGGGGATATTGCCCGAAAATTCTACCGGCACCTGTGCGACATGCTGCTCGAGTTCGTCCGGATTTACAGCATGCCCGGGGAAGAACTGGCCCGCCGCTGCCGGATCCGTAACCCGGAATTGCCGGAACGCTTTTTCCGGGAAGGGAAAAGCATCATTATTGCCGCCGGCCATTACAGCAACTGGGAACTGGCGGCGGTAGCCTTCGACTACCAGGCCTCCCATCAGGCGGCAGGCATCTACAAGCCGCTCCGCAACGCCTTCCTCGACGGCAAGCTCCGGCAGTCGCGCGCCCGCTTCGGGCTGGAGCTCGTGCCCAAGGCGGATACCAAGGCGTTTTTTGCCGAAAACACCCACCGCCTCACCGCTCCCCTGCTGGCCACCGACCAGTCGCCTTCCAACAACATCAACGTCTACTGGACAACATTCCTCGGGCAGGACACCGCCGTGCTCTTCGGCGCCGAGAAGTACGCCCGGGAGTACAATTACCCCCTGCTCTTCGGGCATGTCCGCAAGCTTCGCCGCGGCCATTACGAAATGGAATTCGAAGTAGTGGAAGAAAATCCGGCTGCAGCCCCTTATGGCGCCATCACCGAGAAGCACACCCGCATTCTGGAACGGGATATTATTCAGGCGCCTCAGTACTGGCTCTGGACGCACAAGCGGTGGAAGCGGAAGCGGCCAAAGGAAGTAGAAATAAAAAATCCACCTTTCTACCCATGAAGAACCTCTATTCTTTTTTCCGCTACCTCGGCCCGGGCTTCGTGGTGGCCGCCACGGGCGTCGGCGCCGGCGACCTGATCGCGGCCTCTGTGGCCGGCGCCCGTTACGGCACGATCATCCTCTGGGCGGCCCTGCTGGGCGGCCTGCTGAAATTCGTCCTCAATGAAGGCGTCGCCCGCTGGCAGATAGCTACCGATACTACCCTGCTGGAAGGGTGGATACACAAGCTGCCGCGGGGAGTTTCCTGGTATTTCCTGCTGTACCTGTTGCTGTGGTCATTTGTAGTGGCCGGAGCGCTGATCTCCTTCTGCGGGCTGGCGGCTCACACGTTGTTTCCCCTGTTTGCGGAAGCGCGGGCGTCCGTCATCGCCTGGGGGGCCATCCACAGCCTGGCTGCTGCCGGGCTGGTGTATACCGGCCGCTACAGCCTGATCGAAAACCTGATGAAGTTCTTCATCGGGCTGATGTTTATTGTAGTGCTGGCCAGCGCCATTCTGGCAAACCCCGACTGGCTGGAGGTGTTGCCCGCCCTGCTGATCCCCCGCCTGCCGGCAGAGCCTCAGGCGGTTGTTCTCACCCTGGGCATCATAGGAGGGGTGGGCGGCAGCGTCACCTTGTTGTGTTATGCATACTGGCTGAAAGAAAAGAACTGGCAGGGAGCTGCCTTCCTGCGCCATACCCGCATCGACCTGGGCGTTGCCTACCTGCTGACCAGCCTGTTCGGCATTGCCGTCATCATCATTGCCTCGGGGCTGCGGCCCGGGCAGGTGGAAGGGTATGATATGATCCTGAGCATCGCCGGAAAGCTGGAAGAAAGCGCCGGACCCTTCGGGAAATGGGCATTTATGATCGGCTTCTGGGGCGCCGTTTTTTCCTCCATGCTGGGGGTGTGGGACGGCGTGCCCTACCTGTTCGCCGACTTTGTGGAAGCCTACCGGAACCGGAACAAGGTGGGCAGCGTGAAGGGGCAGGTATCCTCCCGCTCTCCTTACTACCGGGCATTTCTGGCATTCCTTGCCTTTCCCCCTATACTGCTGGTGGTTTTCGGGCGGCCGGTATGGGTGGGTATTGCCTACGCCGTTACCGGGGCGTTCTTCATGCCTTTCCTTGCGGCGCTGCTGTTGTATATGAACAACCGGAAAGAGTGGGTGGGCAGGTTGAAGAACAACCGGCTCGTTAACGCGATATTAGTGGGGACGTTGGTTCTGTTCCTGGTACTGATGGTGATGGAGGCGATATAAAAGCCGCCTCTTTACTCCATATCCATATTATGAAACACATTTACCACATCCTCATCCTCTTCCATTTTTTCGATGAGCTTAATGACGTCCTCCACCTCCTCATCGGTAAGTTCCTTGGTGTGAGTGGGCAGGCGCACCAGTTCGGATTCCTTTACCTCCAGGCCTAGTTCCTCCAGTCCTTTCTGCAGGTTGCCATAATCTTCAAAGGCACATTGCAGCACCAGTTGGTTCTCCTCTTTCCTCAGCTCTTCCAGGCCATAGTCGATCAGGGACAGCTCCAGTTCTTCCAGGTCGTGCTCATCGGCGGCGATCCTGAAGATGGCCTTTCGGGTGAACATATAATCGACGGAGCCGGAAGTGCCCAGGTTGCCGCCGTATTTGGAAAAGATATGCCGCACGTTGGCCACCGTGCGGGTGGTATTGTTGGTGGCCGTCTCCACGATCAGGGCGACGCCATGGGGGGCATAGCCTTCGTAAACGGCCTCCTCGTAGTCTTCCGCATCTTTGGAAGTGGCCTTTTTGATGGCATTCTCGACATTGGCCTTGGGCATGTTGGCCACCTTGGCGTTCTGAATGGCCAGGCGCAGGCGGGGGTTATAATCCGGGTCGGGGCCGCCTTCCTTAACGGCGATGGAAATTTCCCGCCCTATGCGGGTAAAAGCCTTGGCCATACTGGCCCAGCGTTTGAACTTTCGCTCTTTTCGATACTCAAAGGCGCGTCCCATAAGCACTGCGTTTTTTCCGTTTAAAAAGCGGTGCAAAATTAGGCTTTCCATGCGTTGTTTGCACGGAAAAGGCAGGGAAAATTTACTCCCCGCCCTTTCCTTTATCTTATTTTCCCACACTGTACAATTCCACAAAACTGTGGCGGTTCAATTTCAGCGGAACTTCACCCCCAGCCTCAGCCCCACCGAGTACAAGTTCCGGTTAATTTCTGCCTCAATGAGCAATGCCCGCAGCCAGAACTGGAAGGTGGGCTGCAGCATGACGGAAAAAGACTCGCTGAACTGGTGTTCCCAGCCCATACCGGTGAGAAAGCTGTAGCTGAGGGGAGAGAAATTGCCCTTATCGGGCTTTTCGCTGTTCACAGCCCGGTTCTCACCGGTATAGAAAACAGTTTTATCATAATTGGCCAGGTTGTAGGCCAGCGACAGGCCCACCATAAAGAAGAAGTCGTTATTGTCATCCAGTTCCTGAAAGAACTGCAGTTCGGCCGGCGCTTCTATAAAGAAGTTCTGATACACGATGCGCTTTTCCGTTGCGCCGGGCGGCGGGTCATCATCAGCATCCAGGGAAGTTTTGACGGTGCGGTAGCCGGTATCCAAAAAGCGCAGGCCGGTTTGGAAGCCGGCGCGGGCGCCCCTCCACTGGGCGAAGGCGCCGGCAGACCAGGAAGGGCGGGAGGCTTCCAGGGCTTCCAGTTCCTGCGCTTCCCTGGTGGAAATATTCGCCTGGGCGATCAGCCGGCGGTGCGAAAAGTTGGGATACAGTTCCAGCCCCCATCCAAATTCAGCCTGGGAAAAGGCCGGTGTCAGGGAAAACAGCAATACGGCAAAAAAGGCAAATCTCATTCCTGCGAATTTTCTAACAACAATGGGAAGCGGCCGTATTCTATTGCCCTGAAGGAGGTGATTTTTCCGGTTTGTCCATTATTTTTTCGCCGCTCTCCGGGATCAGCCTCCGCATTTTAAAGTCGATGAGGATGGCGCGGATCACCTGCCTGGACAGAAAACTTGCCGCTTTATCAGCGAGTACCCGGTTCCAGAGTTGTTTGCCGATATCGGCCAGGGCCCTTCCCGCCAGGATTTCCCCCAGAGACTGCTTGTAGCGCCGCTCTATAAGGGCATCCACTTCAGCTTTAATTTGTTCCATCCTTTGAGCGGCGAATGCCCCGGCATTTTCCGGCCCTTCCGGCGATGAGGCCAGAGATTCCTGAGTTTCTGCCGCTTTTGCATCCTTTCGGGGGAGGAGGTTGAGCAGTACCGTTTTGGCCCGGTGGCGGATTTTTTCTTCCAGGGCGAATATCTCTTCTACGCTGATGGCGCCTTTATCGGGAGAAGAAAGCGTATAATCTTCGTACTTCCGGGCCATATCACTGGCATATCTTTCCGGGTAATAGGTCATATCCGGAATAATAGGGTAACCTCTGACGGCCTCGCTGAAGAACCGTTTGTGGCGGTCGTCATTCTCTTGCCAGCCCTCAAAGACATCCATTTTCC
>CAZAXA010000279.1:0-8279 GCA_964488965.1 uncultured Phaeodactylibacter sp. | reverse complement strand
CCTGCGGATGGTGATGTTGAGGTTATTGGAGATGATGGAGCCGTAGGCATCCATGGTGCCGTTGAGGATGTTGGTGTACACGTTGGCCATTTCCATGGCCTGGCTGTTGTCGATGATGATGTCTTCGAAGAGGTCGGCTTTGTCCTCGTCATCGCGGATGTGGAGGAAGTCGGTCCGTTTCATCTTGAGTTTGAGCAGTTCGTTGGCGCTCAGGGTATTCACGAAGTAGACCAGGCTCTTTTCGATGCTCAGCAGTTGCTTCAGTTCTTTGTTGCGGCTGGAGTCGTACAGTTCCTGTTCGATGAGGTTGCGCTTGAGGTTGAGCTTTTTCAGGCAGGTGAGGAAGCGATAGACGTTCTGCTCCAGTATCTGCAGGACGAAATAGGATTCATCCGAAGGGTTGAAATTTTTGACCTTGTCATCGAGGAAGAGCTGGAGCACCGGGTTTTCGTGAGAGGTAATGGTGATCACATGCTCGATCGTCAGGATAATACCGATGGGCACGGTGATGTAAATGGCGTCGTTCTCCTCTTCGGCTTCGTTGAGAATAGGGGTATTGACGACAATGAGCCGCACGTCGTCCTCGCGCTCATAGCGGGAACGCTCGTCAATGTCGAGCGAGTCGGTCAGGAAGTCCAGCGGCACATCGAACTGCAGCGCCACTTCCTCGAGCTCCTCATGGCTGAAAGGGGGCGAGATGTTGACCCAACAGCTTACCTCCGGTTCTTCCAGTTCCTTCAGCTTTCCATCCTCTTTTGCGTAGTACCGGATCATCGTCTTACGGAATAAAAGCGTACAAATTTTCCCGGCACAAACATACGACTAATAAGCTGGCTTCGCAAATGGGGAAAGGGGATGGTTGGATTGCGGAAGGTTAAATTGTCCTGTCGCTATATTGCTGGATTGTTGTATTGTTGTATTGCCGGGCCGCCGGCGCCTGGCCGATAACAATATAACCCTACAGCAATGAGGCCGCTCCGGAAAGTCAGGATGGGAATCCCATTATTGAAAACGGGAAACTTTATTTTGAAACGTACCCCCAAATCGAAGGAAATGCCCCCCGCCGGCGGGGGATTCAGGGGGTGGATAAAATAACCTTCGCTGTCAATGTCCCGGAGCAACCTCAACAATATAACCCTACAGCAATATACCGGAACTACTCCCTCCCACCCCTCAGCTGCCTCACGAAATGCTCATACAGAGGCAGGGCGGCCACGCCCGCGCTTCCCCACTGCGGCGGATAACCTTCGCAGATGCGGTAGTAATCGGAGACGATGTCGGCTTGTTGTTCCAGGTTAAAATCGTGCAGGCTGCGGCCGGCAAGCCTGGCTTCCTTCAGACCCTGGGCGCCGCCGTAATTGTACCCCTCCGGGCTGCGCTGCGCCGCCAGGGCGCGGGGAACGTACACGATGCCCAGCTTCTGGTACTGCCAGACGTGGGCCAGCTCGTGCACCAGCAGGCTGTTGTCCATCTTGCCCCAGGAATTGATACAGTAGAAGCTGACATAGCAGAGCCTGAACTGCCGGGGCCCGGCGAAGGCATACTCGTCGACGCGCACCCGCTGATAGTTGATGGATTTGCCGAAGATGCCGCGGGCCAGCTTTTTCTCCCAGGCGTGGAGCGGCCGGCTGTTGAATTTTATGAGATCGGACAGGGTCTCGTAACATTCGGCAATGGCCAGGCAATCCAGCAGGAGCAGGAAAAATTCCAGCCACCAGTAGGCGATGCGGCCGCCCAGCACCCGGCTGACCATCCCCTCGTCGTAGGCCTGCCGGAGGTTCCGCCCGCCCACAAACAGATGCCGGGCCACCCGCCGGCCACGCACCGGCAGGTAACGCAGGGCATCGATAACCCTCAGTACAACCGACACCAGCTTAACCCCCAGCAGCCACAGGAGGTAACGCCCGCGAATATCGAGATGGAAAGACCGGGCGGAAATTTTCATAGGCAGCCTTGGCTTTTATCTGTACGGATCACTTCCAAAAGATACATATTTTCTCAAACCCATAGACAAACAACAAACAACAAACAACGAATAACGAATCAACGAAACCCTACTTAAAGCGAATGGCCTTCACCGGGCTGATGCTCGTCACCAGATAGGAGGGTATGATGAGGAAAAAGAGCGTAATGGCCAGGGTGCTGAGGTTGAGCAGCAGGATGGGCCATAGGTTGAGGCTTATGGGGGCGGTGGAAAGGTAATAGTTCTCCTCCGACAGCCGGATGAACTCATAGCGGTCCTGAAGCAGGCACAGGCCGATGCCGATGAGGTTGCCCCAGAACAGCCCCAGGGCGATGATGTAGGCCGCATAATAGAGGAAAATCTTGCGGATGCTCCAGTTGTGGCTGCCCAGCGCCTTGAGGATGCCGATCATATTGGTACGCTCCAGGATGAGGATCATCAGGGCGGTGATCATGTTGATGATGGCCACAATGACCATCAGGGCGAGGATCACCACCTCGTTGATGTCCTGCAGGTCGAGCCAGTCGAAAATCTCGGGCATCTTGTCGCGGATGGTTTCGGAATACAGCTCGGGTGGCAGTTCCTCAAAGTAAATGAACTCGTTGATGGGCGCCAGGTCGTCGATATGCTCGATGAACACCTCGAAGCCGCTCACCTGATCCTCTGTCCAGCCCAGCAGGCGCTGAATCTGCCGGATGTCCACCAGGGCGAATTTCTGGTCGTACTCCTCCAGGCCGGTGCGGTAGACGCCGCTGACCTTAAAGCGCCGTTTGAGTTGTTCTCCCCTTTCCACGAAATGAACGATGAAGGCATCGCCGGTATCCACCTGCAGGCGGGCCGCCGTCTGGCCGGAAATGAGAATCTCGTCCGACATGGCGGTGTCGGGCAGGGCGATGGGCCGCCCCCGTTTGATGTACTGCTGCATGAATGCCCAGTCGAAGTCCTTTCCTATGCCTTTGAGGATGATGCCTTCGATCTCCTTGTCTTTTTGCTTCCCCGCCTCGATGATGCCCGGCTTGATGGCATACACCTGTATGTGGCGAATGCCTCCCCGGGTGGCCTTTTTCCGCTCCAGGCGGTAACCAAACCATTCTTCTTCCTGTATGTATTCCAGCCTGCGAACGGTATCCAGCGCCGGATAAAAGGGCTGGTCCTTTCTGATGGGGTAAGCTTCCAGCAAAGAGCGGTTGATGTCCGTATCGGTGATGTGGATATGCCCCCAGAAGCCGAAAATCTTGGTGCTGATCTCCTTCTTGAAGCCGGCGATCAGGGCATTGGCGCAGATCATCACCGCCACGCTGAGGGCCACCGCCGCCACCGCGATGCGCAGGATGAGGCGCGAGAAGGACTGCTGCCCGGAGGCGGCCACCCGCCGTGCTATGAAGCGTTCGAAATTCATGTGCGGGTAAAGATAAGAGTTGAAAGGGAAATATATGTATGGGGTATTCAAAGTTCTGCATCCCGTTGTGTAGCGCATTACTTCACTTCCTCACCAGCACCTGATACCCCCAGGGATCCAGATTTATAACATCACTGCCCTCCAGCACCTGTTCCTCCCCTGAGAACAACTCCCCATACATGCCCTTATGGTATTCGGACTCCAGCCGCACGCTTACCGGCTTGTCGCTGAAGTTGATCACCGTCAACACCTTATCATCGTTCTTCTCGCGGGAGAAGGAGAGGACGCGCTCCATTTTGTCGTTTTTGACCCGTTCCATTTCGCCGCCCCAGTCGCCGTTCCAAAGGCTTTGGTTTCGGTGCTTCAGATCGAAGAGCTTTTTGTAAATCTCCGCGTTTTCGTGCTCCTTCCACCCGATGGAGTCCTTTTCAAAAAAATTCAGAGAGCGGCCCAGTCCGGCCTCCTGGCCGCTGTAGATGAGGGGCATGCCGTCGATGGCGCCGCACAGCACCATGGCGGCGCGCAGGCCGTCGCCAAAATTGGAGTACTGCGTGCCCTCCCAGGAGTTCTTGTCGTGGTTGTCGGTAAAGGCCATGCGGCAGGCGCTTTTGTGCAGGTCTTTGGATTCTGATTCAGCCAGCATGAAGACGGGCCTGATGGCGTCGAGCTCGTTCAAAACTTTTTTCTTCAATGACCCAGAGACCAGAAACCCATCCTACCTCACCACCGGCAGCCGCACCTGCGACGGATACTCCTCCGAATGAAACACCTTATTCCGCGCCACTACCCCTTCCGCCTCATCGTAATTATTCCCCCCCGTATTCAGGTTGCGGTCGAAGCGCGGGAAGTTGCTGCCTGACACCTCAATGCGAATCCGGTGGCCGGGGGCGAAGTAGTTGCTGGTGGACAGGGGCGTCAGCTCCAGTTTATAGACTTTGCCCTCCTCCATGAACACCTCCTTGTCATAACCCTCGCGGTAGCGGGCGCGCTGAATGGTCTCGTCCAGGTTGTAAGCCCGGCCGTCGGGGTAAACGTCGATGAGTTTGACGGTGAAGTCCGTGTCTTTGGCGTCGGAGGAGACGTAGAGGGTGGTTTCGATGAAGCCGCTGACCTCCACGCCTTCCGCCAGGGGCTCGGTGGTGTAGACGAGCACATCCTGCCGGGCTTCGTTCGCCCGCTGGTCGAAGGCGCCGCCCTCGATGGCGTTGCCGGTGCAACAGACGTTGCCGCCCAGGGAGGGGACGGGGTTGGCCGGGTCGTAGGTAAAAGCGTCGGGTTTGTCTTCCTTGCCGGGCTTTTGGGTGGAAAGCTTGCCGTCGCCGTACAGGCTGTTGGCCTTGCCGCCGCTGGAGAGGTAATACGCCGCCATCTCCGCCCCTTCCGGCGGCCAGGTATCGGATGTCTGCCATTTGTTGGAACCCATGGTGTAGTAATGCACCCGGGGCGTCTTTTCCAGGAAACCGTTGTCCTCGCCCTTCAGCCAGTGATCGAACCAGCCGTAGACCAGGCCATCGTAGTCCAGGCGGGCGTCGCCCACGCTGCGTTCGCCCACGATGGTGTTCTCGGTGGCGCGGGTGTAGCCGCAGTGCAGCACCGGGGCGATAACGAGGTACTGGTTGTTCGCCACTTCGGGGTCTTTGGCGTTGGTGCGCACGTGGTTGAACAGGGCCAGGTTGGGGCTGGCCGACACATCGTACCAGGAGGCGAACCAGAAGCTGGGCACGCCAAAGGGCATATCGTCATGGTACAGGCCGCCCTCGTACCAGGCCGGGTCGTTGGGCTTGCGGCGGATCATTTTTTCGTAAATGCCGACGGGGCCGTCCACATTTTTGATGATATCCTGCACAGGCAGGTGCCAAAAGGCTTCGGACCAGTCGACCTCCGGCCGTTCCGGCGCCAGGTCGAAGAAGCGGGAAGCGCGGATCAGCTCTTCCTGAGTGGCGTCTTTGGGGAAGGCAGGGCGGATGCGGCCGTTCTGCACCCCGTACAGCCAGGAGGTGAAAAGCATCTGCTGGGCGCCCCCGCGGTACCAGTTGCCCTGCTCGTAGTACTCCCCTACCCTGCCCACGCCTGCGCCGAAGCCCTGCGGTATCATGGCGGCATGGGCGGGATGATCGAGGGCAGCCGCCGCCATCTGCCATTCGGCAGTGGAGGAGCAGCCGAACGTACCGATTTTACCGTTGCACCAGGGCTGTTTGGCCATCCAGCTGAAGGCGTCGTAACCGTCGGTAACGGGCGCGCCCAGGATGTCCCACTCCCCTTCCGAGAAGTAGCGCCCGCGTTCGTTCTGCACCACGTAAGCGTAGCCGCGGCTGACGGCCTCGCAGGCGCGCTCGAAAGTGCGGGTGCGCAGCTCGCCGTCGCCCCAGGAGTTGAAATTGTAGGGCGTTCTGGAAAAGATGACAGGCACGGGCTCGTCCGTTTTCGGCCGGTAGATGTCGGTGGCCAGGCGAATACCGTCCCGCATCGGCATCATCACCTTCTGGTCGATGATGGCGATGGCCTCCAGTTTCCGGACGATGTCTTCGCCCTGCGCCGGCAGGCGAAAGGCGGAAAGGAAAAGGGTGAAAAGCAGGAAAAGGCTGCGCTGGTTTTTCATTGTAGCGGCATTTGTAGCGGGTAAAATACAAATTTCCGGAAGCTTATGCCCCGAACCACACAAACACGCATCTCCATCACGGCATTTCACCCTGAGCTTGCCAAAGGGCAGCCATCCGGCAATCTAATACTCCGGGAACGAAGTTCCTGCGGCATCAGCGCTTCACCACCTGGCGGCTGTACTTCCGGCCGTCGAGATCCAGCACCAGCGTATAAGCTCCGGCCGGCAGCCGCCGCAGGTCGAGGTCCAGGCGCTGCTCGCCGGACAGGCGGCCCTGGCCCTGTGCCTGCAGCATCAGTTTGCCGTTCATATCGTACAATTCCAGTCGGGGCGCGGCAGCCTCTTCCAGGCGAAATACCACGTTGAGGTAGTTATCCACCGGGTTGGGGTAGGTAACCAGGCGCAGCCGGCTTTCTTCCGTTTCTTCGGCAGAGCCCACCAGGTTGCCCATGACCAGGATATCGTCGACAGAAACGACGTTGTCGTCAAAAGAATCATGCAGGAAGGCGATGTACAACGTTTGGCCGGCGTAATCGGCAAGGGAAATGGTATGAGGTTCGAGTATGGGGTCGAAAACAGTAGAAGTACTGTCCCAGCTGAAGTATTCGGTAAGGGCGAAACCGGCGGCATGGATATAACCCGGCGACCACAGGAAGCTGTCGGCCTGCAGGGCGTCGTCATTGATGTCGTAAGCGCCGTCGGGTAAGGGCGTCAGCATCTGGGCGGCGAGGAACAGCGTATCGGTATAGGCGCCGAAAAAGGGATCCACCTCTCCGGTCGAGGCCAGTATGGTGTAGCCATCCATATAGCGGGGGCCCTGAATTGGGGCCGATTTCCAGCTCAGGGTAGCCTGGCCGTCCACCACCTGTATGGGAGGAAGGATCATCCAGTTGAGGTTTTGAGCATTGGGGTCCTCCATCCAGGAGACGCTGGCCGCGACGAAGTTGGTGTCGGCAGGAGGGATGGAATCCGGCGAATCGAAGGCCAGGCTGACGTACCAGTTCTGGAAATCGTTCTGGGCATTTGGCGCGCCGTCGGCATCGAGGTTGATCCAGATGCTGTCATTGCCATAAACGGCATCATCGTAAAATTCGATGTAACGCTCTTCCCAGTTGCCCTGAAAGCCTTCAAAAAGCAGGGTGTCCATCTGGGCGTAGAGGGCAAAGGGCAAAAAGGCAGGCGCCATAAGAAGAAGTTGGTAAAAGTTTCGTTTCATATTGATTTCAGTTTTTATGGATCAATTATAAATGGATGGCCGGGCATGGCGGGCAAGGTTCAGCATCGAGAGCATATTTGAAATTGGCCATTTGGGCTGTAAAAAGCACCGCCTCCAAACATGCTCTGATGAAAAAAAGGCGTAATGGGGTTGACAATATAGCCAATTTCTCTTTGAGGAAAAAGCCTTGCCGGTATTTCCTTCTATTCAAAACTACCCTGCATCACTTCCCGCAATGCCCGCAGCGCTATGGTTGGAGGCGTCAACCCGATGGCCCGGTTGCGCAGGCGGCAAAGCCAGGGGGCTTCCAGTTGGGCCATTTTTCCCAGGCGGCGGCTTTGGCGGACGATGCTGTCGGCCCTGGGTTTGCGCAAGGATTGGTATCTGGGAAAGGCTTGTTCAGGAGGCAGCGTAGCCAGGCAGGCAGCCAGGGCATAGGCGTCCTCGATGGCCTGGCAGGCGCCCTGCCCCATGTTGGGCGTGGTGGCGTGGGCGGCGTCCCCGAGGAGAACGGCGCGCGCGGAATGCCAGCGCGGCAGGGGCTCCAGGTCGTTGATCGGGCTGAAGATGATCTGGCCGGCAGCTGTCTGCCCGATCAGTTCCTGCACCGGGCGGGAAAACGGCCGGAAAGTATCCATCAGCCCCTCTTTGGTGAGCTGCGCCCAGTCGTAGCCCGGCTTTTCATTTACCACGGCAAACCAGTAGACGCTGTCTTTTGTAATGGGAACAATCCCAAAACGCTTGCCCGGCGCCCAGGCCTCGGTACCCCGCGCCTGCCAGGGGCCGGTGTCTGCCCGGCAGGCGCCCCGCCAGCATACCTGCCCGGAACGGCGCTGGCGGCAGGATGGAAAGAGCTGCCGGCGGACGGCGGAGTGGATGCCGTCGGCAGCGATCGCGATTTCGGCTTCGGCCCGCGTCCCGTCTTCAAAGTGCAGTTGTACCCCATCAGCCGCTTCTTCCAGGCGGAGCAGGCTCTTGCCCGTGCGCAGGGCATCCTCCGGCAAGGCTTCCACCAGCAGGCGCTGCAAGGCCCCCCGGTGAATGCCCAGGTTCGGCAGGCCAAACTCTTCTATGAGCGGATGCAATGCCGTCCGGCTGATGG
>CAZAXA010000278.1:0-8320 GCA_964488965.1 uncultured Phaeodactylibacter sp. | reverse complement strand
TTATAATCATAACTTTTATAATCATAACTTTTATAATCATAACTTTTATAATCATAACTTTTATAATCATTATAAAATGAATCATCATATTTATAATCATTATATTCGAAAAGGTATGGACAGCGGCAGCAAAACAATAATACACGCCTTGATAAAAGCAGAGGTACGGAAACAGAACGGATAAAATGCAAGCTTACCAGAAAACACACATACTTCTGTTGCCAGGGCGTATCGGGAGGCGCCTGGGCATGTCGCCGGAGGGTTTGCTGATCGCGGTATTGCTGATCCTTTACGCCGTGGGCATCATCGGCATCCTGCTGCCCCTCCATGAAGATTTCATTCTGCTGACG
The DNA here is from genome assembly GCA_964488965.1 of uncultured Phaeodactylibacter sp. Classification (GTDB taxonomy): domain Bacteria; phylum Bacteroidota; class Bacteroidia; order Chitinophagales; family Saprospiraceae; genus JACJXW01. The sequence continues at coordinate 7,970 of CAZAXA010000278.1, read as the reverse complement.
CCGGCCAACCTTCTGCTTTCTCTGGGCCTGATGCTGTGGGCGCACCCCGGATGGGACAAGCGTACGCTGGCATTTTCCGGCATAACCTACCTGGCTGGCTTCGGGGCGGAGCTCTTTGGCGTGCAAACGGGAATATTATTCGGCGATTACGCCTACGGCAGGGTGCTGGGCCCGAAAATATGGGGCACGCCCCTGATGATCGGCGTCAACTGGGTGATGCTGTCCTACAGCGCCGGCGTTATCGGAAATTATTTGCTGCCGCGGGCACACTGGCTGCTGCGCGGGCTGTTCGCCGCCCTGCTGATGGTGGGGCTGGACGTACTGATCGAACCGGTGGCCATGCATTACGGCTTCTGGGCCTGGGCAGGCGATAGCGTGCCCCTGCGCAATTACCTGGGCTGGTTCCTGGTGGCTTTTCCCCTGCAATGCCTCTTCGCTTTCTGGCTGGGCGCGGTGCGCAACAAAGTCGCCGCCGCTTTGTTTATACTGCAAATTTTGTTCTTCCTGATCCTGGGAATCTCCCTGTGAAATAAATCAAACAACAATGGATATTTTGCTCTATACCGGCATTACGCTGGCCGCCGTTATCGGAATGGAATTCATGGCCTGGTTCACGCACAAGTACGTCATGCACGGCTTCCTCTGGGCCTGGCACGAAGATCATCACAAACCTCATCATCAGAAAGAGGGTTTTTTCGAAAAGAATGACCTGTTCTTCCTCGTTTTCGCCATTCCCAGCGCTATTTCCTATATCGTTGGCCTGTCTACCCCGCATTTCTGGCTGCTCTTCGTAGGCATCGGCATCTCCATTTACGGACTGATTTATTTTCTCATCCATGACGTTTACATTCACCGGCGTTTCAAGTGGTTCCGGCAGTTGGACAACACCTACTCCCGGGCTATCCTGCGGGCACACGGCGCCCACCATGCCAGACAGTCCAAAGAAGAGGGAGAATCCTTCGGCCTGCTGGCCGTCAACCCGAAGTATTTTAAGAAGAGGAAGGAGTGGGCGAAGTAACTTCACTTTCCCAAAAAGTTGGTATTTTTACGGGCAAAGAAAACCACTACCGGCTTTGGAAAATAAGTTATTAGAGAAAGTATCGCAGGCCTGGAGTACGGAGCTGCCCGTCTATGAGTCGATGGACGACTACCTGGACCAGCTGCTGCCCAGCATTCGCGCTATCGGGGAAGACCTGAGGGAGGAACATTTCTACCTCAATAAAGCCTGGCTGGAATTCCGGGATGACGAAAAATTCCACGACGCCGTCCTGCATTTTTTTCACGACGGAGGGGAATACCTCAAGTCGGTGAACGGCGATGTGTCCAAAGGCAACTGGCGTTACCTGGAGAGTTCCAATAAGCTGATGATCGAAAAGGAACTCTTCGACCTGGCCTACCTGGATCCGGAATTTTTCATCCTCACCAAACATGGCGACCAGAAGCGCCTGAACCGGCGGAAGTACTTCGTGATGGTCTTCGAACCGGTGGGCAAGAGGCTGGAGTGGCGCGAAGTGATCGAAAAACTCTACAATAAATTCCGCGGCAGCAATAATTTCTACTATTTCCTCGCCGTCATGATCGTCCTGATCGTCATTTTGCTGGTGGTGCTGTCGCAGTAGGCGGGATTCAGCATAGGAATGGAACGATTCTACAATGTATTTCAGAAAAGCGGCCACCTTCTCCATTCTGCTCAAGGAGAATGAAAGATAAAAACATGCTCTAAACATGAGCCATCCCGGCATGAAAAATATGGGATGGCTCATGTTTGCACAGCTCCTCAATTGATCACCCAGGGCCCCTCTATTTTGGGCGCCGGAACGGAATACCACTCCAGAAGCTGGTCGCCCGCATCATTGATATACAGCCACCTGCCGTTGCTGCCTCCAAAAGAGATGAAGCTGGCCGCTCCTATTTTTGCAAAAGGCGATGGGGTATTGCCGAGCAGGGTATTCAGCACGGGGTTTCCCCAGGAGCCGTTACCGCTTCGGTCGTACACCGCATATTCATCTCCGGGATTGGCATAGTACTGCATTTTCGTTGCGCCGATCCGCGTCGCCGCGCAGAAGCCCCGGTTGGCAAACTGGAAATTGCCGCTGTTTCCGTAGATATCATTGACAAGCTCAACGCGGTTGCTGCCTCCTGACTGGCGGAAGATGCCGATGGGGCCCCCAGGTAAGGAATTGCCGGCTGCCGGGCCATCATCATATTCAAAAATCTCACATTTCAGCCCGTCGCCGTCAAACAGGTAGATGCTGTTGTCGGTAAAACGCACTCCCGCGCCAATGCTGCTGAAGGAAGAAGCCCCGAGCGGCCCGTTGGGGTCGTTGATGCCAAAAGTACCCAGTACCTGCCCACTATTTCCATTGTACCAGGCATATTGTGTGCCGGCTTTATTATAAAAAACCACATTGCTGTTGGCGATATGGATCATGGCGCCGAATCCGTCGTCGAAAAGGTCCACCAATGGGCGATATCCCACCGGAGGCAGGACGCCTTTCAGTTCGCAGGTGGTGACGTCGTATTCCGTAGCGATCCGGGTGCCGACGACCTGGTCGGGCCGTTCCACACTTCGCACCTGATAGGATAGCGGCAGGCCTGCTTTGATATCGGTGCTTTCCTCCAGTTTCCTGGCGATATCTTGTATGGACTGTTCGCCCACCAGGGAAAAACTTCCGCGAGCATCCCCTCCGTAAGCGACCGCTTTCAACCTTACGTTGCTCAGCGAATTGAAGGATTCGATATCGACATTTCCGGAGATACTGCTGCCGAAGCCTCTGTAGGAGGCATTCAGCTTGGCCTGCATCTCCTGGCTCGAGGAGGTAGACTCCACCAGCAGGTAGAATATTCGGCCGTAAGTGACCGAAGAAATAAAAGCGGCGGGATTATCAGCTTGTATGTAGATGGCCAGTTGCTCCGGCCTCACGCTTGGGTGGAAAATCTCCTCCAGGCTGGTGGGAAGATCGAAGGACATGGTGTAGTATTCCTGGTTGAGCTTTACCAGGAAGCGGTTGTAGGCCCTGTCTGTGCTGAAATCCAGGCTGGCGCCCACTTTTGTAGTGAATGAACTGACGTTCAGGCCCATTTCCAGGGCCAGGTGGGATCTCGAGTGTACTTCGACGATCTCCAGGTTAAAATTGGCTGGAACGACACTGCCGGCGCCGGCAATGATGTTGTTCATCGCATCTTGAATGTCGCTCTTTGAAACGGAATCCACAGGAAAGGTAGATTGAAGATTTCCGTTATTCAGATTGTAGGAGACCCTGCCCCCGGCCCGTTTCACGACGATGGGGGAAGGGGTGGCGTTATTCAGGGTTTTTCCCTGCAGAAGGTTGCCTGGATAGATCACGTCCGCATTGGTGTTGAACTGGGGAAACTGGCCGTTGCCATCCAGCACGCTCAGGGTCCGGGTGGTGCAGATCCACCTTTGGGTGACGGTGTTGCCGCCGTCTTCAACCTCCACGTCCTCCTCGACGGGCTCGCGCACCGCCAGGGTGTCTGCAGACCGGCTTTCGGGAAAGGGGTCAAAATCACGGCCCTGCGCAACCACGCCCTCAAAAGTATCCGTGGCCGGGTTCGGTTGAGGCGCATCCTCTTTATTACAGGAGGCAGGCAGAAGCAGGAAAGTGGCCAATAACAGGCCGCTGGAAAATTTCAATAAGGTTTTCATTTTGGGTGAATTTGGTGAAAAAAAAACTACCCTGCAAAGAAGCTGCAAATCCAGCGGCCATGCTTTATACTTATGTTGCGATGCTTTGCACTTATGTTATTTCCCTTTATTATCCCTGGCCTCGCTGGGCGGGTACCCAAACTCTTCCTTGAAGCAGCGGCTGAAATAGGAAAGCTCGCGAAAGCTGGCCTGGTAGGCGATTTCGGAGGCGGTGCCGGCCTCCTCTTCCAGGAGTTGCCGGGCGTACTGGAGGCGGAAGGTGCGTATAAAACGGCTGGGGTTCTTACCGGTGAGGGCCCGGAGTTTCCGGTACAATTGGGTGCGGTCCATGAACAGGGCCTGCCCCAGGGCCTCTATGGTAAAGTCTTCATTGCTCAGGTTCTCTTCGACCGCAGCAACGACTTTCTGCAGAAAGGCTTCCTCGCGGGAGCTTACTTTTTCCCGGGCCAGGCTCAGGAAGTTGCGTTCGCTGAAGTGCTTTTGCAGGCGCTGCCGGTTGCGCAGCAGGTTTTCGACGCGGGCCTTCAGTTCGGCAGCGTCAAAAGGCTTGGCCAGGTAATCATCGGCGTCGGCCTTCAGCCCCTGCAGCTTGCTTTCCAGAGAAGACCTTCCGGTGAGTATGATTATGGGAATGTGGCTGGTGGCCTCGTGCGCCTTCAGGGCTTCGGTTACCGAAAAGCCGTCTTTTTCGGGCATCATCACGTCGGTGACCACCAGGTCGGGAACCTGAGCAATGGCCTTTTCCAGCCCGGCCTGGCCGTCATCGGCGGCCATGATCTGAAAATCATCGGCCAGAATGCTTTTGAGGTAACTTTGGATGTCCGCATTGTCTTCGATGATCAGGATCAGGGGTTTGCCGGCGCCTGAACGGCCTTCTTCAGCAGGCAGGGCGGCCGTCGGCTCTTCAGCCGCCATTGAAGGTTCGGCAGGCATGAAGCGGCCCGGCGGCTCCACTTTTTTGAGCGGCAGGCTGATGGAAAACAGGCTGCCCCTTCCCGGCTTGCTGCTTACCTCTATTTTGCCACCGTGCAGTTCTACCAGTTCCCTTGTCAGGGCCAGCCCGATGCCGGTGCTGGGCAGGCCCCTGGTAAAGCCGGCGCTTTCTGCCTGGAAAAAGCGGTCGAAAATCCGGCCGGCAAGGTCCTCGCGGATGCCGATGCCGGTATCCTGTACCTGAATAAGGACGTTCTTGCCGTCGGCCGTGATGATCAGGCGAACCCTGCCCTTTTCCGGCGTGTATTTGATCGCATTGGACAGCAGGTTGGCAAGGATTTTTTCCAGGTGGTCGGGATCGAACACCATCCATATTTCCGCTGCGGAGGCCTCGAAAGCGAGTTGGATGTTGCGGCTTTCCGCCAATGACGAAAAAGACAGAAAGGCCTGGCGGCTGAAGCGGACAAGCTCCACCGGCTCGGGATGGACGCTCATGCTGCCGGCTTCCAGTTTGGAGAGGTCCAGGATCTGATTGACCAATCGCAGCAGGCGCTGGGCATTGCTGCGGATAAACCCCAGCTGCCGCTGCTCTTCGGGAGGCCTGTCCTGCCGCAGCAGGCCGGAAACCGGGCCCAGGATGAGTGTCAGCGGGGTGCGGAATTCATGAGATATATTTGCGAAAAAGCGGGATTTGGCCTCATCCAGAGCGGATAAGGCGGCCTTTTCTTTTTCAATGGCGTGCCTTTGATAGCTCAGCAACAGGGCGAAGGCCAGCAACTGAAAAATGCAGGTGAACTGGAAAAACCGGAAGTTATTGGCAGGGTCGGAAAAAAGCGGTGGGATTTCGTAGTCCAGCAGGGCGAATACCATCCCTCCGATGATCAGGAAAAGGGAGGACAAACCCAGAAACTGCAGTATCCTGTCTTTGTCCAGGATCCATCTGATGATCACCGTTAACAGGTAGGCCATGGCGCTCCAGAAAAACAAGGCCCGGGCCGTTCGCCAGGCCATCAGCCATGCAGATCCCTGATATTGGTAGTCAAAACCCCAGACCACAGCCTGGGCCAGGCCCGCCAGCAGGTCCGCCAGAAAGAGGAAAGCCAGCAATTTCAGCCGCCTGGGAATGGAGAGATTTTTATTATAAGTATGGACAAATTGTGCGCAAAACAACAGATAGAAAATGACCATAGCGGCATTGGAAACGATCTGTAAAAGCAGGCTGCTGTGCTCGGTGGCCGAATATTCCAGGCCGGCCAGATGGAAAAGCTCATTCGAGGGATGAGAATAAAAACTGCAGATCAGCGAGAGGTTGTATAAATTATAAAACAGGAGCGCCCGGCCGGTATTGATGAAATACATGATAAGGTGATACAACAGTATGGCGAGCAATAAGCCCAAAATAACCGCCTGTAAAACAATAGAACCGAAGGCGTTCAGTACCAGAAGATCAATGAACCGCCGCTTGCTTCCCAACCAGAAATCCGGATGGGCCGGGAGATTTTCCTGCCGGCATCTGATGAAAAGTTCCTGCGTGATACCGGGTTCCAGCCGGATAAATTGATAGGCCTGGCCCTGGTAAATGACCTTGAGCAGTTTCTGCCGGCTCCAGCTGTGCAGGCCGGCATCCCGAAGTTCCGGCGGGCTGTTGCCCGGATACAAATCAAAAGCACACTTATCTGAATTTGCAGCGGCGAAAACCTCTACCGCAGCAGAAAGCGTATTGCGGAGCTTCAGCCCAAACCAAACGTCGCCGGGGCCGCCGGCCTGAGTGAGAAAGGAATCAATGGGGTATATCCGGCCGGGAGCGCCTTCTTCATCCGGCCCATTTGCATGCGGGGCTTGTTCCTGAGGGCGCACAAGTTGTTGCCAGGTTGCAGGATCGATAATGAGGACAGGGCCCTCCGGCTGGGCCATAAGCCCGGAGAGGCCTGCCAGGAAAAATAGCCCGAAAATCTGGCGCCTGGCCCAAAAATCACGCATAGCCGATCGATTTCAAGATCAAATTGTGGAAATTCCGGAGATTTTCCAACCCTTTGGAGATGGCCGGGAATGCAAAATTCTTTCCGGCGGCATTGTTGCTTAATGGGGAGTTGTGTAAATTGGGGTTTCGATGGTTGCAGGAGGAAGGCAGAGTAGAATGAGGCTGCCGGGAATGGGAAGAGGTTTTATCCGGTATAATCGTTTACAAACGGGAGGGGGAGATAGGGGATGTAAACACAATTGGGAGGGAGTGTTTATGCGAATGTTGCTCGGAAAATAAAAATTGACATCATGGATTACATTCGAAAAAAAATTGAACAAAGGATAGACTTTCTCATGTCTATCGGCGACAAATCATCTTTGAAGCAGCACTATCAAGCTCGTTTTGAATACATCTTAATTTATTTGCTTTCATATTTATGGAACAAAAATTCTTCCTCATTAGATAGAGAGGATAAAGAATTCGTTTTTAAAAAAATAATTAAACCGACAATAGGAGATATTGTACAGATATGCCGAAAATTAGATATTAGTAAAGAAATATTAAAAAATGGAAGACTAAGCAATTCAATTGAGAAATACACACCAATTAGAAATGAAAAAATTGGACATGGGTATGTGTTTGAAGACAAAACAGAAGATTTTCTCAATACCTTAGATGAATTATATGGTAGTGTACTTTCATCAAGTGTTGACATTTTTTCTAAAGAAATTGACTTAGTCTTTGTAACAAGCTCATCAGGAGGAATCTTTAGAGGTATAAACTTCAAAGCTGATGGTGCAAGTTATTTGCCTTGGTCGTGTCCGAGGGAAATTAATGATTTCCAGGAAAATAATCTTTATGGCTTCTATGAAGGTAACTACTTCAGAATTTCTCCATTCATTGAAATTCAAAACTTTGGACAAGAAATCTATTGCTTTTCAAGCATTGCTGAAAAACTTATAGGCAAAATAAAATATAATCGCCTTGTCGATACGGGAACTACATTTCGTGAATGGTCAGAACTATCTGAATTAGATATTGAAAACGATGGAATTAAACAAAAAAGCGCCAATGGAACAATTCGGAATGTATATGAAAATAACTTTAAAAAATATATTGACATAGGAATCAAAGAAAAAGTTTTTGATTTTTTACTAAAAAACAAATCCTCTGCCTGTGCCACAATATGGGGGCATGGGGGCGTAGGAAAGACAGCAACAATTCAAAGTGTATGTGATGATTTATCTAATGATGAAAAGAAAAAATTTGATTATGTGGTATTCTTATCTGCAAAAGACAGAAGATATAATTACTATACAGGAACAATAGAAGAAATTGATGAAAGGGTTTCGACAGGGCGCAGTTGTGATTTGTCCCCCTGCGTGAATTAGAAAAGGTAGTGAGGAT
>CAZAXA010000277.1:0-8336 GCA_964488965.1 uncultured Phaeodactylibacter sp. | reverse complement strand
GCAGGTCGCAGCCCGGGCCGTTCACGGTGAAGGTGCAGGTAGCCGTGCAGCCCCGGGCATCCTGCACCGTGGCCGTATAAGTTCCTTCCAGCAGGTCGGACAGCAGGATAGTGCCCGCGGTGGGCGCAGTGCCGCTGCCGTTCACCGGCCCTGCCCAGCTGATGCTGAAGGGGGGTGTGCCGCCGCTGAAGCTGACGCTGGCCTCCCCTTCGGCGCCACCGGGGGTAAGCACGGGATTGGTCACCGCGCAGTTGGCCACCAGCGGGTCGGGGCCGGCGAGGGTGATGCCGGCCGTGGAGGCACAGCCATTGGCATCGGCCACCGTGACCGAATAAGCGCCGGGGCCCAGCCGGGAGGGGTCTTCGATGCCGTCGAGGGCATTGGCGTTCCAGTCGTACTGGTAAGCCGGCTGGCCGCCGCTCACGGTGAGCTGAAGGCTGCCGTCGCCGGCCCCTGAGCAGGAGATGGGGCTGGCCACTGTCAGGTTGAGGGTGGGCGCATCGAGGGCGATGAGGGTGACCGGCGCCGAATTCCGGCAACTGCCGTCGGAAACTATGGCGTAGACGGTAGTGCTGCCGCTCATAAAGGCCGCCGGGTTGGGCACCGAGCTGATGCCCGCCGGGTCGAAGGACCAGCTGACGGCCGTCGGCGCCCCGCCGTTCACGTTGGCGGCTATGGCGGTGAGGTTGAAGGTGGCCAGCCCGTTGGCGCCTTCGCATTCCAGCAGCGTAAAGGGATTGGCGATCGGAAGAGGAAGGACGAATAGTTGTACCGGGACGGCGGCGGACTGGCAGGCGCCGTTGGAAACGGTAGCGTACACCTGCTGGCCGTCGGCAGCCAGAAAGCTGGCCGGATTATTGATGGGGATCGTAGCGGCCGGGTTCAGGTACCAGTTGACCGTCCCTGCGCCCTGGCTCACCTGGGGATTCAGCGTCGTCAGGTTGAAGCTGGCCTGCCCGCTGCCGTTGCCGCAGGCCGTCAGGGGCCCGGCGCTGTTGGCCACCACGTCGCCCACTGTCACGATCAGGCTGTTGGGGTTGGCGCACTGGCCGGGGTTGGGAGTGAAGGTGAGGGAAAAAGTGCCCGCGCCTGTAGACGCCGGGTTAAAGGAGTTATTGGTTACTCCCGGGCCCGACCAGGAGCCGGCGATGCCGCTTTGGCTGGCGGGCAGGCTTACCGGCGGGCTGCCCTGGCAGAAGGGGCCGAGGGGGTTGAGTGCCGGCGTGATGGCCGGCGTGACGGTGACGCTGAGGCTGGCAGGGCCGGCGCATTGCCCGGCGGCGGGCGTAAACGTCAGGGTAAAATTGCCGGCGGCGAAGGGGTTGAAGGTATTGTTCACCACTCCCGGGCCGGACCAGGCGCCGCTGACGCCGCTCTGGCTGGCGGGCAGGTTCACCGGCGGGCTGCCCTGACAGAAGGGGCCGATGGGCGTGAGGGCCGGCGTAGAGGAAGGCGTAAGCTGCACGTTGACCGGCACGGTAGCGGATTCGCAGGTTCCGTTAAAAACGGCGGCATAGACCGTCTGGTTGGGCCCGCCCAGGATGAGTGCCTGGATATCGGCGGGGTCGGTGGGGTCGATGGGGTTGGTGGCGGCGGCGTCGAGATACCAGTTGACCTGCTGGCCGGTTCCATTATTGATGGCCGCGATGATGGCGGCCAGGTTATCCGTATAGGAAAAAGGGATGAGGGTATAACAGATGGTGAGCGGCTGCCCCGGCGGGCTGGCCAACGGGCTGCTCACCATGACGCTGATGCTGTTGTTGTTGGCGCACTCGCCGGGAGCGGGGATGAAGGTCAGCAAAAAGGAGCCGCTGCCGGTAACGCCCGGATTGAAGGTGTTGCCGCCGGTAACGCCATTGCCTGCCCAGCTTCCCGCGATGCCGCTCTGAACCAGGGGCAGGCCGACGGGCGGATCGGTACCGCAGAAGGGCCCCTGGGGCGTCAGCATGGGCGTTGTCGCCGGCGTGATCAGCACCATCAGCCCGGCGGGGTTGGCGCACTGGCCGGGGGCCGGGTTGAAAGTAAGAAGGAAATTGCCGGCCGCCGCCGGGTTTAATACGTTATTGACCACCAGGCTGCCCGTCCAGGCGCCGCTGATGCCATCCACTATGGTAGGCAGGGCTACGGAGGGGTCTCCCGTACAGAAAGGGCCGAGAGGGTCGGGAGTAGGCGTCACGGCGGGGTTGACCGTCACATTGAGGCTGTTGGGGCTTGCACACTGGCCAGGGTTGGGGGTGAAGGTGAGGGTGTGGCTGCCCGCCCCTGCCAGAGCCGGGTTGAAAGCGTTGCCGCTTACTCCCGGCCCGGACCAGGCGCCGCTGACGCCGCTCTGGCTGGCGGGCAGCGCCTGGGGGGTGTTCGTCGGGCACACAGGCGCGTTGGGGGTCAGGGCGGGGGTGACGGCGGGGTTGACGGTGACGTTGATGGAGGAAGATCCGGCGCATTCGCCCGGGTTGGCCGTAAAGGTGAGCGTCCAGGTACCCACGCCGGCGGCGGCGGGGCTGAAGCTGGCGCCCACTACGCCGTTGCCGGACCAGGTTCCGGCGACGCCGCCCTGGTTGTTGCTCAGGGGTACCGGAGCGCCGTTCTGGCAGAAGGGGCCGAGGGGCGCCAGGGTGGGCGAATCGTCGATGCAGGTGATGGTGACGTTGGAGAAGGTGACCGATTCGTCCATGGCCCAGGTCTGGGTGTACACCTCTATGGAAGCGTTGCCGGAAAGGCCGTTGGTACATTGGGTAAAGGTGATCGTACCGCTCTGCTCCGCATTGGTCGTGCCGGAATCGCCGATCAGGCCGCCGCCGACCTCCACCCCGTCCACCAGAAAGCGGACCCAGAGGAAGTCCCAGCAGTTAAAACAGGAGCCTGCCGTTGGCGTAGCGGGGTTGCAGGCACAGGGCGTGCCGCTGAAGCAGAAAGGCTGGCCGGTCATGGGGTTGATCTCATCACAGTATTCCATATTCCCACTACCCTCCCAGGGCAGCGAGAAGCTGTACTGAATCGAGAAGCTGACGGAGGTGCAGTTGGAAATATCGACTGCTCCGTAAAGGTCGAAAGTACGGGAGTCCGTATTGTTGTAAGTCCTCCCCGGGTCAAAGAGCAGCACCTGTCCGGCGGCCGCGGGGGCCAGGAAAAAGAGCAGGAAGCCCAGGGGCAGCAGGCGCTTCGGAAAGCGGGTGTTCCAAACCGGCAAACGGGGGAGGGACTCGGGTCTATTCATAGTTATGCTTGTATGTTTAAGCTGGAACAGGGCGATGCAGCAGAAAAGATAGCCATTAGTTTTCAGGCTGTGAAAAGGGCCGTCACAAAAATACGGTAATTCCACAGACAAGGAAAAGGGAAGGTGTTAATTGGGTGTGAATTTGAAGCTTGGCAAACCCGGCAAACTTTTTAAAACCCGTACTCGACATTCTAAGTGAAAAAGCTTATCTTTGCATCCGCTTTAAAAAAATGAGGCCTTTGCCCTTCAAAAGTGAAGCCAGGCGGGGCCCGGCAAAAAGTGCAGCCATGGATCCCTTAATCACTTATTCAATCCCGGTCAAGGGGTTGCACAATGGAATCCACCAATTTGAGTTTCAGATCGGCCGCTTCTTTTTTGAAAATTTTGAAAATTCTCCGATCGCAGAGAGCGACATCCTGGTCAAGCTGGAATTTGACAAGCACCCGGATATGTACGTGCTGCAGTTCGATCTCGAAGGCACGGTGCGGACGCAGTGCGACCGTTGCGCCGCCGACATCAACCTGCCGGTTGCCGACAGCCAGCGCCTGCTGGTGAAGTTCAGCGAAGAGGAAGAAGCCGAGGAGGCCGAAGTCATCTTCATCAGGCCGGACGCACAGCAGCTCAACGTAGCCCGTTACATTTACGAGTACATCTGCCTGGCCATGCCGCTGATCCGGGTGTACGATTGTGAGAACGACGACCCCCGTCCCTGCAATATGGAAGCCCTGCGCTACCTGAGCAACGGCCAGGAGGCCGAAGAGGCCGCCGCCGGGGAAGAGGATAAGGAGGAAGAGGAAGCGCCGAACCCGATCTGGGACGAATTGAAGAAATTGAGCAACAATTGATTTGTGAGTGGGAGGCGCCCCGGCATCTCCCTACCGAGTACTAAATAAAACGTTCAGAACGATGGCACATCCTAAGAGTAGAATATCGAAGCAGAGAAAGCGCAAGCGCCGCACGCACAAAAAGACGCCCATCCCCAATGTGGCCACCTGCTCCACTACCGGTGAGAAGCACCTGATGCACCGCGCCTACCGCGACCTGGATGGTAATATGTACTACCGGGGCAAGCTGCTGATCAAGTCCGAAGAAGAACTTTAGCCAGGGGCAAATGCCTGAAACAATACAACGAGCTCCCATCCGTTCAGCGCGATGCGGGGCTTTTTGTGTTATATTGTATTGTTACAGGGCCATAGTATCGGGCAGGCAGTTCAGCCATAACAATATAACCCTACCCCCCCCATTACCTCATACAATCGAAAAAAATGAAGAAGATCATCAAAACCGACAAAGCCCCGGCGCCGGTCGGGCCTTACAACCAGGCCATCATCCACAACGACACCCTCTACGCCTCGGGGCAGATCGCCATCAACCCCGCCACAGGGGAGCTGGCCACCGGCAATATCGAAGAAGAAACGCGGCAGGTGATGGAAAACATCAGGGCCATCCTGGAGGAAGCGGGCCTGTCTTTCGCCGATGTGGTCAAGTGCAGCATCTTCGTCTCCGACATCAATAACTATGGGCGCATCAACGAGGTGTACGCCTCCTATTTCGATGAGGCCACGGCTCCGGCCCGCGAACTGGTCGAGGTGGCCAATTTACCTAAACTGGTGAATGTGGAAATTTCGGTGGTCGCGGCATTCGATTAGCCTTCAGGATTTACAGGGGTAGGCAGGATTTACAGGATTAGCTTAAATAGCGCATGCAGCGCAGCCTGTCCCGGCAACTGCCCTTCTTTCCCGCTGCGAAGGAGAAGGGGGCTGGAAGAAAGAATTATGAAAACAATTACTCCGATTATCGTTACCCTCGTACTGCTGGCGGGGGGGTGCAGGCAGGAGGCCGGCAAAGAGGCCGGAGAGGCTGCCCCCAAAACGGTGGAAGAATACACTCAGGCCATCATCAGGGAAGTGCAGAAGGTGATCCTGTCCACCGACCAGCAATTGCAGGGGCATCCGCCCGAGCTGCGGGAGGCGCCTGCCGGGGAAGGGCAGCCCTCTCCCATTCTTCAGCTGTGGGCGGAAGAGAGCAACCCGGTCCGGCTTACCGCTACCGGGGCTGACGGCAGCGAGCTGTACGCTTTCTATTTTGCCAATGGGGAACTCTTCTTCGCTACGCAGCCCGGCGCCCGCTGTATCTTCATCGGCCAGCAACTGAAGTACTTGCTGGATGAAAGCTGGAAACCCATAGAGGCGCCGGAGCAGGAACGGCAGGAGTTGGAGGCCAAACTGCTGAAAGCGGCGGAGGGGTATCTGGGAGCGTTTGATTAGTGTATCAGTGTATCGGCGTGTTGGTACATTCGTGAGGGCCAGGCCGTAAAACCGCAACATTTACCCGGCTCTGAAAGAGGCGGGCCATAATACCGCAAAACCATAATCATGAAAAAATCTCATCAGTACGGCATCTTATTCACCCTCCTGGGGCTACTGGGCTGGAATAACCCACTGGCAGGCCAGGAAGGCTTTCAGGGCGTCGATTCCGAAGCAGAGCTGGCCGTTCGCGTCATCGAGCGGGTGAGGGGCATCATCACCTCTACGGAAGAGCGCCTGGCCAACCAGGAGCCCATCGTCGATACCCTGCCGGTTGAAGCGGGGCAGGCCGAGGCCCGCATCCTGAAATTGTGGATGGAAAACGAAAAAGCAGTAAAACTTACCGTTTCCGAACCGGACGATACGGGCGCCATGCTTCGTTTTTCCACCTTCTTCTTCGGCGGGCAGGACCTGTTTTTCGTCGCCCAGCCCTACGGCCGCTTCCTCTTCATTGAAGGCAAACTGGAATACTGGCTGGACGACGACTGGAACGTCATCCCCACGAATCCCGAACTCCGGGACAGCCGCGAAGGGCTGCTCTACGACGAGGCCAACCGGTATCTGGGGTGGTTTTTTGGGGGAAAGGAGTGAGGATTTTTGATTTGCGAACAACAAACAACAAATACAGCCATAAACGCTGAAAAGACACCGATGATGGAACAGAAGAAAAGAGTGCTCTCCGGTATTCAGCCTACGGGGCACATGCATTTCGGCAATTATTTCGGGGCGGTGAAGAACTGGGTGGAGTTGCAGGAAAAATACGAATGCGTTTACACCGTGGTGGACTATCACGCCATGACGATGCCCTACCAGCCCGGGAAGCTGCGCGAGAACACCTGGGATCTCATTTTCAACCTGCTGGCCACCGGCGTCAGAGCGGAGAACCTGTGTATTCAGTCCCTCATTCCGGAACATGCGGAGTTGTGCTGGATACTGAACTGCTTCACTTCCTACGGCCTGCTGGCCCGCATGACCCAGTTTAAAGATAAAAGCGCGCAGAGCGCCGAGAGCAGCGGCGAGGGGTTCATCTCCGCCGGCCTGTTCGATTATCCGGTGCTGCAGGCGGCCGATATCCTCATCTACCGGGCCGATTACGTGCCTATCGGCAAAGACCAGGAGCAGCACCTGGAGCTGACGCGCAACATTGCCCAGCGCTTCAACAACCAGGTGGGCAAAGAATACTTCGTGCTGCCCGAACCCCTGTTCACGAAGGTGCTCAAGGTGCGCTCCACGGCCGACCCGGAGAAGAAAATGAGCAAGAGCCTGGGGCCCAAGCACTACATCAACGTCTTCGAAGAGGAGGGCCGCCTGCGCAAACAGATACGCTCCGCCGTGACCGATACCGGCAACGCCCCGGAAGGCGGAATGAGCCCCGGCGTCGAGAACCTCTTCCTTCTGCTGAGCGCCGCCGGCAAAACGGAAATCCATGACCAGCTGATGGCCGCCTATCAGGCCGGCGAACTGCAGTATGTAGTGCTGAAGGATGCCGTCGCCGACACCCTGGCCGAACTCAGCAACGCTTTCCGCGCACACAAGGCGCAACTGCTGGCCAACAAAAAAGAGGTGAAGAACCAGATCAAGGCCTCTTCAGCCGGGATCAGGAAAAGGGCGCAGGAAACGGTGAGGGAGGTGAAGGAGTTGGTGGGACTGCAGAATGTGAGGTTATAGGGCTATATTGTCATGCGAACCCAGGGCTGGGAAAACCGCCGCCGCTTTGCTCAATTGGTTATTTTAGCCCCGGATTTGCATAATCATATAACCATATAAACCATATAACCATGAAACACCGCTCCGTAGCCCACATCACCCGCGCCGAGCGCCTCAGCATGGGCAAAACCCAGGTCAAACAGCCGCTGCCGACGATGCAGTTGGAGCAGGTCGACCCATTCCTTTTGCTGCATCATTTCGGGCCGGCGACGACAGAACCCGGCGGCGACCCGCTCGATGTCGGGCCGCATCCGCACCGGGGTTTCGAGCCGGTGACCTTCCTGTACAGCGGAGGAATACGGCATAAGGACAGCCGCGGCAACGAGGGCATCCTCCAGGGCGGCGACGTGCAGTGGATGACCGCCGGGCGAGGTATCATCCACAGCGAACGCGCTTCCCGGGAATTTCTGGAAAAGGGCGGCGTTATGGAGGGTATCCAGCTGTGGGTCAACCTCCCCAAAAAGGATAAGATGGCGCAGCCTGCTTACCAGGATATCAAAGCGGCGCAAATCCCCGTTATCAGGCAGGACGAAGGCAGGGCAGAACTGCGCCTCGTGGCCGGCAGCTATCAGGGCAGGCAGGGGCCTGCCCGCACCTTTACGCCCATCCTCGCCCTGCAGGCTTCCCTGCAGGCCGGCGGCTTCGCCGAGCTGGAAATCCCGGAGCACTACAACGCCCTCTTGTATATCCTGCGCGGAGAAGTGAAGCTGAATGAGAACTTTTCCTACAAAGAAGAAACCATGCTCCACTTCAGGAATGACGGAGAAGGCGTATCCCTGCGCGCCATCGCCGGCAGCGAGGCATTGCTGCTGGCCGGCGAACCCATCGGCGAGCCGGTCGCCCAGTGGGGGCCGTACGTGATGAACACCCAAACGGAGATCATGGAAGCCATGAGGGATTACCAGATGGGAAAGATGGGAGTGTATGTGGATTGACAGGATTAGCAGGAGAGCGCGATTCCCTTTTGTGCCCCTCCGCCAGGTAGCGCCAACAGGGCTGCCACGCGGGAATCTATATTCCCGCTTCTCTTGGCCGGTCAGGGGCGGCAGGGCTCAGGGAGGGGCTGCCACACAGGGCTGCCAGCCATAAGCCGGGCCTGCGCCTGG
>CAZAXA010000276.1:0-8367 GCA_964488965.1 uncultured Phaeodactylibacter sp. | reverse complement strand
ATCCTCAACCACTACGTAGGGATGAAGTACATCGAGCCGGATGCCATTCCGGAATTGCAGTACTTCCCTTATGTCGTTATCGGGCTGGCCGTGCTGGCGCTTCTGGCGGCGGCCGTCAACAAGCGGCAACTGTACCTGGGCTGGGCCATTCTCTTTTTCGTACTGGCAGCGGCCGGCATCTACGATTTCTACCTTTGGGAGTATGACTACGGCCACAACCTGAGCCCTAACGCGCCTATCAAGATACCGGGGGCATCCTTTCAGCCGCCCCTTTTTGGCGCCAAAACCATACTCAATTTCATAGCCAAATCCTTCCCCCACACCGGAGGGTATTTTGCCGGGCTTTCCGCGCTGCTGGCGCTGGCCGCCTGGTGGATAAGATCTAAAATGAGCAAAAATGAAACTCAGCAAGCTTCTTCCAGTGGCCGCTCTGCTGCTAAGCGCGGTTTCCTGCGCACAGTCGCCTAAACCGATCGACTATGGCAGCGACATGTGCCACTATTGCAAAATGACCATAGTGGACAAGCAGCATGCCGCCGAAGTAGTGTCCAAAAAGGGCAAGGCCTTCAAATTCGATGCCATCGAATGCATGGTGAACTACCTGGGTGAGCAGGAAGGGCAGGAGTATGCTTTCCTGCTGGCCAACGACTATGAAAAACCGGGGGAATGGATCGCGGCAGAGTCAAGTTACTATCTGATCAGCCCCGCCATCCCCAGCCCGATGGGGGCAAATCTTTCTGCCTTCAGAACTGAAGAACGGGCCAGGGCTTTTCAGGCCGGCAAGGGGGGCGAAGTATATGACTGGCAGGGGCTGAAGGCCCATATGCGTAAATGAGGCCTGATAAAACAGGAATGAAAATCATCATTTGCAACCATAAACCACACAACTATGAAAAATGGAACCCTGGCTCTAACCTGCCTGCTGATGGCCCTGTTTTTCGCCGCCTGCTCTCAGGGCGCCCCGGAGCAAGCCGCAACGGCGGACGCTTCGGCAGCCCCTTCCAAAGGGCAATCGGCAGTGAAAGATGAAGCTTCCGAACAGAACATCCTGAACGTGGCCATCCAGTCGAAGGATCACAGCACACTGGTGGCCGGCGTACAGGCCGCCGGGCTGGAAGACGTACTGGTCAATGCCGGCCCGCTTACCGTCTTTGCTCCCAATAATGCCGCTTTCGAAAAGCTGCCCGAAGGTACTCTGGACGAATTGCTGAAGCCGGAAAACAAGCAAAAACTGGCGCGGATCATCAAATATCATGCTGCGCCCGGCAGCTATAACACCGATATGCTGAAGGACGGCATGAACCTGTACATGGCCACCGGCCACTATGTGAAGGTGGAAAGAAATGGAGATGAAGTAAAAGTGGGAGGGGCTAAAATCCTGGGAACGGTAAAGGCTTCCAACGGCCTGGTCCACGTAGTCGATGCCGTTTTGCTGACTCCCTAAAAACGTTTTTGAGGCAATGGCGCATTTTCGGGCTTTTTGGTTTTTGGTGTTTTTTCGGTGTTTTGTTGTTGCGGTATTATGGCCCGCAACGCCACAACACCAGAAAACCACAAAACTATTATCCTGAAAAAGGCGGCCTCCGCAAAACTGAGAATGATGCGCAACACAATCCTTTTTCTAACTTTCCTGCTCGCCTCTCCGGCGATGCGGGCGGCCACCATCACGGTATGCCCCGGCTGCGAATGCAGCGGCATCGGCCAGGCCATTGCCGCCGCCGATGCCGGCGATGAGATTCTCATCAAAAGCGGCCTGTACCGGGAAGGCAACATCCTGGTGGATAAAACCCTCCGCCTGCGGGGCGAGGGCTGGCCCGTCGTCGATGGCGAAAACAATGCCGAGATTTTCACCGTGGCCGCCAACGGCGTCACCATCGAAGGGCTGGTGATCCGCAATGTCGGCGCCAGTTACCTGGAAGACCGGGCCGGCATCCGCATGCGGCGCGTCCGGGATTTTATCATCCGCAACAATCGCCTGGAGAATACCTTCTTCGGCATCTACCTCGAAAACTGCAGCGACGGCCTCGTGAGCGGCAATACCATCGAAGGGCAGGCCGAGGAAGAAATGTCTTCCGGCAATGCCATTCACCTGTGGTACTGCAAGCGAATGATGGTCGAGAATAACAAAATGCGCGGCCACCGCGACGGCATCTACTTCGAATTCGTGGATGACAGCCGCATCCGCTACAACCTCAGTGAGGATAACCTTCGCTACGGCCTGCACTTCATGTTCTCCAACGACGACGATTACTTTCAGAATACCTTCCGCCGCAATGGCGCCGGCGTAGCGGTCATGTTCTCCCGCAAGATCAATATGTGGGAAAACCGCTTTGAATACAACTGGGGGCGCGCCGCCTACGGCCTGCTGCTCAAGGAGATTTACGACGCAGAAATCCGGGATAACACCTTCCTGGAGAATACCATCGGCATTTACGTGGAAGGCTCCACCCGCATCCAGTACCATCACAATGCGTTCACCCGCAACGGCTGGGCGATGAAAATGTCCGGAGGCTGCCTCGATAACAAGGTAACTGCCAATAATTTCCTCTACAACACCTTCGACCTGTCGCTCAACAGCGCGCCCAACAACAACGATTTCGACGGCAATTACTGGACGGAATACAGCGGCTATGACCTCGGCCGTGACGGCGTGGGCGACGTGCCCTACCGTCCGGTCAAGCTCTTCAACTATGTAGTCAACCGGACGCCGGAGGCCATGGTGCTGCTGCGCAGCCTTTTCATCGACCTGCTCAACTTCTCGGAAAAGGTCAGCCCGGTGCTGACACCGGCCAATGTAGCGGACAATGCCCCGCTGATGCAAAAGCTCAACTTAAGAAAGACAAACTGACCATCTGATGATCACCATAGAAAATCTTCAAAAATCGTTTGGCAAACTGGAAGTGCTGAAAGGGATCAACCTGGAATTTCAGCGCCCCGGCATCACCGCCATCCTGGGCCCTAACGGTTCGGGTAAGACGACCCTTATCAAGAGCATCCTGGGTATGGCCCTGCCGGACAGCGGGCGCATCCGCTTCCGGGGAGAAGATATCAGCCGGGGCTGGTCCTACCGGCGGCAGATCGACTACCTGCCTCAGATCGCCCGCTTTCCGGAAAATCTGACGGTGAAGGAACTGCTACGGATGATCCGGGACCTGCGCGGCGGGCAGCCCGATGCGGAACGCCTGCTCCGGCTCTTCGGCCTGCAGCCCTATCTCGACAGCCGCCTGGCCGCTTTGTCCGGCGGGACCCGGCAGAAGGTCAACATCGTGCTGGCCATGATGTACGACAGCCCGGCGCTCATCATGGATGAACCCACCAGTGGGCTGGACCCCGTCGCCATGATCCGCCTGAAGGAACTGCTCCGGCAGGAAAAGGAGAAGGGGAAACATATTCTCATTACGACCCACATCATGAGCTTTGTCGAAGAGATGGCAGATGAGGTGGTCTTCCTGCTGGAAGGGCATATTCACTTCAGAGGAAGCCTCCGGGAGCTAAAGGAAAAATACAATACCAACAGCCTGGAACGGGCCATCGCCAGGATCCTCCAGGAGGGGGAACTGGCGTTTAGTTCTAACGGTAATGGGGTGAAGGCGGCGAAGCTGGCGCTGAGGGGGGGGGATTAGCGTATCAGTGTATCCGTACAATAAATTAAAAAAAGGCAGTCATGTTCAAGATATTGAAATACAGTTTTTTCGACCTTACGCGCAGCCGCTGGCTGTACGTTTACGGCGCCTTTTATCTGCTGCTCACCGTATCCTTATTGTGGTTGGGCGGCGGTTTATCCAAGGCCATCATCAGCCTGATGAACATCATTCTGGTGCTGGCGCCGCTTATCGCCACCATGTTCGGGGTGATGTATTATTACAACTCGCGGGAATTTGCGGAATTGCTGCTGGCCCAGCCCATCCGGCGCAGCCATATCTTCATCGGGCAGTACCTGGGGGTGGCCAGTTCGCTGGCCATCAGCCTGCTGGCGGGGGTAGGCCTGCCTTTTGCCGCCTACGGCATTTTCAGCTCCCCGGAGATCTGGAACTTTGGAGTGCTTCTGCTGGTGGGGCTGTTCCTCTCGTTTATCTTTTCGGCCATTGCCTTTTTCCTGGCTCTGCGAAACGAGAACCGGATCAGGGGTTTTGGCGCGGCCATCCTGGTATGGCTGTTCTTTGCCGTCATTTACGACGGGCTGTTCCTCCTGGCCCTGTCGCTGTTCAGCGATTATCCCCTGGAGAACTTCGCCATCGGCGCTTCCATGTTCAACCCCATCGACCTGTCGCGCATCCTCATTTTACTGAAGCTCGACATTTCTGCTTTGATGGGCTATACCGGAGCGGTCATTCAGAAGTTCCTGGGTACGGCGCCGGGCATGGCCTGTTCGCTGGTTGTGCTCCTGCTATGGGTGGCCTTGCCGGCCTGGGGCATCCGGTGGGTGGCGATCAGAAAGGATTTTTAACTAAAAACTGATAAACCATGATAGATCAAAAAGAAATTCAATCGCGGACGGTGGGAGAGCTGGTCGCTGAAGATTACCGGGCAGCAGGTGTGTTCAAGCAGTATGGCATCGACTTTTGCTGCGGAGGAAAAAAAACAGTGGCGGAGGTATGCAGCGACAAGGGCGTTCCCCTCGCAGAGCTGGAAGAAAAGCTGGCCCACCTGGAGGATCGCCCGGCGCAGCAGCGTTTGCAGTTCAACGAATGGGCGCTTCCTTTCCTGATCGATTATATCATCAATATACACCATACTTACGTAAAGGAAAAATTGCCGCAACTACTGGAATATGGCCGCAAGGTGGCAAAAGTGCACGGCCACGCCTATCCCGAAACCATAATCATCGCCAATAAACTGGAGTTGCTGGCGGAAGAATTGTTTGCGCATCTTAGGAAAGAGGAGCTCATCCTGTTCCCCTACGTGAAGGAGTTGTGGAAGGCCAGAGAGGCAGGGGAAACAGTGTCGGCTCCTCCTTTTCAAACCGCGAAAAACCCCATCCGGGTGATGGAAGCCGAACATGAATTCGCCGGAGACACCATGGCGGAAATCCGTCAGCTGAGCCGGGATTTCACCCCGCCGGAGGGCGCCTGCAATACCTACCGGGTGCTGTACGCCCTGCTGGAGGAGTTCGAAGAAGACCTGCACCAGCACGTGCATTTGGAGAACAATATCCTCTTTCCGCAGGCGGTGGGGCTGGAAATAGCACTTAAGGAATAGCCCGGTTTGAGAAACTTCTTCTCGTACTTGGGCTGAAAGTTTCTTAAACCTTTGAGAAACTTCTTCTCGTACTTGGGCTGAAAGTTTCTTAAACCTGGCCTTTCAGGTTTAAGAACCTATCTCAGCAGGGCTGGCGAAGGTTCTCAAACCTGGCTTAAGAAATCAAAAATCAAAAAATTCTCATGTTACCCAGGCCGCTCGCCATATTACTGATCGGGGCGCTACTGCTGCAGAGCGGCAGGGAGGCTGCGATCGGCCTGTGGTTCTGGGTCAATCAGGAGTTGTTAGCCGAACAATATTGCATCAACAAGGACGAGCCACTACTGATGTGCCAGGGCAAGTGTTATCTGCAGAAGGTGATCGAAACGGAAACTTCCGAAGGCAACTCCTTCCCGGCTAAAATCCCCGCTCCGGAAGAGCGCGTGCCCTTCTATGCCCTGCCGGCGACTCGTTCCTTGAAAGCGCCCTTTTCAAGGGTGCTTTTTTCCGGGAAGCCCGATTTTTATTACCAGGCGCCCTTTTCCATTGAGCTTGTCCTTTCTCTTTTCCGCCCGCCCCGGGAGCAAGGCGCCTGCCATTTTTCCTGAAAATATCTCCCTCCGGATGAGATGAGGCTGAAGTGAGCGAAGGCTCGCCGGGAGCGAAGTTCCTGTGCAGTTTCTGGTTTTTTACCCGGCTGAGCGCAGCGAGAACGGGCTGGTTCCTGGTTTCTGGTTCCTGCCAGGCCGCTGAGCCAGGTTGCTGGTTACCGGCAACCAACAACGGCCTTCTCCGGAGGTATTCTATAATCTCGATCATGTTATCTCCATGAAAAATATAATTTCGTTATCCTTCTTTCTTGCATTCTCCATCCTGGCCGCCGGCCAGCAGATGATTTCCGGAACGGTAGTGGATGCCGGGACGCAAAAACCGCTGAGTTATGCCAGCCTTCTCGTTGAAGGGCTGGACGCCGCTGCTTATGCCGATGAACAGGGCCGTTTTGAGCTGAACGTACCGGAGCGGCCCGGCTACGATATCATCATTCAGCACCTCGGCTATGAAACCCTGGTGTACACTTTGCAGGAACTGCCGGCCCGCCTGCGCCTGGAACTTCAAAGCCAGCCCATTGTCATCGAGAATATCCTCGTCAAAGGCGGCCGGGTGGCCAACGCCGCCCAGTCGGATATCATCCTGGGTTTTGCCCGGCGCGTCAGCCACCCCAAAGATGTGGCGGACCTGTTTAAGGATACGCCGGGCTTTGGCCTGGTCAAACGGGGCGGCTACGCCATGGATCCGGTCTTTCGCTCCTTCCGCAACGAACAGCTCAACGTTCAGTACGACGGCGGGATACAGGTGATGCACGCCTGCCCCAACCGCATGGATCCCATCACTACTCACGTCACGCCGGAAGAGGTCGAAAAGATCGAGATCATCAAGGGGCCGTTCAGCGTACGCTACGGGCAAACCATGGGCGGAGTGCTGAATATCATCACTCAGCAGCCGGCGCCCGCCGAATCTTTCACCCTGGGCGGAGCGCTGGAGAGCGGCTACGAGTTCAACGGCGATTCCCGCCTGGGCCGGCTCACGCTCAATGGCGCCGGCAAAGGCTATGATTTCACCTTCAATGGCGGCGCCCGCGATTTCGGCAACTACAGGAACGGCGCCGGCCTTGAAATCCCTACCGCTTTTACATCCTACGACTATGCTGCCAAGCTGGGCGTTCAAACCTATAAGAACCACCGCCTGCAACTGGGTTGGCGGCAGTCTTTCGGCCGCGATATCCTGCATGTGGGCCTGCCTATGGATACCCGGGAGGACAACAGCAGCGTACTCTCTCTCGACTATGCCGCCAAAAACATCAGCCCCCGCTTGTATTCGGCTACCTTCAAGGCCTTCGTATCCAAAGTGGACCACATCATGAGCAATGAACTGCGGCCCAATTTTATGATGACGGACGCCCTTGCCACGGTTGACGCCCTGACCGTGGGCGGTAAGTTCGAACTCTCCTGGCAGCCGGGCCCAAGGGTTCAGCTCTACACCGGCCTGGACTACCGCGGCCTGGCCCGCGACGGCAGCCGCATCCGGCTGGTCAAACGCAATATGATGACCGGAGAACCCCTGGAGATGCCCATGCGGTTCGAAGACCTCATCTGGCAGGATGCCAGCCTGAACGACATGGGCCTCTTCGCCGAGGCCCGTTATTTTCTGACAGACAGGCTCACCCTGGCGGCAGGAGCAAGGGCAGACCGGGTGGAGGCCGAAATACGGAATCCGGCGCCGGACTTCGCAGAGCTTTATCCGTCCCTCAGCACCGAAACGGAATGGAACCTCAGCGGCAACCTCTCGGCGGATTACCGGCTGGATGAACACTGGAGCACACAGCTGGCCCTGGGGCGGGGCGCCCGCACTGCCGGCATGGAAGAACGCTTCATCAACCACTTTACGCTCGGCGCCGACGCCTACGAATATGTCGGCAACCCTTTCCTGAAGCCGGAAGCCAACCATCAGGTGGAATGGAGCCTCAACCGGCAATCGGAACGATGGGGCTTCAAGCTGTCCGCGTTCTACTCCTACATCACGGACTACATCACCGCCGCTGTCGATTCTACGCTCTCCCGCAAGTACATGCCGATGGAACAGCCCCGCCACGCCCGCCGGTTCGGGAATATCGGCGCCGCTACGCAGAAGGGCTTCGAACTGGAGGCCAGCGTGCAATTGCTGGATAAGCTGCAACTCTACTCCACCGCCGCCTATACCCACGCCCGCAACCTCGACTGGGACGAGCCGCTGCCGGAGGTCCCGCCCTTCAGCGCCGCTGCCGGCCTGAAGTACGAGCGCGAACGCTATTCTATTGACCTCAGGGGGCGCTTTGTCGCCGATCAGGAGCGCATTGCCGTTTCTTTTGATGAATCGAGGACCCCGGGGTTCAGCGTCTTCGATATACGGGGCCATATAGAGCCGCTGGCCGGCCTGTCCGTAGGCGCCGCCCTGCTCAATATCTTTGACCGCAATTACTACGAACACCTGAACCGCGGCTACCGCAATATGCCGGAACAGGGGCTGATTTATGAGACAGGAAGGAATGTGACGGTGTTCCTGAGATATGATTTTTAGACAGGGTTGACAGGATTATACGGCTACCCGTCTAACGTTGGACAATGATGTTTTCATCCTACGAGAAACGGGAAT
>CAZAXA010000275.1:0-8409 GCA_964488965.1 uncultured Phaeodactylibacter sp. | reverse complement strand
GTTGCTGGGCTCGTGGCCGTAGAACCAGGTGGGCACGGCCAGGTTGGGCGCCCCGTCCGGGTATTTTTCGAGTACTTCCAGCGCCTGCTGATGGTAGCCTTTATCCCGGTAGCCGGGAGCCTTTCCAAGGATGCGGATGGCATCAAGCAGGCTGGCTTCCTGCCTGCCGCGGAAATAAGCCCCCAGGTTAGTGGCCTCCATGATGCCGGGGCCGCCGCCGGAGACGATGAAGTAGCCGTTCTCGGCCAGCAGTTTAGCCGTCTGGGCCGTTTTTTTGAAAAAAAGGCCGTCGCGGCGGGCGCCGTGGCCGCCCATGAAACCGACGCAGGGGCGGCGGGTCATGCCTTCGTTATTGAACTCCAGCAACTGGCGCAGGGCGTCGTCGATGGAGTGGTCATGAATGCGCTGCCAGAGCGCCTCGTTGATGTTGGGGTTGAAACGGCTGGCCGAGAAATGGCTGTAAATCCGCAGGTCGGCGCTCTGGCCCCCCGTTTCACTGAAGCCTTCCATCAGTTCCTGCCAGGTGTACAGGCGGCGCCGGAAAGGGTTGTAGGGCAGGGTAGGGGGAGCGCTGTAAATGTAGGCGCCTCGCCGGCGCAGCAGGATTTCCTCTTCGAGGCTGAGCCTGCAGCCCAGGAAGGTCGTATTGCCAATCTCGAAGCGGGCCCAGTCCACCTGCTTATCCCGGAAGTCCAGGGCTTTCAGGGTGCAGTTCTTCAGAGAAGCTCCGTTGTGGCGGAACTGCTCGATGGTCTTGATCTCGGTGATCAGCGTTTCGCGTTCGTAACCGTCGGCCATAGTGTTTCTCTTTTGGCGGCTGCATTTTATAATGTTTCCCTTATAGCCAGCAGGGCTTTGTGAATATCCAGCGCCTGCCGGATCAGGGAATGCTCTCCGTCATTGTATATGACAAAGTCGGCGCGTTTCATCTTTTCTTCTTCCGGCATCTGCTTGGCCATGCGGGCCCGCACTTCCTGTGGCGTGGATCCGTCGCGCTCGATGACCCGCCGTATTCGCAAATCTTCGGGGGCAAAGATGGTGATCACCTTGTCGAGTTGCCTGTAGTTGCCGCTCTCGAACAGCAGGGCCGCCTCTTTCAGAGTATAAGGCGCGCCCTTCTGCGCATGATGCCAGCGGTCGGCATCCTCGAACACTGCAGGGTGCACCAGTTGATTGAGCTGCTGCAGTTTCTGGTCGTCGTTGAACACCTTTTGGGCAATGAACGGCCGGTTGAGGGTACCGTTCGGCAGATAGGACTGAGGCCCGAATAGTTTCCGGACGCCGGCCACCAGGCGGGGGTCGCTTACCATGAGTTGCTTGGCCTGCCAGTCGGCATAGTACACAGGAATGCCCAGGGCCTCAAAAATCTTACAAACCGTGGTCTTTCCACTGCCAATGCCGCCCGTGATGCCGGCCTTGAGGATGGGTTGCCTGTAGTTCTCCATAAAAGCAAAAAGCAGTATTGCCGTCAAATGCCAAAAGGAAGAAAGTATTCCTTTCGAAAGTTGATAACTTTCTCCTATATTGGTTCACTAACAGTATGACAAATTTAAACCTATTGGCCAGAATTCTACGCCTTAAATTCCTTTTTCTCCTCTGTTTTTGCCGTGCCCTGCTGCCGGCACAGGACGTCCATTTCTCTCAGTTCCACTATGCGCCCATGTCTCTGAACCCTGCCCTGGCCGGCGCTTTCGACGGCGACCAGCGCTTCACCGCCACCTACCGCAACCAGTGGCTCAGCGTGCCGGTGCCCTACGAGACCTTCCTGGGCGCCTATGACCAGAAGCTCTTCCTGCCCTGGCTGGGCGACAACTGGCTGAGCCTGGGCGGCGCCTTCACCTATGACCAGGCCGGCGACGCGGCCCTCAACTGGCTGCAACTGGCCCTGTACGGCGCCTTCCATTGGAAGGCGGGCGAGGCGCAGGCCCTATCCGCCGGCCTGCAGCTGCGCTTCGGCCAGCGCGCCCTTGAGCCTGGGCAGCTCACCTTCAGAGACCAGTTCCAGGACAACGTCTTCGACCCTTTCAACCCTACCGCCGAAGCCTTCACCTCTACAGCCTCGGGCTACTTCAGCCTCGGCGCCGGCCTCAACTGGTCGTACCAGCCGGAGGATAGCCGCAGCCGCGCCTGGCTGGGCGTCGGCGCCACCCACCTCAACCGGCCTTCCATCTCCTTCCTGAATGACGGCAGGGTAGGAGTGCCCATGCTTTTCAATGTCCACGCCATGGGCCTGCTGGAAGTGGCCGAACGATGGGACCTGGTGCTGAACCTGCTGGGGCAACGGCAGGGGGCTTATCAGGAAGTTATCAGTATGGCCGGGGGGCGTTTCCACCTGAGCCGGGAGAAAGGCAAAGCGCTTGCCCTCCAACTGGGCGCCGGCTACCGCCTTAGCGACGCCATGGTGGGCTATATGGACATCTTTTATAAAAACTGGCGCTTCGGCCTGAGCTACGATATCAACACCTCTCCCTTCAGGGCCGCCACGAACCGCAACGGCGGGCCGGAGTTTTCCCTGCAGTACGTGATCAGCCACGTCAAGCCGCCCAAAGAGTTCAAAGCTTGCCCCATCTTCTGAGGATCGATGCACCTTCTTAAACTTCCATTCAAATGATCATACAAGTGATACTCTCAACCTCAACCTCAACCTCAACCTCAACCTCAACCTCAACCTCAACTTCAACCTCAACCATAATCAGAAAAAAAATACAATTCCGCCTGCTGCTCCTTTCCTTGATCCTGATTTTCCTTGCCTCCCCTCTCTCCGCCCAGTCCTTCAAAGCCTACGTCAAAGCTGCTGAGCAGGCCCTGGAACAGAAAGACTACAACGCCGCCCTGCAACACTATGCCGCCGCCCTGGAATTTCAGCCCGGTAATGCGGCCATCCAGTTCCAGTACGCCGGGATGGCGCGCCATTTTTACGCCTACGAACTGGCGGAGGAATACTATGGTAAGGTGGCCAAAAGCAAGGAAAGCGGCCGCTTCCCACTGGCGAACTACTGGCTGGGCGAGGTGAACAAAAACCTGGGGCGGTACGATGCGGCCCGGGCATGGTTTCAGGCCTACCTGGCCGGGCCGGACAGCAGCGAGCCCTACGCCGCCAAAGCCCGCGCCGAACTGCAAAACTGCCTTTGGGCAAAAGAGATGGCCGCCAGGCCGGCGCTTGTTAAGGTTGAAAACCTGGGCAGGAAAGTCAATACCGATTACTCGGAATTCGCACCCCTGAAGGCCGGCGATACGCTTTTTTACTCTTCCTTCCGCTATGAAAGGCAGGAAGACGACTACCGGCCCAAGAGGCTGATCACCAAGGTGTTGTACCAGCGGGGAAGCAGCCGCGGGCGCCCCCTGCGCCAGAGCTTCAACGATGATCAGCTGCATACCGCCCATACTGCTTTCAGCCTCGACGGCCGCCGCCTCTACTTTACGCGCTGCGATTACGTCAACGCCACCGAAATCCGCTGCGCTGTTTATTTTTATAATAAGGATAAGCAGGGGCGCTGGAGCAGCCGGGTAGTGAAGCTGCCGGAGGAGGTCAACCCCATGGGCTATACCGCCACACAGCCTGCCATTGGCTACGATTCCGTCCTGCAGGCAGAAGTGCTCTTTTTTGCTTCTGACCGCCCCGGTGGGCCGGCCGGGCTGAACATCTGGTGGGTAAAAGTGGAGGAAGGTGAAAATACCTTCGGCCAGCCCGTCCTCCTGGCGGAGGTAAATACCGAATTCGACGACATCACTCCTTGTTTTCATACCCCTTCCCAAACGCTCTACTTCAGTTCCGACGGGCATCCCGGCCTGGGCGGTTTCGACATCTTCCGCTCCCGGCGGGGGCCGGCCTGGGAAACCCCGCATAACCTGGGCGCCCCCATCAATTCAAGTTATAACGACATCTACTACTTTCCGGAATCCGGCGGCCTTTCCGGATACTTATCCTCCAACCGCCCCGGCTCATTCTACCTGGATGGCGACAATAAGGCCTGCTGCAACGACATCTACCGCTTTGAGCCCATTCCTGAAGAGCCCCCGGCAGCGGATACGCCCTCCACCGCCCTGTTGCCTCCCACAGAGCCGGAACTGCCCGCCCCGGAACCGGGCATTCCCATCCGCCTGGAGGACTTCCTGCCCCTGGCCCTCTATTTCGACAACGACGAGCCCGACCGCCGTACCCGCCGTACTGCCACCCGGAAAACCTACGCCGAAACCTACGAAGCCTACTACGCCCGCCGCCCGGACTACCTGGAGGCCTTCGCCGAACCCCTGGAAGGCGAACGGCGGGAAGAGGCCGCCGATGCCGTCGAAGAATTCTTCGAAGCGGAGGCCAGAAAAGGCTATGACTTCCTGCTTCGCTTCTCGGAAATCCTCCTGCGGCGCCTGCAGTCCGGCGAGCAGGTGGAGATTTTCCTCAAAGGCTATACCAGCCCCCGCGCCAAAAGCGACTACAACCTGGCCCTGAGCAAGCGCCGCATCAGCAGCGTGCGCAACCACTTCCAATCTTACCGCGAGGGCATCTTCCGGCCCTACCTGGAAAGTGGTAAACTCATCATATCGGAGCGCCCCTTCGGCGAGGCCGAAGCCGGCGCCACCGTCAGCGACGCCCTGGACGACCTGCGCAATTCCATCTACCACCCCGATGCGGCAAGGGAAAGGCGGGTAGAGATCGTGGAGATAAGGCGGCAGTAGCAACCCCCCAGGGTACGCTTTATTTCATCAGTCGCTACGCTCGTGTCCCGGCCTGCCCTGGCTTAATCTTGAACAATCCCCCCACTTCCGGCTTCACCATCACTTCGCTCAAAGTCCAAAAAAACGGTAGTGGGTTAAATCCGTTGAAATTTTGATGCAAATGGAGAGCGGGCCTCCAGGCCCGCTGGATAGATCAACGGATTTAACCCACTACCAAAAAAACTATTGCCGTTGAGTGTCCCGCCGCCCTCCGCCGTCTGGCTTCATGGCTATATTGTCAAATGGTTATATTGCTTGGTCCGTCCGCCGCCGGCGTCGGCCATTTACCGCCCCCCATCCCCTGGCATCAGCACCACCTGGATAAAATTATCCTCCCGGAAATAGCGCTGCGCCGCCTCCTGAATATCCTCCGCCCGCAGCCTGTCGATATAGGGCTCATATCTTTCCAGCAGGATTCCCTCCAGGCCGATGCCGTACTGCAGGCGGGTGCTGATCTGCCGGAGCCAGAAGCCGTTCTCCTTCAGGTTTTTGATGCGGTTCTGGCGTTGCGTTTCCCGCACCTTCTGCAGGGTGGCCTCGTCGATGCCCTTGTTTTGCAGAGCGGCGATGGCGGCCCTTGCGGCGGCGATCAGCTCGCTGGTTCGGGTGGGCTCGCTGTTAAAGGAGAGGGTGATGCTGTAGTGGGGTTCGGGGTAGGGTAGGGCGGCCCCGCTGAGGTTGACGCTGTAGACGCCGCCCTTGTCTTCCCGCATGGCCTCCCGCAGGCGGATACGCAAGGCGGCCAGCATAGAATAGAAATCGTAGCGTTGCTGCCCCTGGTACTCAAAGGGACCGTGGTAGTTCATCTCTACCAGAGCTTTGGGCGCCTGGCCGCGGACGATGGTGGTGTCGATGTGGCCTTCCGCCAGGCCGGCGCCGACGTCCTGCCAGGATTCTCTGCGGCCGGCGGCGGGCAGGGCGCCCAGATAGGTGGCCAACAGGGGCTCGATTGCCGCCGGGTCGAAATTGCCGGTGAAGACGAAGGTGAAATCGCCGGCATCGGCAAAGCGGTCGCGGTAGGTGCGCAGCACCTCGCTGAGCTGTATCTTTTCGAGTTCCGCCAGGCCGGTGATCTGCCGCCGGGGATGGCCGCGGTATTTGACCTGGTTCTTGATGTCCGCATAGTAGTAATAAGGATTGGCCATCATATTCTCAAAGATGGACGCCTGCCGGGACAAGTAAGAGAGGAAGGCGGCAGAATCGCGCCGCGGGGCCGTGAAGTAGAGGTAAACCAACTGGAGCATGGTTTCCAGGCCCGCCGTATCGCTGCTGCCGTTGATGCCTTCGAACAGCTCATTGATATAAGGGGAGGCGCTGACGATCTTTCCGGCCAGCTTTTTTTCCAGTTCGGGCATGGAGAAAGTTCCCAGCCCGCTCTGATCGATGATCGCGGCGGCGTTGGAGGCGCTGTAGTAGGTATCCAGCCCATAAACCGAATGGCCGCCCGGGCTGAAGGCCGTCATCAGTATCTCGTCGTTCTGGAAATCGGTGGGCTTGAGGTAGGCCTTCAGGCCGTTGGGGAATTCCAGGGCCGTGATGCCGAGGCTGTCCAGATACGCCCGGCTTTTTGCGGGCTGTGGCGCCGGCGCCTCAGGGAGGAGGGGCGCTTCGTTGACCTTATCCTCGTAGGGTTCCAGGCTGAGGGTGTCGATCTGGCGAAGCAGGGCCGTTATTTCTTCTTCGGTGGGCAGCGGTACGGCTTCGTTTTTCGGGCCGGTGACGATGGCCACCCGGTTGCTGTCGGTTAGCCAGCGCCGCGCCAGGGGGTCGACGTCCTCCAGGCCGATGGTGGGGAGCAATTGCTGGTACAGTTCGAGCCGCTGTTCCGGGCCGGGGATGGGGTTGTTGTCCAGAAAGTGGTACACATAGCGGCCGGCCAGCCCGGCAGAGGGTGTTTTTTCCCTTTCCTTATAATCGTTTTCCGCGCTCTGCAGCAGGCTGGCTTTGTGGCGTTCCAGTTCCGTTTGGGTGAAGCCATGCAGCATCGCCCGGCGGGTTTCCCGGAGCACGGCGCCGATGCCTTCCAGCGCGCCACCCTCCCGCACGAAAGCGTAAATGGTATAGGCTGCCAGGTTGCCCACATCAGCGCCATAGCCGGTATAGGCAAAAGTAAAGGGCGGGCCGGGCTGCAGCTGTACCTCCATCAGGCGGGCGTTGAGCATCTTGTTGTAGAGGTTGTAGGCCAGCTCGCGGCGAAAATCGGCTACGGTCTCCACCGCTTCTTTTTCGTGCTTGTACACCACTTGTATGCGGGTAAAGGCCGCCTCGGCATCGGTGGCTATGGCGAAGAGGGTTTCCCGGTGGCCGGGAACGCCGTATTCCTCACGGGGGCGCGCCGGTTCCGGGTTTTGCAGGGTAGAAAAACGGCGGATGACCTCCTGCTCCATCCAGTCCACATCAAAGTCGCCAACGGCGATGACGGCCATCAGATCCGGGCGGTACCAGTCGGTATAGTAGCGGCGGATGGTTTCGCGATCCGCACTTTCAATGATGGCCGGCTCGCCGATGGGCAGGCGGCTGGCGAAACGGGAGCCCCGGTACAGCACGGGGAAGTACTGCTGTTGCAGGCGCTGGTCGGGGCTGAGGCGGGTTCGCCATTCCGAGATCACCACGCCCCGCTCTTTGTCGATCTCTTCGGGGGCAAAGGACAGGCCGCCGGCCCAGTCTTCCAGGATGAGCAACCCTTGTTCGAGCAGATGTAGGCTATCGGTGCGGGCCTGTAGCATGTACACTGTTTCTTCAAAACTGGTATAGGCATTGAGGTCGGCCCCGAAGCGGGCGCCCGTTTTTTCCAGGTAGTTGATCAGATCGTTCTTCTCGAAGTGCTCGCTGCCGTTGAAGGCCATATGCTCTACGAAGTGGGCCAGCCCCAACTGGCTTTCATCTTCCTGCAGGGATCCGGCGCGTACGGCCAGGCGCAGCTCCGCCCGCTGTTCGGGCTTCCGGTTATACTGGATGTAGTAACTCAGCCCGTTGGGCAGGGCGCCCATCCTGAGGGCGGGGTCGATGGGCAGCGGCTGCCCGGAAGGTTGGGCCAACAAGAAAAAAGGGAGGCAAAGCCCGAGGAGGGCCAGAGGATTTCTCATAGTAGCAATAGTTGATGTACGATTTGTGATCTTTGATCTGCAGGACACGTGCGGTTATCGCAATCTCCAATCAAAAATCTACCGTTTCCGCCGGCGGTCCTTCCTGCGGGCGGCGGCGGCGCCGCCGGCAGCAGGCATGCCCATGCCCGGCATTTTGCTCATCTTGTGCATCATTTTGCGCATCTGGTCGAACTGCTTGAGGAAGGCGTTGATCTCGTGGATGCCCTGCCCGCAACCTTTGGCAATGCGCTCCTTGCGACTCATGTTCATGAGTTCCGGGTCGGCGCGTTCCTGGGGGGTCATGGAAAAAATAATGGCCTCCACCTTATTGAAGGCGCTGTTGTCGATATCCAGGTTTTTAGTGAGCTTGGCCATTCCCGGGATCATATTCATCAGGTGTTTGATATCGCCCATTTTGCGAATCTGCCCGATCTGCTCCAGGAAGTCGTTGAAGTCGAACTTATTCTTGCGGATTTTCTTTTCCAGTTTCTTGGCCTGCTCTTCGTCGAACTGCCGCTCGGCCATTTCCACGAAGGAGATGATATCGCCCATGCCCAGGATGCGGCTGGCCATGCGGTCGGGGTGGAATACATCCAGGGTATTCATCTTT
>CAZAXA010000274.1:0-8418 GCA_964488965.1 uncultured Phaeodactylibacter sp. | reverse complement strand
ATCCAGTGCAGGTTGTACTTTTCAAGGTCCCTGCCCGTCACTACAGCAAGCACGCCGGGGACTTTGAGGGCCTCTTCCGTATTGATGCTTTTGATCTTGGCGTAGGCATAGGGGCTGCGCACGATATCCATATGGAGCATACCGGGCAGCTGTATGTCATCCACATAGTGCCCCTTGCCCTGGATGAAACGGGCGTCCTCCTTCCTCTTGAGGGAATGCCCCATTCCTCCTATCTCTTTGGATGTTTTACATTTTATCATTTGTCGTCAGGATTGAAGATGATTGCAATTGGTTTGGTTCGCGGTTCGGAGTTCGGAGTTCGGAGTTCGCGGTTCGGAGTTCGCGGTTCGCGGTTCGCGGTTCGGAGTTCGCGGTTTGCCAACACCGAATACCGAAAAGCGAATACCGAAAAGCGAATACCGAATACCGAAAAGCGAATACCAAATACCGAGCCCCCCCCAGCTGGCCTACACAAACTCCGGCTCGGTGGAGGGCGTCTCTTCGCCTCTCATTTTGGCGGCGGCATACTGGATGGCCTTGACGATGTTGTTATAGCCCGTGCAGCGGCACAGGTTGCCGGCGATGCCCCAGCGGATTTCTTCCTCCGTGGGGTTGGGGTTGTGCTTTAGCAATTCGGTAGCGCGCATCAGCATGCCGGGCGTGCAGAAGCCGCAGTGCAGGCCGTGGTTTTCCCTGAAGCCTTCCTGCAGGGGATGCAGGCCTTCGGCGGTGGCCAGGCCTTCCACGGTGGAGGCCTCCTTGCCGTCGGCCTGCACGGCCAGTATGGTGCAGGATTTGACGGACTTGCCGTTCAGCAGGATGGTACAGGCCCCGCAGCTGGTGGTGTCGCAGCCGATGTGGGTGCCGGTGAGGCGCAGTTTTTCCCGGATGACGTGCACCAGCAGTTCCCTGGGCTCTACCTCCAGGCTGTGTTTCTCGCCGTTGACGGATATGGTAATATGTTTTTTCATGTCTGATTGGAATTTTTTGCCTCAGAATTAAGCTTTGGCCCTTTCAATAGCTTTGTTGATCATACGTTTGGTGAGCACCTTGACCACGGCGCGCTTGTATTCTTCATCGCCGCGCAGGTCGGAAGAGGGATTGCAGTCTTCGGCGGCGTACTGCCCGGCCAGCTCTATTCTTTCTTCATCCGGTTTGTGCCCTAACAGCACCTCTTCGGAGCGGGCCGCCCGCAACGGGACCGGGTTGACGTTGGTCAGGCCGATGCCGGCGTAGGTGCATATGCCCTGCTCATCGAGGGTGAGCTGTACGGCGACGCCGGCTGTGGCGTAATCGCCCACTTTGCGTTCCAGCTTGTGGTAGGCATTGCCGGTGCGCGGCCCCGGAACCGGGATGCGGATTTCGGTGAGGATTTCATTGGGCTGAATGGCGGTCATGTAGAACCCGAAGAAAAACTCATCGATCGGCACAGTGCGGCGCCCTTCGGCGCTGCTGATGGCGGCCTCCGCCCGGAGGGCCATCATTACGGCCGGGTGGTCGTTGGCCGCGTCGCCATGAGCGATATTGCCCCCGACAGTGCCCATGTTGCGAACCTGAGGGTCGGCGATCAGCTTGGTCGCATCCAGGAAAATGGGGTATCTGGCATGGATGATCCTGGAGGATTCCAGCTCGGCCTCCCGCGTGAGCGCCCCGATCTTCAGGTAACCGCCTTCCTCTCTGATGTATGCAAGCCCCGGGATATTATTGATGTCGATCAAAAATTCCGGCGAGGCGAACCTCAGTTTCATCATTGGTATCAGGCTATGGCCACCTGCAAGGATTTTGGCTTCATCGCCGTGTTGCTCCAGCAGGATGAAGGCCTCTTCGAGGCTGGCCGGAGCGGCGTAGTCGAATGGTGCAGGTATCATGGTTTTGGATTTAGGAATGAATTATACATTAAAATTGGAAAATAAATTCTAATTTTTGGCTTTTTGTGAAAAATGTTTTTCGGGATTAAAACTTCCGGAGAGAGCGGCACAGGGAGAATATTGTTTCACCTAATCAGGCTGCGGAGCACACGAAGTAGGGCGAGGCCTCTTCCCGGAAGCGAAACAACCAAAGGGAAAAAAGGTTCAGGCAAAAGTAAGCGCATCCACTCTGGCCAGGTGGGCAGACAGGCATGCCCAGCTGTCGCCGTAATCTTCAGAGAGGTAGAGGTTGCCGGTCGTAGTGCCGAAGGCCAGCAAATTATCCTGCTTGGCCAGGGAATGGCGGAAGACGATATCGAAGCAATGTTCCTGGGGCAGCCCCTGGCGCAGGGCCTGCCAGGAGCGCCCGCCGTCTTCGGTGCGGCAGACACAGAGGGCCAGGCCGGGGGCTACCCGCATCTCATCGCTGACGGCGGGGATGACCCAGGCCTTATCCGGGTCTTTGTGGTCGATAGCCAGGGCGAAACCATAGTCGGGGAAGCCGTTGGCGCCCGTTACGTCATCCCAGTTCCGGCCGCCGTCAGTAGTGCGGAAGATGCCGCAGTGGTTCTGCTGCCACATTACGTCCGGGTTGGCGGCGCAGGCCAGCATGAGGTGAGGGTCGTGCCCCACTTCCACATCGGGGTTGGGCAGGTAGGCCGCTGCCAGGCCGTTATTGCGGGGCGCCCAGTTTTTTCCTCCATCTCTGGTTTCGAAAACGCCGGCGCAGCTCACAGCGATGTAGACGTGATCTTCATCGCGGGGATCCACCACGATAGAATGGATAAAGGGATAATCCCGCCCCGCTCCGAACCACTGCTTTTCATCGAGGCGGCTGGGGTGGTTCCACAGGCCCTCCACCAGTTCGAAACGCTGCCCTTTGTCGGCGCTGTAGAACAGCCCGCCCGGCTCGGCGCCCAGCCACAGGCCGCCGGGGCGGCCAGGGCCGGCCTGTTGCATACACCACACCTTTTTCAGCACGGCGGGCTTGCCGGGCCGGAACTCGGCGCCGGCGGGGTACTTCGGCATGGGCACGGACTGCCAGCTGCGGCCCTCGTCTTCCGAGAAGTGCAGCTTCTGCCCCCAGTGGCGGTGCGCCAGGCCTACCCACCAGGTGTTGGTGCGGGGGTCGGCGTATACCATGGAGACGGGCATGCCGGTGAAGTGGACTTTATCCACTTTCCAGGAGGTTGAATGTCGAAATATGATTAATCCTTTAGAAGTCCCAACAAGTAGTTTTTGTGACATAATTTTCATTATCCTTTAGGAAATCCGGCCATAGATGAGCCCGTGAATCCATGAACCCATGACCCCACCTTCTACCCGCCCGACAAGGCCTGAAACACATACACTTCATCCTTCTCCCCGACCTTATCCTGCAGCCTTTCTTTGTCCTCTATCAGCTCTCCGCCGAGAAAGATATTGACGTGCTGCCGCAGGCGGCCCTGCTCGTCCAGGACATAGTCTTTCAGGCCGGGGTAGAGGGCTTCCGCCTCTTCCAGCACTTCGGCTACAGTGCCTCCGGCAACTTCCTGTTCCTTAAGGGACGGGAAAAAACGCCTGAGGGCGCTTGTGAATCTTATGGTTGGCATGGTTTGATGGTTGTATTGGTTGTATTGTTAAATTGCCGCCTGGCCTGCCCGGAAAGCGCCAATAGTATAACCATTCAACAATATAGCAATACAGCCGGCCATTCTGTCATCCTTTCACTCTCTCCAGATACTTGCCTTTTACAAAATCATACGCCGGCCTTACCCACTGCCGGAAGAAGAAGTAAAAGCTGCCGTTCATCCAGACGCCCAGCAGCAGGAAGAAGGCGCCCCAGTAGTATTCGCCAAGTTCGCCCGTCCGCAGCTCGCTGGAGATGATGAAATAACTCCCCAGCAGGGCAAGCGCGGCCGCCCCCAGGGTACGCCGCCCTTTGTAGTTCCAGGCCAGCAGGGCCAGGATAAGGGCCGCCAGGCCGATGGAGATTAAAGACGCCCAGCCGGGGACGTGCTGATAAATCTTAGCCCCGCTGCACAGCGTGATGGCGCTGGAGAAGGCCAGCACGCAGAACGGGCATTTGGGCAGCACGATGATCAGCAGCCCGCTGAGCACGGAAAGGGGCCTTGCCTGCCGCTTCGGCTTTTTTTCCTTCGGGCAGGGGCAGGTATAGGGTGAATGGGACATGGGGAATAAATTTTACCCGGCCGAGGTGCGAATCCAGGCATTTATCTGGTTCTTTGTATTTTTACCGGAAATAAATCCCTTACTAAGTTAGAATATTTTTTCTAAAAAATTGTTCAAAACGAAAGATTCAAAATGAAAGAATTGCTTCCCTACCTTCAGGAATGGGCAGGCAAAGGCCACGAGTTTGCCATTGCCACCGTCATTCAAACCTGGGGTTCCTCGCCCCGCCCGGTGGGATCCGCCATGCTCGTTTCGAAAGACATGGAAATGGCCGGCTCGGTGAGCGGCGGCTGCGTGGAAGGGGCGGTCATCCGGGAAGCGATGCCGCTGATCGAGGAAGGGAAGGCCAAACGCCTGGCCTTCGGCGTGGCCGATGAAGACGCCTGGGCCGTGGGCCTGAGCTGCGGCGGCAGGATACAGGTGTTTGCCGAGCGCTTCCTGGCCTTCGACCAGCGGCCGGAAGAGCAGGGCGCCTGGGCGCTGCTCCGGGAAAGGCTGGAAAGCAACCAGCCCTGCATCTTCGTCTCGCGGCTGGAAGAAGGGCAGGGGTGGCACAGCGTGATATTGCCCGACGGCGCCGCCGCCGGCCAGCGCGCCGCCGAAGGGCTGAAAGCCAAAGCCCTGCGCGCCTACCGCGAACGCAAGAGCCAGAGCGTGGAGTGGGAAGGCGCCGCCTACTTCCTGCAGGTGTTCCCCAGCCGCAGCCGGATGCTCATCATCGGCGCCGCCCACATCACCGCCGACCTGATACAGCTGGGCAAGATGTACGATTTCGAAACCATCGTGATCGACCCCCGGGGCGTGTTCGCCCACAAATCCCAGTTCCCGCTTCCTCCCGATCAGCTGTTCGACAAATACCCGGCGGAGGCGCTCCCCGGCTTCACCCTCGACGCCTACACCTACGCCCTCGTCCTCTCTCACGACCCCAAGATCGACGACAATGCCCTGCATATATTATTACCCTCCGGCATCGCCTACATCGGCGCCCTGGGCAGCAAAAAAACACATGAAAAAAGAGTGAAACGCCTGAAAGAGGCTGGCTTCTCCGACGAAGCCATCGCCCGCATTCACGCCCCCATCGGGCTGGATATCAACGCGAAGACGCCAAAGGAGATCGCCCTGAGCATCATGGGGGAGATCATTAAGGTGAAAAATGCGTATTTGTGAGGCCCTCGTGGCGCGATCATCTTGATCGCCGGCCTAGCTGGCCTACTCGTGGAGGTGGTGCTTTGGAAGCCCAAATGACTACCTCCAAACATCTCTAAACCATCGACAACCCAGCATGAAGTTACAGCACAGGCTCGTAGAAGGGCGGGGATTTTCGCATTTGCTCCACAGGGTATGGTATGCGGCGCAGCAAGCCGGCAGGCGCCCGGTAAAGCGTACTGACGCCTTCCATATAAGCCGGGCTGAGGCTGCTAGTGCAACAAAAGCACAAATGCACTACTATTTCTGGCAAATGTCATCCGCAGCCCCTATCTTCGCTGTTTCATTAAAAAGAAACGGGATTTTTTAAAGGATCGTGATTATGACTTCGACGGAAATACGGCAGGCGTTCCTCGATTTTTTTGCCTCCAAACAACACAAGATCGTACCGAGCGCGCCGATCGTGAGCAGGGATGACCCCAGCCTGATGTTCACCAACGCGGGCATGAACCAGTTCAAAGACTACTTCCTGGGCAACCAGATACCGGAGGCGCGCCGCATCGCCGATACCCAAAAGTGCATGCGGGTTTCCGGCAAGCACAACGACCTGGAAGACGTAGGCCGCGACGGCACCCACCACACCATGTTCGAAATGCTGGGCAACTGGTCTTTCGGCGATTATTTCAAAAAGGAAGCCGTCGCCTGGTCCTGGGAACTGCTGACCGGAGTGTACGGCATCGACAAAAGCCGGCTTTACGCTACCGTCTTCGAAGGCGACGAGGCCGAAGGGCTGAACCCTGACGATGAGGCCCGCGCCCTGTGGGGCCTGTACCTGCCGGAAAACCACATCATCAACGGCAATAAGAAGGACAACTTCTGGGAGATGGGCGACACCGGCCCCTGCGGGCCCTGCTCGGAGATTCACATCGACCTGCGCCCGGAGGAAGAACGCCGGAAGCTGCCGGGAGAGGAACTGGTCAACAAAGACCATCCCATGGTGATCGAAATCTGGAACAACGTCTTCATCCAGTTCAACCGCAAGGCCGACGGCCAACTGGAAACCCTCCCGGAAAAGCACGTCGACACGGGCATGGGCTTCGAGCGCCTCTGCATGGTGCTGCAGGGCAAAACAGCCACCTACGACACGGATGTGTTCATGCCCATCATCCGCTTTATAGAACAGAAGACCGGCAGAAAATATACCGGCAGCTATGCCCCGGAAGCCAAAGCGGATACTGCCATGCGGGTAGTGGCCGACCACATCCGCGCAGTGGCCCTGACTATTGCCGACGGCCAGTTGCCGGGCAACAACGGGGCAGCCTACGTCGTCCGCCGCATCCTGCGCCGGGCCGTCCGCTACTATTTTTCTTTCCTGGATATCAGGGAACCCTTCCTGCATACCCTCATTCCCCTGCTGGCAGATTACTTCAGCGGGGTCTTCCCCGAACTGAAAGCACAGCAGCCGCAGGTCGCTAAGGTGATCGAGGGCGAAGAGAACGCCTTTCTGCATACCCTGGAAAAAGGCCTGCGCCGGCTCGATACCATCGACCTTTCGTCGGGGCGCATCAACGGGCAGTATGCTTTCGAACTATACGACACCTACGGCTTCCCCATCGACCTGACCCGCCTCATCGCCGGGGAGCGCGGCCTGGCCATTGACGAAGCCGGCTTCGAAAAGGCTCTCCGCGAACAGAAGGAGCGCTCCCGCCTGGATGCTCACAAGCTGGTGGGCGACTGGCGCGTGGTGCGCGAGGGCGAAGAGGCGGCCTTCGTCGGCTACGATACGCTGACGGTGGAAAATGCCCATGTGCTGAAATACCGTGCCGTAGAAGTGAAAGGCAAAGAACAGTACCAGGTGGTGCTCAACCGCACGCCCTTCTACGCCGAGAGCGGCGGCCAGGCCGGCGATACGGGCATGCTCTGGTTCGGCGCCGAAAAGGCGCCGGTGCTGGATACCCAGAAAGACAATGAACTCATCATCCATATTGTCGGGCGGTTGCCGGAAGATATCGAGGCGCCGGTGCGCGCCGAAGTCGACCCTGCCCGGCGCCAGGCTACGGCCAGCAACCACTCGGCCACCCACCTCATGCACGCCGCCCTGCACCGCATCCTCGGCAAACATGCCCTGCAGAAAGGGCAGTATGTGGATGCCAACCGCCTGCGCTTCGACTTTGCCCACTTTCAGAAGGTAAGCGACGAGGAAACCCGCCAGATCGAAGCCATGGTCAACGAGAAAATCCGGGAAAACATTCCGCTGGAAGAAGAGCGCGAGGCGCCCATCGAAGAGGCCAAGGCCTCCGGTGCCATGATGCTGTTCGGGGAGAAATACGGCGAGAATGTTCGCGTCATCACCTTCGGCCGGAACTTTTCCCGCGAACTCTGCGGCGGCACGCACGTACAGGCCACCGGTGAGATCGGCCTGTTCAAGATCGTCTCGGAAGGGGCGGTGGCCGCCGGTATCCGCCGCATCGAGGCCATCACGGCGGAGCGGGCCGAACAATTCCTGATGGAAGAACTCAACGAGCTGCAGGAAATCCGGCAACTGCTGAAAAACCCGAAAGATCCGGCGAAGAGCGTCGCCGCCCTGCAGGAGGAGAACAGGCAGCTGAAAAAGGAGGTTGAAAAACTGCTGGCCGCCCAGGCCGGCGCCATGAAGGGCGAACTGCTGAAAAAAGTGGAACCGATCAACGGCCTGAACTTCCTCGGCGCCAAACTGCCGCTGGACGACAGCAACGCCATCAAAACGCTGGCCTACCAACTGGAAGAGCAGATCGACAATGCCGTCATCGTTTTCGGGGCCGAAGTGGACGGCAAAGCCCAGTTGCTCATCGCCATTAGCCGGGAGCTGACGGAAGGCAAGGGCCTGCATGCCGGCAATATGATCCGCGAGCTGGCCAAAGAAATCAAAGGCGGCGGCGGCGGGCAGCCTTTCTTCGCCACCGCCGGCGGTCAGGATGTGGGCGGGCTGGAACGGGCGATCACCCGGGCCAGGGAGATGATGGTGCGTTAGGGTAGCTTTGGGGTTGTGCATAAGGGCATGTTTTCTCTGCCTCATCCGGCGGCACTTTGAAAATACGGCAGGGTTCCTGGTTTGATTTTGTGAAATTAAGGCGTACATTGACACCTATGCGAGAATTGAAGATTTCACAGTCCATTACCCTCAGAGACAGCAAATCGATAGAAACCTATCTGG
>CAZAXA010000273.1:0-8424 GCA_964488965.1 uncultured Phaeodactylibacter sp. | reverse complement strand
CCCCCCTTCTTTTGTCTGGATCACATTCTCGTAGTAATCGATCTGCCGCCCCCGCATCAACGCCTGAAAGACCCCCCTGAGTTCCTGCCGGCTTTCTTCCGGGATAGCCAGGGCAAACCAGTTCTGGCCGACGGCGCGGGCCTCGTCGATACCCAGCACCTGGCATCCTTTGGCGTTCAGGAGCTGGACCTTTTCATCCCTGCCGATCACCACAATAATGGTGTTGGCAATGTCGAGGTAACGCTGCGCTCGTTCCTTTTCCGCGCGGAGGTCCCTTTCTATATTTTTCTGATGGCTGAGGTCGTGGACGATGCCGGTGAAAATGCGGCCGCTTTCCAGTTTTACTTCGCTGATGCTGAGCCGGATGGGGAAGATGGTTCCATCCTTTTTCCTGCCCATCACTTCCCGCCCGATACCGATGATCCTGGCCTGGCCGGTCTGCAGGTATTTCCGGATGTAACTGTCGTGGTTCCGGTCGTGAGGGGGTGGCATGAGCATATTGACGCTGCTGCCGGCCAGTTCCCCGATCTCATATCCGAACAGGCGGGCCGCAGCCGTATTGGCCGTCTCAATAATACCATCCTCCCCGATGGTGATGATACCGTCGGTGGCCGTCTCAATGATAGCATTGAGCCTTAAAGCATCTTCCGATAGTTTCTTATGGCTAGTCAACTGGTTCACGAAATATTCGTCCGGGCAAAATATACGAAGGGGCAAATTAGCGCTATCGGTGGCCGCCGGAAAATGATAAAAGTCACTCCCGGTGGTGACAAAAGTCATCTTTCGGGTAAAGTATTAGCCCGATTTTGCCCTGTAATTTACCATTATTATTTGAGTATGTTGGATAGCCGCATAAGACAAGGCGGGGAAGCGAAAAATCTGGAACACTTGATGTCTAAGGAAATGAGGCAGGATACCCAGCCGAATATCGAGATACTAGGGATAGGATCGTCGAAACACAGACAGCTGAAGGTGAATCTGCAGAAGGCGCTGGATTTGCTCGATTTGGACATACCGATCCGGGAGGTCACCGATATTGACGAGCTGATGCAATACGAGATCGCCGGCATACCTGCCCTGGCCGTCAACGGGCAAGTCCTCTTCCAACGGGTAGTGCCCAGCGTTGAAGACCTGAGCATTGTGCTGAAGGTTTTGCTGAGCGGCGGTATGGATCAGGACGAGGAGATGATGCGCCAGGCAGTAGTGGCCGGCCTCAATCAAAAGGGTGGTTTGATGAAAAAGATACTCGTACCTACGGATTTTTCCAGGAATGCGGAAAATGCACTGGCCTACGCCGTGGAGGTCGCCGGCAAGTTCGGCAGCAGGATAACCCTCCTCCATACTTATAAGGTGTACAGCTCTGCCGGCATGTTCCTCTCCGTGGAATCCTATATGGAAAAAGACGCGGCTGAAAAGATGCGCTCCATTATCAGCCGCATCCAGCCCCTGCTGGCCAACGGGGCTTCCGTCGAGAGCAGGATCATCCGGGGAGATGCCACCCCGTCTATCTCCGATGTGGCCGAAAAGGGAAGTTATGACCTTATCATCATGGGCACCCAGGGGGCTTCCGGCCTGAAGGAGATTTTCACCGGCAGCATCACCAACGGGGTGATGAAAAGCACCCTGGCGCCGGTACTGGCCATCCCCAATGGCTATTCCTACCAACCCATCAGCTCCATCGTTTTCGCCGTCGATGAAGAAGGCATCAGCCATCCGGGCGTCACGGCTCCGCTGGTCAAGATCGCAAGGGCCTTCAATGCCAGGGTCCACGTCTTCCATCAGGATTTGGGAAGCAGGGACGACGGCATCGACCCCAGCGTCGATATTTTCCTCGATGGCGTCGGCCATTCTTTCCACTACGAACTTGACGAACAGAATATCAACGAGAGTATCAACAACTTCGTGACGGACTATCAGGCAGGCCTGCTCTGCATGGTGCGCCGCCGGAGGGGCTTCCTGGAAGAGGTGTTCCACGTAAGCGCTACTACCCGGGAGGTGTTCAACAGCCCGGTGCCGCTGCTGATCCTTCATGATGAAGGATGATCAACCTGGTAAGCTAACGTGGGTTTGGGGGCTTTTGATGGGACGCTGAACCCCTAAACCTATAAACCCATAAACCGCCCCCCCTTAATGCGTCTGGTCAAAATCCTCGGCGATGCGCAGCAGCAGGTGGATGTCTTCGAAGAACTCCCGCACCAGTTCGAAGCTCAGGTTGGATCGGAAAAGGTAGGGTTCCAGGATATCCTTTTCTTCACTTACCGCAGCGTAGATTTCCCGGTTGATGAAGGACATATACATCTCTTTGCCGGTGGCGGCGCAGTACCTCACGATGGCATCCTGCATGGGTTCGGAGAGGATGCTTTCCACATGCGTATCCTCGGTGGCATAGGTGAGGAACATCTCCCGGAATGCCAGGTTATTGACTTCCTTGTCCTGATTGCGCCCTCCTTCCCAGGTAAAGTTCTTGATGGCCCGGGTGTGGAACTGCCGGAGGCGGCGGGGCCAGATGATCACCCTTCCTTCGGTTTCTTCGGGAAAAGTAGCGTGCATCATGACGCCTTTAAAGACCTCATCCAGCCGGTTGGCCACGAGGGAAAACTCCTTGACATGTAGTTCCGACAGTTCGAAATCCATCTGGCCCACGCGGCCGGAGATGAAATCCTCGCCGGTGTAATAGGGGGCTTTAGTGGCAAATATCTGGCTTTTGAAAAAACGCTCTTTTTCGATTTTTTTCCCGGGTTCGTATTCCAGAGGGTGGGCCGGGTCGAAGTTCATGCCGTCGTCGATGAAATCCAGGATGAGGCGCACGACATTGGGTTTGAAGGTGAGCCGGAAGCGCTGTATGCGGTAGAGCAGGTAGGAGATGTAAGCGCCCAGAGGGATGGCCAGCAAGAGGGTCAGCGCCAGTATGCTGATATAAAATTCGAACAACAACACTCCCGTCATGAACAGGGTCGAAAAAAACAACAGGCGCAGCAGGTTAATGCGGATGCGCTCCATCCGCAGCAATTCCGGATGAATGGTGTGGTTGTAGTAAA
This sequence comes from uncultured Phaeodactylibacter sp., assembly GCA_964488965.1. Taxonomy (GTDB): domain Bacteria; phylum Bacteroidota; class Bacteroidia; order Chitinophagales; family Saprospiraceae; genus JACJXW01. The sequence continues at coordinate 5,386 of CAZAXA010000273.1, read as the reverse complement.
TCCGGAACTGCTCAATGCGCTTGATCTTGGAGGCATCATCCCTGCCGTATGGCGCCGGCTCTTCCGTCATAGGTTATCCTGTTTTTCACTGACCAGCGAATTTACCAGTTTTTTGCCATTTTTCACGCTGTGAGCGGCGCGAGTTGGCAGCTATACCCCTGCTTTGACCAACCCTTCTCCTGTTTTCAGGCACCTTATAGTGATTCTCCTCTTTAGCTTCTTGGTAGAGAAGCAGGAATATAGATTCCTGCGCTACTACGCGGGAATTTATATTCCCGCTTCTCGCGCATAAACTCATAAAGTGAGGAGAATCACTATAATACAACTGAAAATGTTTTCCCGGAGAAGGTGTATTGTGCAATTGCTTAAAAAACCGTAATTTTGCAGCCTTATGAGAAAAAGCCTTTTTGTTGTACTATTTGGAGTGAGCCTGCTGCTGGGCGCCTGTAAGAGCGAGTTCGAGAAGATACGGTCCAGCGGGGATGTGAGCCGCATATACGCCAAAGCGCTGGAATACTATGAGGCGGAGGAGTACCAGAAAGCCCAGACCCTCTTCGAGCTCATCATCAGCAGCTACCGGGGCAAACAGGAAGCCGAAGAGATTTACTATAAATATGCCTACACCTATTATCACCTGGGGCAGTACATTCTGGCTTCCTACTATTTCAAGAACTTTTCCAACACCTATGGCGCCAGCAGCCTGAGAGAAGAAGCCGATTTTATGTCGGCCTATTCGAACTATCAACTTTCACCGACGTTCAGGCTCGACCAATCCTATACCGAACAGGCCATCGAAGGTTTTCAGTTGTTCGTCAACACCTACCCCAACAGTACGCGGGTGGAAGAGTGCAACCGCCTCATCGACGAGATGCGGAAAAAGCTGGAACGCAAGGCTTACGAAAGCGCCAAGCTCTATTTCGACATCCGGGACTATCAGGCGGCCATTCAATCCTTTGATAATGTACTGAAAGACTTTCCGGATACGGACAATGCCGAGGAGATTCGCTATATGATCATCCGCTCGGCCTATCAGCTGGCCAAAAACAGTTTTGTAGATAAACAGCGGGAGCGCTATCAGGATGCCGCCAACCGCTCGTCGGAGTTCCTGGCCCGTTTTCCGGAAAGCCGGTATCACAGAGAAGTCAATTCCATTTACAATCAATCCAGAGAATCATTAAATAAACTAGATAATGTCGGATATCAAAACCCAAGTGCAAGGGCTGGATCCTAATGTCAGGGCCCGGGACGTACACTCCCTGGCGGCCAAAACCGGTAATATTTACGAGGTGCTGAGCATCATAACCAAACGTTCCAAGCAACTGGCGGTAGACCTCAAGCAGGAACTGCACCAGAAGCTGGAGGAGTTCGCCGTTTCTTCCGATACCATCGAAGAGATCAGTGAAAACAAGGAGCAGATCGAAATATCGAAATTCTATGAGCGCCTGCCTAACCCGGTGATCATCGCCATGGAAGAATTCATCGAAGGAGAGATTTACCACCGTTACAATAAGAAGAGAAGAGAAGAGGAAGAGGAAGAAGAAATGGTACAGGAATAGCCTTGCGGGCTATCGCCTTTCCCTGCCGTCACAGTACCCGTCAAAATGCAAGGCCTCACAGGCAAGAAGATCCTGCTTGGTATCACCGGCAGCATTGCCGCTTACAAATCCGCTTTTCTGGCCCGGCTGCTGGTGAAGTCGGGAGCGGAAGTCCAGGTGCTCATGACCAGGGCCGCTACCCACTTCATCAGCCCGCTCACTTTGTCGACCCTCTCCAGAAGGCCCGTCCATACTGATATCGTTTCGGAAGACAGCTGGAACAGCCACGTGGAGATGGGCCTGTGGGCCGATGCCATGGTGGTCGCTCCCCTGACGGCAAGCTCGCTGGCCAGGTTGGCCCTCGGCATCAGCGACAATATCATCACCGCCACCTACCTCTCGGCGCGTTGCCCGGTCTTCTTTGCCCCGGCAATGGATCTCGACATGTGGCAGCACCCGTCCACTCAGGAGAACGTCCGTCGGCTGCAAAGCTTTGGCAACCTCCTCATCCCGGTAGGGCACGGAGAACTGGCCAGCGGCCTGGTGGGCGAAGGCCGCATGGCGGAACCCGAAGAGATCATTGCCCACCTTCAGAACTACTGGGAAAAGGCCCGGAGCCTCGCCGGGAAAAAAATCCTCATTACGGCGGGGCCTACTTACGAACCCATTGACCCCGTCCGCTTTATCGGCAACCGCTCCAGCGGGAAAATGGGCGTGGCCCTGGCCGACGAAGCCGCCCGGAGAGGGGCAAAGGTGACGCTGGTACTGGGGCCCTCCCGCCTGTCGCCCCGGGAGAGCAGAGTTGCCGTCATATCCGTACAGACAGCCGAAGAGATGCAACGCGCAGCCCTGGCCGAATTTGCGGATACCGACATCGGCATCCTGGCAGCGGCAGTGGCCGACTACCGCCCCCGGGAGGCCGCTGAGCACAAGATCAAAAAAACGGGCGAAACCCTGCGGCTTGAACTGGTGAAAAACCCCGATATCGCCGCATCCCTGGGCAGCAAAAAACTCAGCGGGCAACTGCTGGTAGGCTTCGCCCTGGAAACCGAGGACGAACTGGCCAACGCTCAAAGCAAACTGGAGAAAAAGAACTTCGACCTCATTGTCCTGAATTCCCTGCGGGATGAAGGCGCCGGCTTCAACTACGATACGAATAAGATCACCATCCTCGGCAAAAACAATAAGATCCGTAAATTTGAGTTAAAATCTAAAACAGCGGTGGCCGGCGACATTCTCGACGAGGTGGAGGCCCTGCTGTAGTTCGGATGGGGTTCAATATTATAGGCCATGTGATATAAAACGGAAGCCGCGTAAAATTCACTCATTCACTCCCCGCCCTCGAGTCTCGGCCGGGTAAAATTCACTCATTCCATGATAAGGCTTGTATTCAGCGTGATCTTTTCCATCGTGGCCCTGGGGCTGAACGCTCAGGAACTCAACGTCAACGTGCGTATCAATGTCCAGAAGCTGCAATCGGCCGACCCCAGGGTTTTTGAGACCCTGGAGTCTACGGTGCAGGAATTCTTCAACAACCAGAAATGGACCGATGACGTTTACGAACTGGAGGAACGGATCAGCGCCAATGTGCTGATCACCATACAGGAAGAGCTGTCGCCTACCACTTTCAAGGCCGATATTGCCATACAGGCCTCCCGTCCGGTTTACGGCGCCGATTACGAAACGCCGCTGATCAATCATATCGATAAGGGCGTGACCTTCTTCTATGAGCAGTTCCAGCCCCTGCAGTTCAGCCGTAACACGTATAACGATAACCTGTCCAGCGTGCTGGCCTTCTATGCTTATATCATCCTGGGCCTCGATTACGATTCCTTCTCGCCCTATGGCGGGGAGCCCTATTTTCAGGCTGCTCAGGATATCCTCAACGCCGTGCCCCAGTCGGCCGCTGCCGCCAACCCCGGTTGGCGCTCCCTCGATGGCAACCGCAACCGCTTCTGGCTCATCGAAAATATCCTTTCGCCCCGCGTGCGGCCCTTCCGGCAGGCCTGGTATGATTACCACCGGCAGGGGCTCGACCTCTGCGCCAGCGATGTGGCCACCGGCCGCGCTATCATCGCCGCCGGCCTGGAACAGGTCCGCAACGTCGACCAGGCCTACCCCAACTCCATGATCATCCAGGTGTTTACCGATACTAAATCCCAGGAAATCCTGGAGATTTTTAAACGCGGTACGCCTCAGGAACAGAATACCGTCGTGCAGGTCATGACCAGGATCGACGCCTCTAATGCGGCACAGTACCGGGCGATCAAGTGAGGGGGGATGGTTATATTGTTGGATGGTTATATTGCTGGATTGCCGCGGCTCAATTCGTCTATCCGGCAATATAGCCTTCTTCCTGCTCTCTGTTTCCCTCAGGAATAAGTATCTTTAGCCCTCAAACAAGCATACATGCTCCGTACTATCCGATATATGGCTTTGGCCGGCCTGCTGTTTTGGGCCCAGGGCCTTTGGGGCCAGCGCAGCGATGTGCCTGCCCGGGCCCGTTGGGGTGAGGAACTGACAGAGCCCGCCGGTACGCGGATCACCAAGGCGATCTCCGCCGATAAGGAAGGCTTTTATATGTTGCGGCAAAAAAGCGAGGGCGGCCTGTCGAACGAACAGGTGTACATCGAGTATTACGACAGCGAGATGAAGCTGCGCAAGTCCGGGAAAATGGACCTGAAGTACAAGGGTAAACGCCGGGATTTTGAAGACGCCGTCATGATCGGCGGAGAGATCTACCTGTTCACCAGCTTCAATAACCAGGCTCAGAAGAAGAACTACCTCTTTTATCAGAAAGTCAGTAAGCGCCTGCAGCCTTCCCGGGAGCTGGTTATGGTCGCGGAAGTGGAGGCCCGGAATAAAGAGAAGGAGGGCGCCTTTAAAGTGCTCCTATCCAGCGATAGCTCCAAAGTATTGCTATACAGCCAGTTGCCCTACCAGAAGCGGGATCCCGAGCGCTTTGCCCTCCATGTTTTTGACAATCAAATGCAAAAGGCCTGGAGCAGGGATATAACGTTGCCCTATTCCGACCAGCAGTTTGCCGTCGAAGATTACCGCATCGATGAAGCGGGCAATGTTTACCTCCTGGGGGTGTTGTACCGCGATGGAGTGCGGGAGCGCCGCCGGGGCCGGCCGAATTACCAGTACATCATACTGGCATACACCCGGCAGGGAGAGGATGTGCAGGAATACCACATCGCCCTCAATGATAAATTCATCACCGACCTGGCCTTTCGGGTCGCCGGCGACGGCAGCCTGGTCTGCGCCGGCTTCTTCTCCGAAAAAGGAACCTACAGCATCAAGGGCACCTGCTTTTTCCGCCTGAACCCTTCCACCCGTGAGATTTCTAACCTCAGCTTTAAAGAATTTGAATTCGAATTCAGGACGGAATTCCTGCGCCCGGGAGAACTGCGGCGCGCCAGCCGGGCCGAAGCCAGTGGCGACGGCGGCCGGGCGCCGGAACTCTATCGCTTCTCTCTGGACGAACTGGTGCTGCGCAGCGACGGCGGCGCCGTTCTTGTGGCCGAGCAGTTTTATGTTTTCGAACGGGCCTACCGCTACTGGGATGGCGCCCTGCGTTTCGACTATTTCTACAACTACAACGATATCATCGTCGTGAATATACAGCCGGACGGCTCCATCGAATGGGCCACGCGCATCCCCAAACGGCAGGAAACGGTCAACGACGGAGGCTATTATTCCTCCTATGCCATGGCCATTGTGCGCGACCGGCTGTACTTCGTTTTCAATGACAACAGCCGCAATTTCAGCAGTGACGGCGATACCCGCCTTTACAACTTCAACGGGCGGAATTCTATCGTCGCCCTGGCAGAATTGCGCAAGGACGG
>CAZAXA010000272.1:0-8428 GCA_964488965.1 uncultured Phaeodactylibacter sp. | reverse complement strand
TGAGGTTGAGGTTGGGGCTGAGGTTGGGGCTGAGGTTGAGGCTGAGGCTGAGGTTGAGGTTGAGGTTGAGGTTGGGGCTGAGGTTGAGGTTGAGGTTCGGGGTCCGGGCTAACTACGATGGGCGTATCGCCTTTATCATCCTTTTCGTCGAAGATATCTTCGTCAAAGCCTTTGTCAGGTGTTCCGGGGGGGATGATGATTTTATCCATCTCATCCGCTACGACGATAATGGTATCGGGGCGGATTTCGGAGCCATCCTGAGGCAATTCCGTATCCGGCAGGGTGGTATCCCTACGGGGTGTGGGTTTCGGTTTGCTACCGCCAAAAAGGCTGGAAAAAAGGCTGCTGATTGCTTCAATGATCTTCCGGAACATGGGCAAATAGTCATTTTTTATTCTAATACTTAAACCGGACAACGAACCAAATATAACTATTATTTTGATACTCCCCTATTCCAGGTTGCCAACTGGTTTAAAGATCCGCTTAAAGTTGATACGGCTGAAAATATTGCTGCCCTCCTTACTGGTAGAGAACCAGATGATCATGGGTTTGCCCACCACGTGGTCTTCCGGGACGAAGCCCCACACCCGGGAATCCTCGGAATTGTGGCGGTTGTCCCCCATCATCCAGTAATAGTCCATCTTGAAAGTATAGGTATCGGATTGCTGGCCATTGATGTAAATCCTGCCGTCCCGGATCTCCAGCTTGTTACCCTCATATACTTCGATAACCCGCCGGTACAGAGCAATATTATCCGGGCTGACCTTCACCGTGGCGCCTTTTTTCGGGATATAAACAGGCCCGTAGTTGTCCGTCGACCAGCCGGGAAAATGTTCGGGGTCATGGGGGAAGAACTTGTCGCTGTTGCCATCGAGCTGCGCCATATCCACATGCGTAATACTGATGTTGGGATCGAGGCTCTGTACTTTCTCCCGCTGCTCATCCGAGAGGATGATAATATAGGTGTCGGCGCCCTGCTGGGCTATGATATCGCTGTTGTTGATCCCCCACTCGGGAAACTTGCGGGTATTGATGGCGTTGCCGGGAAAAGTAACCACATACATGTACTGGAGGTGTTTGGGGTTCTCCGCCGGTTTCCCGTTGATGTACACCTGCCTGCCGATGACCTGAAGGCTGTCGCCCGCTATGCCGATACAGCGTTTAATATAATGGTCTTTTTTATCCATGGGGCGCACCACCAGCTTCCTGGCGCCGGTTTCGATCTGTTGGGCCTGGCCTGCCGGCACCGCTCCCCGCCTGTAGTCGTAAATTGACCACGTCCGGTCCGGGACCACATACACGCTGTCTCCTTCCGGAAAATTGAATACCACCGGGTCATTGCGGTCGATGGCCTCCAGAGCGGGCAGGCGGTAATAGGACAGGTTGGGTTTTTTCAGGTAGGATTCCGTATTCAGTATGGGAATGCGGTTGTGGAGCAGGGGGACCATGGCCACCGTCTCAGGGGTTCGTATTCCGTAATGGGCCTTGCTGACGAACAGAAAATCGCCGACCAGCAGGGAGCCTTCCATAGACGGGGTGGGAATGACATAGGCCTCGATGAGGAACATGCGGATGAATGCCGCTGCGAACACTGCAAAGATGATGGCTTCCGCCCATTCCCGGGCAGCTGATTTCCTGTAGGGGTTACTGGCCTGCAGCTTCTGCAGTTTGCGCACCTGATTGCCGGCCGCCGCCTCAGCAAGCTGGGCTTTGTACTCCCGTTCCTTCACCAGGGTGGGCCCGTCGTACTTTTCCCCCTCATTGAAGGCGAGGTAGAAAAAATAGAGGGGAGCGAACAGCACTGCCGCCACGCTGTGCCAGAAGCGATACTTGCCGAAGGAGCGCACCATGTCGATGGCCATGCCGGCATAGATGAAAATGTTGACGATGGGGAACAGCAGCCAGGCGGCATGCGCGCCTTTACGCCCGATCAGGCGGCACCACACTACGAAGTTCAGCCCGGGCGCCAGGCCCTTCCATCCGGCCTCGCCGGCCTTTGGGAACAGAAAATACAGGCTGATACTCAGCACTATATAGGAAACGATCAGTAATATCAGGAACCACATATCTGGAGTAAGGTTTAACGGCCTGCAAAGATAAACGAAAATATGGGGATGCGCGTATTCTGAGCCGGCTAAGATGTATAAATAGCGCCTCAAAGGAGATGAAATGAGGGCAGGGCCGAAGGGGAACTGAGTTAAAATATTCTTAAAATGGAAAGCAGATGACTGGCCTCATTGCCTTGCCTGAAAACGAAAGTTAACTTATATCCGTTTAAAAGAATAACTGTGTATCCATTATCTCATCAATTCAGAAGCCATGAAAAAGCTGATCGTACTGGCCCTCATTTTTGGCCTGCCCCTCTTTGCATCCACGCTTTCTGCACAGGTTGAAACCAAAAAGGAAAAAACGGAGCAGAAAACCATGCAAGAGCAGGAAAAACAAATGAAAAAGCAAGAAAAACAACTGGCCAAACAAGAGAAGCAACTGAAACAACAAGAGAAAAAACTGGCTAGGCAAGAGAAACAGTTGAAAAAGCAGGAACAACAACTGGCTAAACAGCAAAAACTGCAGGAAAAGGCGGCCAAGCAACAGGAAAAAGCAGTTAAAATGCAGCAAAAAGCGGCTAAGCAACAAAAAAAGGTGCAAAAGCAGCAACACAAAAACCCGGACGAACAGTAGCCCGGAGCGAGCCGTTTTGCCTGTTACATCCTGAATTTTTCATTTAAGATTCCCCCGGCTCTCTCCCCAGCCGCCGGAGGCCCTTCCATAGGATATCCAGGTCTTTACTGACGTGGTAATCCTTGGCGTACAGGAAGTTAAGGCGTTGTATGGTAGGCGCATCGATATTGCTGATGGAGAGGGCGTCGAGCGGCGAGAGCACGCCCGGGCGGAGGGGAGGCAGGCTGCCATCCTCCTGCCCGGCAGGGGCATAGCCCACCCACGAGCGGCGGCCGGCGAATACTTTCCAGGCGTTGCGCAGCAGCCCTGCCGGCCGGGCTACCTGCAGGGCAAGCAAGGGAAAGGCAGGCAGGGCCAGGAGGGCCAGCGCCAGATCGGCCAGCCGCTTGTTGCGGCGGCTACGGGGCTGCGCAATACCGTAGCGGATATCAATGGTGTATAACTCCCCCGCCGTATTTCTGGAACTGCTGCCGATAATGCTGAGGCTTTCCTGAGGGACGATCTTGTAGTCGATGGCCGGGCCCAGGCGGGCCATCCAGCTCATGATATCCTGTGCCCGCACATCCTTCGAGCAGAAGATCACCTCTTCGATCTTATAAATCTGCACCACCTCATCCAGTTGCGGAAGGCCGCTGAGATACAAATGCGTATCGGCATCCGGCCAGGGCGCCACGGCGCCGATGAAGTTCTTCTGCACCTGCGCCTGGTGCAACAGCCGCTGCACCCGTTCGCTCTCTTCCTGCGAGCCGACGACCACCAGCTTCTTCACCTTGTCCCGCCCCAGATTAAAATTGCCGAACTTCAGAAAGTGAAGCAGAAAACGCAAAGCCACGGTTGAAAGGGTAGCCCACAGGGCTCCCAGCACGATGAGCGCCCTGGAGGAACGGTACTCCAGGTCCAGAAAGCCGTAAACGGCCGCCAGCAGCACCGTGCCCACCAGCAGCCCCCGCACCAGCCGCCGGACGCTGAACTGCTGGTCGTAACCGCCGCTGAAATATACCGTGGCCAGCCAGATGCTTATATATAAAGGAGCATTGAAGTACAGAAAGGACTCATCGTAATAGCCGGGGTCGTGAAAGTGGTACACCGCCCAGAAGTTCTTCAGAAATACCAGCCCGCCGAAGATGATGGCCCCATCCAGCACAGGCAGGTACACCTTGTACACAAAACCCGAGGCTACCGTCAGTAATGCCCGGAAATAAATGGCCGCCTGCAGCATCAATACGAACAGGCGGGCCTTTTCTCCCCGAAAATGCTTGCGGGCAAAGATGATCATTGCCGTATAGAAGGCCCTCACGTAGTTCAGGCTGCCCTTCCTGGTGCTCTCCCCCTTATAGTGGATGATAGTGGCCTCCGGAAAATAGTAGTTCTTATAGCCGGCCTGTACGATGCGGTAGGACAGGTCGATATCTTCCCCGTACATGAAGAAGGCCTCGTCGAGCAGGCCGATCTCGCCAAGAACCGAGCGGCGCAACAGCATGAACGCCCCGGCCAGCACTTCTACCTCGTGCACGGCATGCTCCTCCAGATAACCCAGGTGATAATGGTTGAACAGGCGGGAGGCAGGAAAGAGGCGGGACAGGCCCACCGTCTTGCAGAAGGCCACCCAGGGCGAAGGAAAACCCCGCTTGGACTCCGGAAGGAATTTCCCGCTGCCGTCGATCATGCGCACCCCCAGCCCTCCGGCCTCCGGATGGGCGTCCATAAAGGCCAGGCACTTCTCAAAGGTGTCTTCCTCCACTACCGTATCCGGATTGAGCAGCAAGACATACTCTCCCGCCGACTGCCGGATGGCCTGGTTGTTGGCAACGGAAAAACCCGGGTTGTGCTTGTTGGCAATGAGCTTCACACCGGGAAACTTCTCCCGCACCATCTGCACCGAATCGTCCACCGAGTTGTTATCCACCACCCATACCTCCACCTCCAGGCCCCGCGACGCCCGGCTCACGGACAGCAGAGCCTGCTCCAGGAAGTATTTGACGTTATAGTTGACGATGACAACGGATAGCTTCATATAAGGCCAGACAGCCGCAATAGCCTGGAAAGTTTGTTTGGAAGGCCAACTCCCATCCCCTCCCCGCCCTCGCTATGGCTCGGCCGGGTAAAATCCACTCATTCGCTCATTCCCTTATAAGGCACCCTCGCTACGATCGAACGCCCCAGCGTCAGCTCATCCGCATATTCCAGGTCGCCCCCGAAGGAAACGCCCCGGGCAATGGTACTGAGCTGAACGCCCGTATCCCGCAGTTTCTTCGACAGATAAAAGATGGTCGTTTCCCCTTCTATCGTCGGGCTGATAGCCATGATCACCTCTTTGACGCCATCCTCCTTCACCCGCTGCAACAGAGAGTCGATGTTCAGCTCCGATGGGCCGATGCCTTCGATCGGGGAGATCACCCCGCCAAGGATGTGGTACAGCCCCCGGTACTGGGCGGTATCTTCGATGGCCATCACATCGCGTATCCCTTCCACCACGCAAACCAGCGACTGGTCGCGGCGGCTGTCGGAACAGATGGTGCAGAGCCTGCTGTCGGAGATATTGTGGCACCGCTCGCACTCTTTGATGTTGCGCCGCATCTGCACAATGGCTTCCGCAAACTGCCCGGATATTTCCGGCGGCTGCTTTACCAGGTGCAATACCAGCCGGAGCGCCGTTTTCTTCCCGATGCCGGGCAGGCCGGCAAAAGCATTGACCGCGCTTTCGATAAGTTTTGACGAGAAATTCATAAAGGCAAAAATAAGAATATTGTGGGGGAAAACTACCCTTCCTCTCTTTCAGGCGGGGCAATAGCATTTAAAAAATGTGCCGGCCTCACAGGCCCGAAGGCCTCTCTGAACCTTCCCCGCGCTGCGCTGTTCAATAAGCAAACATGGAAATAAGAAGCAAACCGAAGGCTTTCCCCTCAATACCATGCCTCAGAGGTTGGGGAAACGGCCAATATTCATTTTCTTTGTAGTCCTGACCGGATAAACCGTTAAACCAACTATTTGGCGCAGGCCCTCCCCGAGCTGGCCTGCCTGGCCTAAAAACACTCAAAATCAAAGACTATGGCAGAAGTCATACGCATGCCCCGGATGAGCGATACCATGGAAGAGGGCAATATCGTCAGCTGGTTGAAAGCAGAAGGAGATGAAGTAGAGGCAGGAGAAACCCTGGCCGAAGTGGAAACCGATAAAGCCACTATGGAACTGGACAGCTATTTCGATGGCGTACTCCTGCATATTGCCGTGAAAGAAGGCCCGGTGCCCATCGACGGCATCATCGCCGTGATCGGCAAAAAGGGCGAAGACTGGAAGAAGGCCATCGAAGCTGCCGAAGGCGGCGGCAATGGCAGCGAAAGCGCCGCTGCTTCTTCCGATGTAGGCGCCCGCCCGGAACCCGAAAAAGAAGCGGAAACGCCCCGCACCGAAGCGCCCGCCGAGGCAGCTGCTGATGACAAACGCATGAAAGCTTCGCCCCTCGCCCGCAGCATGGCGCGGGAGGCAGGCATCGACCTGGCCTCCGTCGCCGGCTCCGGCGACGGAGGGCGCATCGTAAAGCGCGACGTGGAACAGGTTATCCAGCATAAAGAAACTGCCCCTCAACCTCAACCTCAACCTCAGCCTCAGCCTCAACCTCAGCCTCAACCTCAGCCTCAACCTCAGCCTCAACCTCAACCCGTACCCTTCACCTTCTCTGCCGCCGGCGCCAACTACGAGGAGAAGCCTGTCAGCCAGATGCGCAAAACCATCGCCCGCAGGCTGAGCGAAAGCAAATTTACCGCTCCGCATTTCTACCTCAAGCGGGAGGCCAACATGGATAAGGCCGTTCAGCTGCGCGAACGCCTCAACGAAGTGGCCCCCACCAAGATTTCCTTCAACGACCTGGTGATCAAAGCGGTGGCCGCCGCCCTGCGCCTCCACCCGGCCATCAATTCCTCCTGGCTGGGCGATAAAATCCGCACCAATAAAGACATCAATATCGGCGTGGCCGTCGCCGTAGAGGAAGGCCTGCTCGTGCCGGTCATCCGCTACGCCGACATGAAAACCCTCTCCCAGATCAATATAGAGGTGAAGGAACTCGCCGGCCTGGCCAAAAAGCGCAAGCTACAGCCCGATCAGATGGAAGGCAATACCTTTACCGTCTCCAACCTGGGCATGTTCGGCATCGAGGAATTTACCGGCATCATCAACCCGCCGGACGCCTGCATCCTCGCTGTGGGCGCCATCATACAAAAGCCCATCGTGAAGAACGGCGAGATCGCTGTCGGGAATATGATGAAACTCACCCTCTCCTGCGACCACCGCGTGGTGGACGGCGCCACCGGCGCTCAGTTCCTGCAGACGGTCGCCGATATACTGGAAGACCCGATCCGCCTATTGATATGATCTTCTTCAGGGATGATATGCAATTTAATATTAATTATTCATTTATCAACCTTCCTTTTCAGCCATTGTTATATGAAAAATCCAACGAATGATCATGAAAAAAACGCTGGTACTCGGCGCATCGGCCAACCCCGTCCGCTACTCCAATGCTGCCGTGCGGCGGCTCGCCAAAGGCGGGTTCGAAGTGGTTCCGATAGGACTGGATGAAGGCGAGATTTCGGGCGTTCCCATCCTGCAGGGCAAACCCGAACTGCAGGGCGTCCATACCATTGCCCTCTACCTCAACCCCTCCCGGCAACGGGAATACTACGACTACATCCTCGGCCTGAAACCGAAGCGCATCATCTTCAACCCCGGTACAGAAAACCCCGAACTGATGCAACGGGCAAGCGAAATGGGCATAGAAGTGGAAATGGCCTGCACCCTGACGATGCTGGCCGTGGGGATGTATTGATGGGGGGTTTCGGGTTTCCCGGCTATGAACTGCTCCGGCAAAAGCAACAAAGAACAAGGAACAAACAATCAAAACCGAACCTGTGATATTTCCTCAACTTCCGAAGGAAAATATCTTCTGATGGAATGATCGGTTGATGGCGCGTCAGGCCTTGGCGTCTTTGTAGCCCTTCTCTCCCACCTCCGGCATTTTGCATTCTTCATCCGGCTTCTTACCGCAGACCGTGCACTCGCCGATCTGGTTTTTCAGCATGGGGTTATTGGTAGCGCAGGTGCCCCGGAACTCCTGTCCGGTAAAAATCTGCCGGATGTTGATCAGGGCAAAGGAAAGGCCGAAAACCACAAAGATGATAACCAGGACATATAAGAATTCCATAAAGATCCGATTATTGGTTGGTCAAAAGTTCTCTTACTCAACAACAACTCCCCCTTATTGGTTTACTTTGCATCGGGCGCCGGGCGCTATTATCCGGCGCGGCGCAAAGTTAAAATAAAAAACTTCAATTCATGCAGCATAAACTCGATGCCTTCGCCCGTTTACTCACCATCATGGATGAACTGCGGGAGCAATGCCCCTGGGACCGGAAGCAGACCTTCCAGAGCCTGCGCAACCTCACCATCGAAGAAGCTTACGAACTGGCAGACGCCATTCTCAACGAAGACCTGGAGGAGATCAAAGAAGAAGTGGGAGACCTGATGCTGCACATGGTTTTCTATGCCCGCATTGCCGACGAGCAGGGCGCCTTCGACATTGCCGACGCCCTCAACGCCATCTGCGACAAATTGGTCAAGCGCCATCCGCACATCTATGGCGACGTGGAGGTCCGCGACGAAGAGGATGTGAAAAAGAACTGGGAACAGATCAAGCTCCGGGAGGGCAAAAAGTCCGTCCTGTCCGGAGTGCCCAACTCGCTGCCGGCCATGG
>CAZAXA010000271.1:0-8451 GCA_964488965.1 uncultured Phaeodactylibacter sp. | reverse complement strand
CAGCTTGATGCCGGTCAGGTAGTTGATGGTCTTCACTTCCGGCCATTCCCGCTGGTAGTTGTGGCTGATCAGGCCGATGCCTTCGGTGAAGTAGCTCTCCGGGTAGTTCGGCCAGTCATGTTGAAGTACGATCAGGTTGGGTTCGGCAGGGGTGTAGCCGTCAGGGCTGTAGCCGCCGGTGAGCAGCAGGCGGATGGCGCCCTTGTCCTGGCCGTTGGCGGCGATCAGCTCGCGCATGTGGCTGCTCAGTTCCTGCCGGCCCAGCGGCAATTCCAGGCCCATCATCCGGGCCGAGTTGAAGAAGCGGCCCAGGTATTGTTCTTCCAGCATGGGGCGGCCGTATTTGAACAGGAAATAATCGAAGATGCCATAGCCGCGCAGCAGGGCAAGGTCGGTAAGGCCCAGGCCGGCCTTTTCCTGGGGAAGGATGTCGCCGTTGAGGCTGCAGTAGTGCGCCATTTTTTTGATCTCAAAATACGGGATTAAACGGTATAGCGCTAAACCCTTTGTCATTTACTTTTAATTTCCTAATTTCATTCCCCGCTGCCGGGATGGGCAAAAAGAGGTTCAAAACCGGAAGTGCGAAGCCGGAAAACAACCCTGAAACAGGAGTTTTTGTTAACCATTTCAAAAAGAGGACCATATGAGTTTTGAAACCAAAAACATCAGAAACGTGACCCTCCTCGGGCACTCTGGTTGCGGGAAGACGACCTTTGCCGAATGTATGCTATTCGAAGCAGGGAAAATCTCGCGCCGGGGGTCCGTGGAGGAAGGTAATACCCAATCTGACTACACCAGCATCGAGCGGGAGCGGGGCAACTCCCTGTTCAGCTCGCTCATGCACGTGGCCTGGAAAGATTCCAAGATCAATATCCTGGATACGCCGGGTTTTGACGACTTCATCGGCGAGGTGATCTCCTCCCTGAAGGTGGCCGATACGGGCGTTATGCTGCTGAATGCCAAGAACGGCGTGGAAGTGGGCACCGAACTCATATGGGATTACGTCGAACAATTTGAAACGCCGACCATTTTTGTCATCAACCAGGTGGACCATGAAAAGGCCGACTTCGACGCCACCTTCGAGCAGGCCAGAAACCGCTTCGGCCAGAAGGTCATGGCTATCCAGTATCCGCTCAACCAGGGCACGGGCTTTAACACTATCGTGGACGCCCTGCGCATGACGCTTTACGTCTTCCCGCCCGATGGCGGCAGGCCGGAAAAGCAACCCATTCCGGATTCCGAGATCGAACGCGCGCAGGAACTGCACAACGCCCTGGTCGAGGCGGCCGCGGAAAACGACGAAGGCCTGATGGAGAAATTCTTCGAGGAAGGCTCCCTCACCGAGGAAGAGCTGGCCGAAGGCCTGCGCATCGCCATCGCCCATCAGGAAATCTACCCGGTATTCTGCTGCTCGGCCACTCAGAATATGGGCAGCGGCCGCATCATGGGCTTCATCAATGACGTCTGCCCGTCGCCCGCCGACCGGCCGGCCAAGCTGCTGGAAAACGGCGACCGCCTCAAGTGCGACAGCAGCGCCGATACGACTATTTTCATCTATAAGACCATGTCGGAGCCCCAGGTGGGCAATGTGAACTATTTCAAGGTATATTCCGGCGTCCTTCATACCGGAGACGAACTGGTCAACGCCAACAACCGCACCGCGGAACGCTTCGGCCAGATTTTCGTCGCCGAAGGCAAAAACCGGGAACAGGCCAACGAACTCCGGGCCGGAGATATCGGCGTGGCCGTTAAGCTCAAAAATTCCCACACCAATAATACCCTCAACGTCAAAGGGGTGGACCGCAAAATCAAGGCCATCCAGTTTCCCGAACCCCGCATCCGGGTCGCCGTCGACCCTCCCAGCAAGGGGGATATGGAAAAGCTGATGAAAGCCCTGCATATCGTCGCTGAGGAAGACCCCACCCTGATCGTGGAACAATCCAAAATGCTGAAGCAGACCCTGCTGCACGGCCAGGGGCAGCTCCACCTCGACCTCATCAAGAGCCGCATCGAAAGCATCTATGGCGTGTCTATGGAGTTTATCAAGCCGCGTATCTCCTACCGCGAAACCATCACCAGGGCTACCGATACCATGTACCGCCACAAAAAGCAGACGGGCGGCGCCGGCCAGTTCGCTGAGGTACATATGCGCATCGAACCCTTCCACGACGATATGCCGGACCCCGGCGGGCTGAGCGTGCGCAACAAGGATATCGAAGAACTGCCCTGGGGCGGCAAACTCGCCTTCTACTGGTGTATCGTCGGGGGTTCTATCGACGCCAAGTTTTCCAACGCCATCAAAAAGGGCGTCCTCCAGAAAATGGAGGAAGGGCCCCTGACCGGCTCCCCCTGCCAGAATATCCGCGTGTCGGTCTACGACGGGAAAATGCACCCGGTCGACTCCAACGATATGGCCTTCATGCTGGCCTCCACCCAGGCCTTCAAGCAGGGCTTCAAACAGTCGGCCCCCCAGATCATGGAGCCGATCTACAAACTGGAAATCCTCTGCGCCGACGACGTGATGGGCGATATCATGGGCGACCTGCAGACGCGCCGCGCCATCATCATGGGCATGGGCTCGGAAGGCCACTACCAGAAGATCACCGCCCAGGCGCCGCTGGCGGAGCTGTACCAGTACTCCTCCACGCTGCGCTCCCTGTCGCAGGGCCGCGCCAAGTTCCACCAGGAATTTACCGAATACAGCCCGGTGCCGCATGACATTCAGCAGAAACTGATCGAAACCCACGAAGAGGAAGCTGCCGAGGCTTAGGGAAGGGGCTTTTGCCTCGAAGGGATGCCTTTGGCATTTTTTGTTGGTTGTTGGTTGTTCGCTACGGTCTTCCCGGCGGGTAACCAGCAACCAACAACCAAAAAGCAACAACATTGCCCCATGGCCAAACCCGTCATCATCCTCGCCTTTGCCAACGAACGGGAAGCCGGCAACCTCTACCTGCGCAACCTTCCCCGGGAGCTCAATGCCCTGAAAACCATTCTGGAAAGGGCCGAAGAGGCCGGCCTTTGCGAGCTGGAGATTCTTTCCAATACTACGCTTGCCCTGCTGGCCGATACGCTGCGCAAGCCGAAATACGAGGGGCGCATCGCCATCTTCCACTTCAGCGGCCATGCCAACAGCCTGGAACTATTGTTAGAAAAGGATGATGGCGGCGCCCGGGCAGCCCATGCCGCCGGGCTGGCGCCCATGCTGGCCGGTATCGGCAGCCTTCAGCTGGCCTTCCTCAACGGTTGTTACTCCATCAGGCAGGCCAGGGCGCTGGTAGATAAAGGCGTGCCCGCCGTGATCGGCACGGTGCAGGCTGTTGAAGATACGCTGGCCGCCGAACTGGCTATCCACTTCTACGAGGGGCTGGCCGAAGGGCTGCCCATCGACAAGGCCTGGAAGTGGGCCACTCAGGAGGCCGTCGCCGCCCGCGGGGAAACGGCCTGGGGTGAATATTACGAACTGAAACACCGCAGCGTGAAGATCGAAGCGGTGGAAGGCCGCTTTCCCTGGGAACTGCTCTACCGCGACCCCGGCGGGGAGGCGCCGGGCTGGAACCTGCCCACCGCTGCCGGGAACCCCCTCTTCGGCCTGCCGCCCATACCGGAAAAATACGGCCCCCCGAATGAGCCTTTCCACTTTCTGCGGCGATACGGCCGGGAGGACGCCGCCGTCTTCTTTGGCAGGGGAGCGGCCATTCAGCAACTGTACCGGCAACTGACGCTGCCCCTGGGGGCGCCGCTAGTCCTGCTCAACGGGCAGTCGGGAGTGGGGAAGTCCTCCCTGCTGGAGGCCGGCCTGTTTCCCCGCCTGGAGGAGCAGTACGAACTGCGTTACCTGCGGCGAGACCGCCGGAAAGGCCTGCTCCGGCAACTGATGGAGGCCCTGGGCGTGGACGGGCTGCCCGAGGAATGGCCCGGCGAAGACAAGGAGGTCGTCAAAAAGGAAATCCGGCAGGATATCCTTCAACTGGAGAATACCCTCGCCCAACTGGAAGGGGACGCCCGCCGGCAGGTGGAAGGCCTCATCGAAAATTACCGCAAAAAGCAGGAACAGGCCGAACAGGGCCTGCCCGCTATCGAAACCGACCTTCGCAGGAATTGGATGGACATCGAAGCGGCCTCCGGCAAAAAAGGCCTGATCGTTATCCTCGACCAGGCCGAGGAAGTGTTTACCCGCCCCGCCAAAGAGCTGCCCAACGAACTGGAAAGCCTCCTGCGGCAGGCGCAGCACATCTTCGGCGAGGCCGGGCAGCGGCCGCGGGGCAAACTGCTGCTCAGCTACCGCAAGGAGTACCATTCCGATTTCCTCAGTATCCTCAACCACTACCGCCTCCTGCGCGAAGAGTTCTTCCTGGACAAGCTCGACAAAAAGGGCATCGTTGAAGTGGTTACCGGCCTGTCCACTACCGAACAGCTGCGGCAAAAGTACAAGCTGGAAGTTGAACCGGGCCTGCCCCTGGAGATCGCCAACAACCTCACTGCCGACCCCGATTCTCCTATCTCCCCGGTGCTGCAGATCATCCTCACCAAGATGTGGCGCCAGCAGGAGGGGCAGCCGCGGCGCGTATTCACCTCCGAAAACTACCGCCTCCTCCAGGAGCAGGGCGTGCTGCTGAATGATTTCTTCCAGCAGCAGATGCGGCAACTGGAGCAATGGGAAAAGAAGATCGGCAAAGAGGTGGTCAGCTCCGGGCTGGCGCTCGACATTCTCAACTTCCATACCACCCGCCTGGGCACGGCCGAAAGCCGCGACCTCCAGCAGCTGCGCATCCTCTACCAGCACCAGGCAGAAATACTGGAGGAACTGATCCGGCAGTTCCAGAATACCTACCTGCTGGCCGGCATCGGGGGCGGCAAGACGGCCCTGGCCCACGATACCCTGGCGCCCATCGTCCAGAAGGAAATGCGCGATTCGGACAAGCCGGGCCAGCGGGCCCTGCGCATCCTGGAAACCAAGGTGATCGACTACATCAAAGACCCGGAGGAGGCCATCATCGAGGAGGACGACCTGGCGCTGGTGGAAAAAGGCGCGCCCGGCATGCGCGTTTGGCTGCCCATGGAAATAGAGCTGATCGAAAAGAGCCGCCAGCGGCGGGAAGCGCTGGAGGCCGAACGCCGCCGCAACCGCATCTTCCGTTACGTGGCGGTGGCCGTGATCGCCCTTTTTGCCGTCCTGGCCACCTATCTGTGGCGCTCCTCAGAGCAGCGACGCCGGCAGCTGGCCATCGAGCATCGCTACAACCAGGGGCGCCTGCTGGCGGAAAAAGACCCCACCGCCGGCCTGCCTCTCATCCTGGAAGCCTGCAGGCAGTCGCCCGGCTCTGTGGAAAAACTGGAGGCGGCCTACCGCATTTACGAGCAGAACGTCTTGTACCGCTTGTTGCTCAAAACCCGCCGTCACCTCAATGCCGCCGCCTTCTCCCCGGATGGGGCCTACTTTGCCCTGGCTACCGGAGCGGGCAATGCCGTGTACCTCTACGCTTCGGGCGAACCCGAAGCCCGCGATTCCTTTACCCGGGCCAACAGCCCCTGCTATGCGTTGGCCTTCGGCCCGGACGGCAGCCTGTTTATCGGATCGGAAGACCGCAACGCCTACCGCTGGGATTGGAAAGGCGGCGGCCATATCATTTTTTCGCCGCCTCCCGGCATGGATGGCGCTTCGGTACGCCAACTGGCCGTTTCTCCGGACGGGCAACAACTGCTCAGCCTGCAGGCCGGAGGCTCGGTGCGCGCCTGGGATGCCCGCAGCGGGCGCCTCCTTCAGGAACCGGAACTGCCGGCCCCGGCGACGGCCATCACGACGGCAGAGGGGGGAATGGCCTTCATCGGCACAGAGGATGGAAAGGTGCTGGAGTTTGATTTTCTTCAGGGCCTTCTTCGCCCGGCCGCAGAGCCGTCCCGCGGTGGGGAAGCGGTGGAAGCCCTGGCCTGTTCCGGCAGCCTGCTGGCTGTTGGCGGGCAGAAGGGCGCTCTCCAGCTTTGGAGGAAAACAGGAGAACGATGGCAAAACCAGGCCCTTGTCGCCGGACATAAAGGCAAGATCACTGCCCTGGCCTTTGCCGGCGAAGGCCGCTATCTGATCTCAGCCGACGAGAGCGGGGGCATTCAGGCAACGGCAACAACCGACGGGCGGATTTACCGGCAACTTAAGGGCCATCGCGGCAAACCGGAAACCCTGGCCTACCTGCCGGGGCCGGATATCCTCCTCAGCGCCGCCGCCGACAGCACCGTCCGTTCCTGGGCCTTTCCCTACCCCCTGCCGAAACGCGAGCAACAGCTGAGCCTGGCCGGCCTTAAGCAAATGTCCTTTACCCCGGACGGGAAATACCTGGCCGTCGTTGACGAGGCCGACAGCATCTTCGTCCTGAATCCGGAAAGCTGGGCCGTACAGAGCAGCTACCGCTGGCCGGCAACACTGAGCGCTCCCTTGTCCATCACTGCCGACGGCGAACTGATGGCCGGCGCCACGACGGAGGGCGAGGCCCTTATCGTTGAGCTGCCTTCCGGCAAAGCCGTTCAGCAGATCAAACTGTCCGGCAGCCCGCCGCTGGCCATTGCCCTGTCGGGAAACCAACTGGTTGCCGCCGATGAAACGGGGCGCCTCGGCCTCTGGGACTGGCAGGATGGAAAGCTCCTGGCGGAATCTCAGGACGAAAAGCTGGCCGCCATCAGCGGGCTGGCCTTCACGGCCGATGGCAAGGCCCTGCTGGCGGCCACCCTCGATGGGGAACTCAACGTTTATGCCCTGCCCGGGCTGGAACGGCAAGCGTCCACGCCCCTTGGGCGGGCCCTGGGCGGCCTGGCGGCCGGCCCCGGCGGCAAAGTGCTGGCGCTGGCCGAGAGGGATTCGGCCTTTCTGTGGCGGGGCGGCGGGCAGGAAGTCAAGCTTCTGCCCGCCGCCTTCAGCGCCTCCTGGTTCCTGGAGGGCGGCGCCTATCTCAGCCCGACCCCCAACCCCTGTGAGATCGGCCTGTACACTGATGAAGGCTTCCTCTTCCAGCGCCTGTCTGATGACTGCCAACTGAACGCCGTCGCCGCTCATCCACGGGGGCAATGGTATGCCGGCGGGGCCATGGACGGGCGCCTGCTGTTGTGGCGTTCGGCGCGCCGGCCGCTGGATACCTACTGATGGAATAATTGTTGGAGCATCAGCTTGTTTGGAAGCCAGTGATTTAAAAATACAGGGATTAAAACCTTTGAGGTTTTCGAAACCTCAAAGGTTTTAAATTCCTGATTTTCAGTATTAACCCGGTATTCGTTACTGATAAGGGTATGTGAACCATTTGACAGCATCGCCGCCCGGCACATCATCATAATCCCCATCCAGTGGCGCGCCATCGGCGCTTTGTATCCGGTCGCTGAAAGTAACATTAAAAACGATCGCCGGCATGCCATTGGGGTCGTCGACGATACCGCAGATTTCCTGGGGAAACCACGGCTGAAACTGGATAAATGCCCGATGTTCCGATCCCGGTTCCCAGAAGAATTGATAATTTGTGGGGTCAACTACCTCGCCATTTACACAAGTGACTGTTACATCATCCGGGGGGAATAAATTACCCGGCCCGACCGGGCGGGAGAACTCGAATTCCAGCAGGAGGCTGTCGGCGCCGGGATAGGGCAGATAGGTCGTATCCTCACCCGGCAGCTTGAGCTGCAGTACCGGCGCGGGCGGGAAAGTTTCCACTACAATCACATAGTCCCTGGCAAAATCGCCCCCCGGGCTGCCGTCCCCGTCGCCATCCAGTTGGATGCCGGCCTTGCTGCGCACCGACTCCTCAATGGCCAGCCGGAAAATACAGGCCTGCCCGTCATTGCAGTAACGGGAAGGATTGGAGATGGCGAGGCCCATTCCGAAATTGACGTCGCCCACCCACTGCATGCCGAGGGGTATGGTATTTCCGCTGGACACCTCTGTGATCCTTATGTTGGCGTCATGGGTGTTGATATGGACAGTTCCGGGATCGGCCTCCAGGGTGAAGCCGACTTCAAAGGCAATGAATTCCTGGCTGCGGGAAATGAAGAGGCTATCCTCATCGGGGAAGACGGAGAGCGCGAAGGCGGGCAGAGGGCAGCCGCCGGCAGTTACTTCCTCAATGAAGTCTCCGCCGGCTTTCCCATCCCGGTCGCCGTCCAGCAACTCGTCGTCCATACTACGGACGCCGGCGAAGCGGATGGCCGGCGTACAATCTCCGGAAGAAAGGCAATAGAAATCGCCGCATGGGATGAAGAGCCGGTTGCCCGTTACTACAAAATAGCCAGGGAAGAAAACATCCTCGCCTTCCAGGAAGAAGGTCTCGCCTTTGACGAAGGATTCCGGGTTGGCCTCCCGGTTGAAGGTGGCCTGAATACCTTCAAACTCTTCATTGTCAAGAAGAAAGGTGGTATAACGGATGCCGGTGACGGCGAATACGTCCGGCGCCAGTATTTCATTGCCCCCGACGAGCGGAT
>CAZAXA010000270.1:0-8484 GCA_964488965.1 uncultured Phaeodactylibacter sp. | reverse complement strand
AAAAGGGCGTCGATCAGGGCGCCGCCCTCTGGCAGCCCTCCTGGGCCTGCCCGACAGAAGGGTATTTCTATCCGCCCACCTTGTTCACCGAGGTGTCGCCCTCTCACCTCATCGCCCAGGAGGAAATCTTCGGGCCCGTGCTGGTAGCCATGACCTTCCGCACCCCTGCCGAGGCGGTGCAACTGGCCAACAATACCCGCTACGGGCTGGCCGCCAGCATCTGGACGGAGAACATCAACCTGGCGCTGGACATCGCGCCGAAGGTCAAGGCAGGCACGGTATGGATTAACTGCACCAATGTGTTCGACGCCGCCTCCGGCTTCGGAGGATACCGGGAATCGGGATTCGGGCGGGAAGGAGGCAGGGAAGGGTTGTACGAATACGTCAGGCTGAAAGCCGAAGAGGAGTTTCAGGATAAACCCATCCGGCTGGATAAGGGTAAGCAAAAAGGCCAGGAGAATGGAATGCCGGCTATGCCTTCCATCGACCGTACGCCCAAGATGTATATCGGCGGCAAACAGGCCCGCCCCGACGGCGGCTACAGCATCGCCATCCGGGGCGCCAACGGCCAGATCATCGGCGAAGTGGGAGAGGGCAACCGCAAGGACATCCGTAACGCCGTAGAGGCCGCCCACGCCGCCCGCGGCTGGGCCGCCGCTACCGGCCATTCCAAAGCTCAGGTGCTATACTTCATCGCCGAGAACCTGGCCGCCCGCACGCAGGAGTTCGTACGCCGCATCATCGAGATGACGGGCTGCAAGGCCGAAGATGCCCAAAAAGAGGTGGATGCCTCCATCGAACGCATCTTCTGCTACGCCGCCATGGCCGACAAGTACGACGGCGCCGTGCACCATACCGTTTTCCGCAACGTCACCCTCGCCATGCCCGAGCCCATCGGCGTGATGGCCATCGTCTGCCCCGATGAATCGCCCCTGCTGGGCTTCATTTCTACCGTCATTCCCGCCGTCGCCATGGGCAACCGGGTGGTGGCCGTGCCTTCTGCTTCCTTCCCCCTCTCCGCCACCGACTTCTATCAGGTGCTGGACACCTCCGACGTGCCCGGCGGCGTACTCAACATCATCACCGGCGATCAGGACGCCCTGGCCAAAGTGCTCGCCAACCACGACGACGTGGACGGCATCTGGTACTTCGGCGGTAAGGCCGGCAGCCAGATGGTAGAACACGACTCGGCAGAGAACATGAAACGCAGCTGGGTGAGCCACGGCAAATACCGCGACTGGGCGAACCCGGCGCATGGAGTGGGGGAGGTGTTCCTGCGGCAGGCCACGCAGATGAAGAACATCTGGATTCCGTACGGGGAGTAAGCGATGATTACTACTTCGACGACGATCGCACCAACCTTTCTCTACAACGAAAACCAGTAACTGCATTTCACCGTCAAGGCATTATTGCCCGCCGCATTCCTGATATTTCCAAAGTTCTTATAAACGGATGATTCATATTGACGCTCGTAATTCGAGCGGTTGTGCGACCAGACGAAGAATAAAGTCGAACCGGCTTTGTATTCCCAGCGCAGCACGAAGTTCGAGCGGAATTCCTGGAAACTGAAATCGGGATAATCAATCGCCCAAACCGTTTGGGCCGGATCATTCTCCCGGTAATATTGACGCTCCTCGTCGCTGCCCTGATACGCCAGTTCGGAATACCTTTCCGCCGGGCTTTTGGCATGCGGGTTAACGGCTTTGTAAATCTTGCCGAATTTGCCGACGGAGGAATACGGGCTTCCGTAAAACTGCAACGACAACTCCGGCGTGACAAAGAATTCAGCCCTCAGCGTAGTGAATAAAGTTTTCCTGTCCAGCCTTCCGGCAATATTCAGGGTAGAAGCCGGGACGAATTGGTTGTTGTCCGTGAGTTTTTGAAAATAGGTGCTGGAAGTGATGGTGAAGCGCTTGCTGAGGTTCACCTGAAGATTTGCCTGGTAGCTGATGGCGCCGCCGATGCCGTTGTCGTACCACAGTTTTTCCAGGCCGGCGCCTCCTGACAAAGTTTTGGTAGCGTCCGTCGACAGCATAATGCCGGCCAGCGAATGCGGGTCGATGCGCAAAGCAGGGCCGCCGCGAAGCTGCCTGGTGTCCAGCTTATTGAAGGCGTGCGCCAAAGTGGTATTTAGTGTCCAGAGGTTGTTGAACCTGACCTGCCCCGTGTTTTCCAGCAGATCAAAGGTATTTTCCCCGCCGAAATTCCAGTCGTGCCGCTGTTCGAGGGTGAAGGTGTAGCTCCTTACAATGCCTTTGGGCTCGTTGACAAAATATTTCAGGACCAGGCGCTGGGTGATGATATCCGCCTCCCTCAGGTAGCCCACATCGTTAAGGTCCAGGCCTTCCGACCGCCAGCTTAAATTGCCGGCCGCCCGGAATTTCCCGCTTTGTTTGCCGCCTGATAGCTCCCCGCCCCAGCCAGACAACTGAGTAGCGGCCTCATCCACCGATAAATGCGCCGCATCCGGGCGCTGGTACAGGTGTACGGGCGATCGCTGCAACTTCGTTATGGCCTCCGGAGAGCCCGAGAGGCTGGAGAAAAAACCCTTGGCATCTACGAAGTATTTGCGGTTTTTCCAGTTATGCAAAACGTCGAAGCCCCCGGTAAAGGCATCTGACGGCAGGTTGTCTTTAAATTGCGCGGCATCCAGTTTTCTGAGCACCGAGGTGAACATGCCCCCGATGACGGTATTCCCCTGGTTCAGGTCCTGCCGGGCCCGTGCGATGAAATAATTGGAAAACGGCTCGGCGGCATATTTTGAGGTAGACCCGGCGTCCTTTACCTCGGCGGATTCCCGCTGCGTCATGCCGTTGATGATGCCGAGGGAAAACCCTTTTTCGCTCTTGCCGGTCACTTTGAGCGCACTGATGATGTCGGTGGCGGAAGGCAATGTGATGGCCTGCGAAGGTGTGAGTGCCGGCGCCAGCGAAGGCGCATGCCCGATCCTGCGGCTGTAGAACAAGATGTCCGAACCGATCCCGTATTCCAGAATGGCGTTGCCTTCGAGGAAAAACGGGCGCCTTTCCTGGAAAAACACCTCGTAAGAAGTCAGGTTCAGAACGGAAGGATCGGCCTCGACCTGCCCGAAATCAGGGAATACGGAATAATCGAGGGTAAAATTGGAAGACAAAGCCGCCTTCCCGTCGAGGCCGTAACTCAGCAGGTTGTTCCCCTTGTTTTGAGAAACATAGCGCAGCCCGGCATAGGGCATCAGTTCGAAATGGCGCTTTTGGGGAATATCCCTGATCCCCCGCAGTTCGCCGAAAATATAGACCATGGCCGGGGCGTCGATGGGGATCAGCTTCCATTGATCTTCTTCTCCCAGCCTCGAAATGAACCGCCAGACGTGCATGCCCCAGGCCTGTTCCTTCTCGTCGCTGAACCGCAACTGGGAAAACGGCACCCTCATCTCCACCGTCCATAGGGAATCGCTCACATGCGCCTTCCCATCCCATACCGCATTCCAGTTGGTGTCCCACAGGAATGCCCCGAGGTGTTGGAGGTCAATCTTCTGCCCGGCGGCTGTCACGTTGAACTCGAAGGCAGTCTGTTTGTCGTGATAAGTATCGAACGCGACGCCCGTAATGTCGCCGATGGTCCAGTCGTCCCGCCTTCCAAGTATGGCCCGGATGCCCTCAGGGTTGTTGTCGTGGCAGCGGATGGCGATGTATATATTGTCATCGTCATACAGGATCTTTATCTCCGTCTGCTGGGATGGGGCCGCCGCCTGCCTGGGCGCCTGTTGAATAAAATCGCCGGCCCAGGCGCCGTCGTTCTCCCAGCAAAGGTCGTCCAGAAGGCCGTCTATTTTCGGCCGGTTCGGCGTCCTGACGGTGTTGTACACCCGTTTGTTGCTGGCATGTACATTAACCATGGAATCCTGGGAAAGCGTATAATCCGGCGTTTGCCCCATTGTCCATAAAGGAACGACGGTGAGCAGTGGAAGGAGGAAAAAGGCGAAGTTTTTCATGTGGGATTTTTCATTGTGTCGTTATGACACAATAAAGGTAGCGCATTATTCTGGACTGGACAAGCTTTTGCGTCTTTGGCGTGAAAAAGCAGAAAGCATAGGGGCATGGACTAAATTAATGAAGGGCCGCGGCTCGCAGCGAACATGGGGCGCCTCAAAATGGGAGTTGCCATCGAAGGGCAAAAGGTTTTTGCAGGGCGATCATCCTACCCGGCCTTCAACCGGTTGATCAGCGGGTAAGCATACTTTTTCAGCAGGATTTCCCGGGCAATGGGTGGAAGCCCCCCGCACAGCTTATCCACATAGGCCAGAAATTCCTCCTCCTTCTCTTTGCTGTAATGCTCCTTCCACTGATCCGTCCCCTGCAGCAAGCCATAGGCAATGTAATTGTTGTCGAACAGCCGGTAGGAACGGTAGATGGAGCGGTCGATCATGGCTGCCAGTTCGGCAGCCTTGTCATTGATATTGCCGATGGCGGCCAGCCGGGCGGCCTCTTCCTGCAGTTCCGGCTGTATGGCGAGGTGCACCCGCCCTTTGTATCCCATGATGCCGGTTTCGATATTCAGGTAATCTTCGTTCTCTTCCTTTTCGTATTTTCTGCTTTCGGCCCTGGCCAGCAGTTCTCTCAGTTTGAAATGGTCGCAGGGGTCGTATTCGTAGGACATGGACATGGGGCGGATGCGCAGGGCCCTGACACCTTCCTCAAAACTCCCCTCGTTGGAGAGGTTGAGCATTTTGACCAGGCCCTGCTGGGTGATGTCGTTGCCGTCCTTGGCCCGGCCCTCCCGCTGTGCCAGCCAGATGGAACTCTTTTTAGCCGTGACCCTGTCCCGGATATAGGCGGACAGGAGGCGGGAGTGCCGGTACATTTCCCGCGGCGGCGCGTCTCGCACGACGGTAAAGATTTTATTGAGGCGGGTCAGGGCCCTGACCATGCCGGATTTGAGCAGGTTGTCGCCGATGGCGATTTCTGCTGTCGGCAGGCCGTGGCCGTTCAGGAACAGGTTGAGTATGGCAGAGTCCAGGATAATATCCCGGTGGTTGGAAATGTAGAGGTGCGTCTGCCCGGAATCCAGGGTTTCGATGCCGGAGCAGCTGAGCTCGTCAATAGTTTGCCGGAAGAAATGCTGCAGCCAGGGTTTGACGGCCCTGCGCTGAAAATCCCGGATGGTGTTAATGCTGTCGATGAGTTGCAGCAGTTCTTCCGCTGGCGCTTCCGGATTTATGAAGCGCAGCATATTCAGGAAAGACTGGTGCTGTTTGAGCTCATCGAGCACCGGCCGGACGTCTTCGTCCTGGTAAGGGGCGAGGCTTTCGAGATCGAAATGTTCATCCATAATGGGTAAAGATACCAATATAGAAGAAAATTGGAAGCCGCAGTTCAGGCCGAAGCCGGGTTTTAGAACCTATCCATGCAAGGCCTGGCAGAAGGTTCTCAAACCGGCGCTAATACCCCCCGAAATACCGCCGGAAGAACCACTCCAGCGCCAGCAGGCCCAGCAGGGCAAAAAATAGCCATTTGAGGTTGATCACCGGCTGGGTGCGGGTGGTCTCATAGATGACCGGGCGGACGGTTTCGCGCTGCCGGATCAGCCCGGCTATTGACGCGACATTGCCGGGATAGGCCAACTGTCCGCCGTATTTCTCACTCAGCAGGCGCAGCATGCCGTGGTCGGCAGTAGTTTCATAAGACTCCAGCTGTATAGGCTGCACGCTGAACTGGCCGTCGTAGGCGAGGTTCTCGCCGTTGTAATTCACAGTAGCTTTGAAGGTATAATTGCCCACCGGCAGGATGCCGGCGTTGAGGCGGTAAGCCTCTCCCACCCGGTTGAAGGTGAAGTTGAACTCCCTGCCCTCACTGTCGGTGATGGACAGGCTGGCGTCGGGCTCGTTGACCAGCTCAAAGCTTTCGTTATACAACTCGGCGTCGAAGAAGATGCTTTCGTTCTCGTTGAAGATGTTCTTGCTGAGGCTGGCCCGGAAGCGCCGCTTGTCTTCCTTCAGGCTCAGGTACTGCACCGTTTTGGTGGCCAGTTCGTTGAAGATGTCGTGGTTCTGGTTTTGCAGGTAGTCGAAGAGGCGCCATTTCCAGATGCCTTCGCCGAAGAGGATGCCCATCTTGGCCTGGCCTTCCTGGCCCAGCGTCAGCAGCGGGTAGCGGGTATCGACCTTGCCGATGCGCTGGTAGAGCAGCACCTGCCCCTCGCCGGAGAGGTTATATTCCCCGAAGGGGGCGAGAAGAGGCGGGAAGTTGATGATGTTGCCGGCGAGCTGTTCGCTCAGCTTGAACAGGCCGAAGGCGGCGCCCACCCGGCCCTGCACTTCGTTGGTATTGGCGCCCCCGGCCCGGATGGTAACCATGGACTGCAACTGGTTCAGCCGGCCCAGGTTGGACTGGGAGCCCACCACAAAAAGGTGGGAGATGTTCTTTTGCTTGATGGTGTTGATCACAGCCGCGGCATCATTGGTGCGGCTCGGCAACTGGTGCAGGACGACGAAGTCGAAAGCTGCGGCATTTTCAGTGAGGTTGTTGATGTAGGCCACCTTCACCTCATAGTTCTTATTAACCGACAAGGCCTGACGCAGGGCAGTGATATCGGGATGGGGTGAATTGGCCAGGATCAGGATTTTCTGGCGGGCATCGAGCACATCGACGAAGATATCCTTCGAGTTATTGACGGCGCTGGCCTCGCCCGGCGCCTCGGTGAGCAGGACGCGGTAGCGTTGTACGCCGGGCTGGTTGGCTTCCAGGACAGCCTCCCGGGTCTCGAAGAAGTCGTTGTTGTTGATGCTGACGGGAGATTGCTGCAGCAGGCGCAGCTGGTTGCCTTCGACCTTATAGATGTTGAGGCGGCTTTCGGCGCCGGCAGCATTCTCGGCGGCGATGTCGGCCTGCACGCTGAACTTATCGCCCAGGTAGGCGATGCGGTTGTGGAAGACGCGTTTTACGACAATATCCCGCCTGGGAGTCGTATCGCCCAGGGCAATGGCATACACCGGCGCCCCCAGGCGGGTGGCCGTGTACAGGGGGTTGCTGCCTTCGTTGTAGATTCCGTCGGTGGCCAGGATGACCGCCCCGAGGTTCTGGTCGCTGTACAGGCCGTAGGCCGTCGACAACACCTCGGAAATATTGCTCACCTTATCCGCATATTTAAAATCGGCCCCTTCCCGGACGCTGCTGCCAAAGGCATAGGTTTTCACCTCATAATCCCCTTCCAGTTCGCGGATCAGCCGCTGCACGGCCTCCCGGTAGGCGGTGCTGTCGGAACCCCTCCAGCCCATGGCCACGGATTCCGACTCGTCCTGCGCCAGGATGATCACCGGCTTTTTGACGTCGCGCACGATATGCTTCAGCAAAGGAGACAGCAGCAACAGCGCGATCAGGCTCACGGCCAGGAAACGCAATGCGGCCAGCCCCCGGTTGAGCAGAGGGGACTGCTCCCGGAAGTTCCTGTCGCGGGAATACAATATATAAGCGTAGGCCAGGCCGAGCAAAACACAGAAGAGGATATACCAGGAAGGATATTGAAATGTGATATTGTCCATGAAGGTCCTTAAATTTTCCCCTTAATGATGATCCGGGGCTGCGAAATTAACTATATTGCCGGAATCGGGGCCTGCAATGATAACTGATTTTTCGGCGCCGGCCGGAAGAACCCTTGTTACGGTTATGTTAAAACGCGCTGATGGCTGCCCGAATTTCCGTTTTTTCGTTAAAGTAAAACACATCGCGATATAATCCTGTTTTTTGAGTTGTTAATATTGAAATAAACTGTGACGGCTTATGAAGCGAATTGTAATTGCCCTGATGATGTTTGTCGTGGCGCTGCAGGTACAGGCAGCATACCTGCTGATCCCTATGGACGCTGAGTCTCAGCAGAACCACCTCAAGGCCTATGGCATCGCCTACTGGGTGCTGGCGGGCGGCTCGGAGACCTGGTGGCTCCTGAACTACCGGGGCGGCAGCTTTGCCTTCCCCCACAACCGGGTTTTCGAAAAGGAGTGCCTGACCCGCGGCGTCAGCTACGAAATCCTTCCTGACGCCCAGTTCAACAAAATACTGGAAGACATTTCCAACCCCGAGGTGAATATGGAGGCCATGAAACTGGAGAAGGCCCCCAGGATCGCCGTTTATACCCCGGAGGTCAACGCCAAAGGGGAAAAAATCCAGCCCTGGGATGACGCCGTGACCCTCGTGCTCACTTATGCCGAAATTCCCTACGAGACCATTTATGACACGGAAGTGCTTCAGGACGAACTGGTAAAATACGACTGGCTACACCTCCATCACGAGGATTTCACCGGGCAATACGGCCGCTTTTACCGCTCCTACCACAACCAGTCCTGGTACAGGGAGAACCAGCGGCGCATGGAAGAGCTGGCGCAGATGCATGGCTTTGCCAAAGTATCCCAGCTCAAAATGGCAGTGGTGAAAAAGATCAAGGAATACGTCGTGGGCGGCGGTTTCATGTTCGCCATGTGCTCGGCCACCGATACTTACGACATCGCCC
>CAZAXA010000269.1:6262-8527 GCA_964488965.1 uncultured Phaeodactylibacter sp. | reverse complement strand
GGCCGCCACCTGCTCGTCCTCGAAGCTCTCCCGCTCCATCACGTGGCACCAGTGGCAGGTGCTGTAGCCGATGCTGACCAGAATGGGCTTGTCTTCCGCCCGGGCGCGCTCGAAAGCTTCCGGCTTCCAGGCGTACCAGTCGACGGGATTGTGGGCGTGCTGGAGGAGGTAAGGGCTGGTTTCGTGCCGGAGGCGGTTCATTGGTTATTGGTTATTTGATTATAACAGATACCATAATAAAGCAGGATGCCCGATTTTGTTCGAGGCTGTTCTGGGTTTATGGGTTGTCAACATATCCTCTCATTCATCAAGCCTTTTTCTCATTAGCGATCAATCCATCGATACTCCAGGCGCCGGGCCCGGTAAAAAGGAAAAGCAACCCGAAGAGCACAAACATAAATGGGTGCTGGTCTTCGTACCAAAACCTGCCGCTGCCCACAAAAAAGGTGACATACGATAAGACGCCCATGGCCATAAGCGCTCCCAGGCGCGTGAGCAAGCCGAAAAACAGCAACAGGCCGGCGATCAGTTCGGAAGACTTACCCGCATACACCAACAGGCGGGCGTTGGGCCCGGCAAAAGCATCCCAGGCCATATACCCGGCCATTAGCGGCGCGTTGAATACTTCCTGGCCGTGGTAGATCATCAGCGCGCCGACGATGATCCTCACAAAGGCTACGCCCCGGTTAAGGCCGATCGGGGCCGTGGAAAAAAAGGCTTTTTTTAACATGCTGCTGTCCGTTGTAAGAAGGCCGAACCTTCCGGGTAAATTTACCGCTTTCCACTTCCTCACACCCCGTTCTTTCCGATCACCCCCGCATACCAGTAGGCCGAATCCTTCAGCGTCCGCTCCAGGGTCCGGTAGTCGATGTAGATCAGCCCGAAGCGCTTGCTGTAGCCATGGGCCCACTCGAAATTGTCCATCAGCGACCAGGCGAAGTAGCCTTTGAGCCTTACGCCTTTTTCGATGGCCTTGTGGCAGGCTTCGAGGTAGCCCCGGTAGAATTCGATCCGATCCGGGTCGGCCACTTTGCCGCCTGCCTTGTGGTCCTCCCAGGAGGAGCCGTTCTCGGTCAGGTAGATGTCGGGGCGGCCGTAGCGCTCGTCGATCCACTCCAGCAGCTTGCGGCAGCCCCGGGGCGCCACCGCCCAGCCCATGGAGGTGCGCTTCCAGTTGTCGTCCTGCGACAGTTCGACGTCCTGGTCTTCGGCCAGCCCGGCGTTATTGTGGGCCTCCAGCTTCAGGGAGGCGCCGCTGGCCCCGGCGGCGTACATAGTAGTATAGTGGTTGAGGCCGAAGTAATCGGCGGAGCCTTTCACCAGCTCCTTTTCCACTTCGGTAAACTCAGGCAGGCGTTCACCCAGGCGCTCCTTCATCACCGCCGGGTAATCGCCGAAATAAAGCGGGTCGGCGAACCAGGCGAGGAAGAACTCCAGCGCGCGCTGGGCGGCGGCCTTATCCTGCGGCGAATCCGTCAGCGGCTCCCGCCAGTCGCAGTTGTTGGCCATGCCGATCTGCCCGCCCTGATGGGCGTATTTTTTACGGTACACCGCCACCGCTTTAGCGTGTGCCAGGATCTGGTTATGCCCCGCCAGGTAGGGTTCGGCATTGGAAACGCGGCCGGGAGCAAAATGGCCCAGGCCATAGCCCAGAATAGCCGTCACCCAGGGTTCGTTCAGCGTGATCCAGTTTCTGACGCGGCCGCCGAAATGCTCAAAACAGACATCCGCATAGGCGGCAAAATAGTCGGAAATGCCGGCGCCGATCCAGCCGTCATTTTCCATCTGAAGGGCCAGCGGCATATCCCAGTGAAAGAGGGTGGGCCAGGGCGTGATGCCGGCATCCAGCAGCGCGTCGATAAGATCGGAATAGAACTGAATGCCCTTTTTGTTCACCTCTCCTTTTCCGGCGGGCATCACCCGCGGCCAGGAGATGGAAAAGCGGTAGGCCTTCAGGCCGATCTCCTTCATCAGGGCCACATCTTCCCGGAAGCGGTGGTAATGATCGCCCGACACCTGGCCGGTTTCTCCCTTGTTCGTTTTTCCGGGGATGCTGCTGAAAGCATCCCAGATTGACGGCCCCTTGCCGTCGATGTTGTACGCTCCTTCGATCTGGTAGGCGGAAGTGGAAGCGCCCCAGACAAAGCCCTTGGGAAATTTCTTCATCGAATGGCGTTTTTGCAGGCAAGGTACCCTTTTGCCGCCAGGGCGCCAAGGCACAAACATCAGAGAGCAGTATGTCAGTGTGCCAGGGGTAGGCCAACC
>CAZAXA010000269.1:0-6162 GCA_964488965.1 uncultured Phaeodactylibacter sp. | reverse complement strand
GATACACCGATACACCGATACACCGATACACCGATACACCGATACACCGATACACCGATACACTCTAATCCTGCTCCTTATACAACTCGATATACTTCCGGTCCAGCGCCTCCGAATCCTTATATTGTACCCGCAGCTGCGCCAGCTTTGCTTTGAGTTCCTCCACCACTTCGGCGTATGCCGGGTCGTTATAGGCATTCTTCATCTCGCGGGGGTCCTTTTTGCGGTCGTAGAGCTCCCACTCGTCGATGTCGTAGTAGAAATGGGCGAGCTTGTAGTCCTCGGTGACGATGCCGTAGTGGCGCTTGACCATGTGGATGGCCGGATATTCGTAATAGTGGTAGTACACCGCCTCCCGCTCCCACTTGTCCCTTTCCCCCCGGAGCAGCGGCAGCAGGCTTTCGCCCTGCATATCAGCCGGCGGCCTCAGGCCGGCCGCCTCCAGGAAGGTCTGGGCGAAGTCGAGGTTCTGCACCATTTCGGTGGAGCGGGAGCCAGGTTCTATGACGCCCGGCCAGCGCGCCAGCAGGGGCGTCTTGAAGGATTCGTCGTAGATGAAGCGCTTGTCGAACCAGCCGTGCTCGCCCAGGTAGAAGCCCTGGTCGGAAGTGTAAACGACGATGGTGTTTTCCGTCAGGCCGTTCTCGTCGAGGTAGTCCAGCAGGCGCCCGACGTTTTCGTCCACGGCGGCGATGCAGGCCAGGTAGTCCTGCATATAGCGCTGGTAGCGCCACTTCATGAGTTCCCGCTCGTCCATCTCCGGGTAGCGGGCCAGGAAGTCTATGCTAATAGGAGCGTACACTTCGTCCCAGGCCTTGCGCTCGGCTTCCGTCATGCGGGCCAGCGTCTCCGTCAGCGCTCTTTTGCCCCATACCATGGGCTCGGTAAGGCCCAGGCAGTCCACCACTTCCGGATAGATCTTGGAGTCGCCCGCCCAGTTCATGTGTTTCAGCAGGTTCATTTCGGCGGTTCTGGCGGCCGTGCCCCTGCCTTCATAGTCGTCGAAGAGGTTGGGCGGTTCCGGGAAAGTTTTGTGGACGTACTCCCGGTAGTGGCGCTCGGCGGGGAACCACTCGCGGTGGGGCGCCTTGTGGAGGTACATGAGCAGGAAGGGCTCTTCCGGGTTCCTTTGCTCGTCCAGCCAGTTGATGGTAAGGTCGGTGATGATGTCGGTCGTATAACCTTTAATGATGGTGTCGCCCCGCGGACTGATAAAATCCGGCCCGTAGTAGTGGCCCTGGTCGGGCAGGATCATAAACTCGTCGAAGCCTTTGGGGCTGTTGCCGAAGTGCAGCTTGCCGAACATGGCCGTCTGGTAGCCGGCCGCCTGCAGGAGCTGCGGAAAGGTCACATTGGCCGTATCGAAGGGGAAGTGGTTATCGATCTTGCCGTGGATATGGGTATGTTTGCCGGTCAGGATAGTGGCCCGCGAAGGGGCGCAGATAGAGTTGGTGACGCAGGCGTTGGTGAACAACATCCCCTCCTTCGCCAGGCGGTCGATATTGGGCGTCCGGATCAGGTGATCGCTGTAAGCGCTGATGGCCTGAAAGGCGTGGTCGTCCGCCATCATGAAGATGATGTTGGGGCGCCGGGCCCCCTGCCCTTCTCCGGCCCTTTGTGCGTTAGCAGTTAAAGATAGGGCAAGGAGGAAAACCAAGAGAAGCTGCTTTTTTCTTTTCATTTTTTATCTGTTCCCGGTTTTGTGATCATAATGCAAAAAGCTCTGAAAGCGCCTACCTCGCCGAAAACCGGTACGCCGTCTTCGTTTCATACTTTTCTCCCGGCCGCAGCACCGTCGGCGGGAAAGCAGGCTGGTTGGGCGAGTCCGGATAGTGTTGCGTTTCCAGGCACAGGCCGGTACGGTAATTATAGGGAATGCCGCCTTTTCCGATGTGGCTGCCATCCAGGAAATTGCCGCAGTAAAACTGAATGCCGGGTTCGGTGGTCAGCACCTCCATAAGCCTGCCGGAAGCGGGTTCGTAAAGCGTAGCCGCCAGTTCCAGGCCCGGCCTTTCGCGCTTGAGCACAAAATTATGGTCATAACCCAGGCCGAAGCGGATTTGTTCGTCATCCGCATTCACCCGCTCGCCGATGGGCCTTGGCGTCCGGAAGTCGAAAGGGGAGCCTTCCACGGGGCGCAGCTCGCCGGTGGGGATCAGGGCGCTGTCCACCGGCGTGAAGTGATCGGCGGCGATCATCAGTTCATGGCCGAGGATGTCTCCTTTACCGGCGCCTTTGAGGTTGAAATAAGAATGGTTGGTCAGGTTAACAACGGTGGGCTTATCGGTAGTTGCTTCGTATTCGATCAGCAATTCGTTGTTATCGTTGAGCAGGTAGCGTACCGTGGCCGCCAGCGTGCCGGGATAGCCTTCTTCCATATCGGGGCTCGCCCTGTTCAGTTCCAGGCCCACGTAGCCCTCCCGGGTAATCTCTCTGGCCTGCCAAAGGCGTTTGTGGAAACCCATAGGCCCGCCGTGCAGGGCGTTGGCGCCGTTATTGGCAGCCAGGGTATATTCCTGCCCGTCGATGGTGAATTTTCCTTTGGCGATGCGGTTGCCGTAACGGCCGATGATAGCCCCGAAATAGGGGTGGTCCTTCTGATAGCCCTCCAGCTTGTCAAAGCCCAGGACGATATCGGCAAGCTGCCCGTTTTTGTCCGGCGCCAGCAAACGGGTAATAATCCCCCCGTAATTGGTGATCTCCACCTGCATGCCGTTTTTATTTTTCAGGATATACAGTTGCGCCGGCCCTTCTTCCGTTTGCCCGAAACCGGCTACTTCCATGGACAGGGCCGCTCCGGTTTCGCCATTGCGCTGCGGCTCGCTGTTTTTGCATCCGCAATTGAAGTAGAGCAAAGAGAGGAAGAACAGGAAGGTATTGGATCTCATTTTTGTCATTTTTGATGGTTTTGTGGGTAGTGGGTTAAATCCGTTGAAATTTCGGTGCAAATGGAGAGCGGGCCTCCAGGCCCGCTGGATAGATCAACGGATTTAACCCACTACCGTTTTGTGAATCTTGCCGTCACCACCCCTGCTGCCGGTAGTACGTCTCGCTCCAGCGCAGTTCCTGGCGGAATCGGTGGAGCCGGGTATTTTCATCGATCAGGGCATATTCGATGTTGGCCATTTCTGAAAAGTCTTCCAGAAATTCAGGAGAAAGCGACTGGCTGTAGCAGGTGTGGTGGGCGCCGCCGGCGTAAATCCAGGCGGCGGCGGCGGCCGGAAGGCCCGGTTTGGGTTTCCACAATACTCTGGCTACCGGCAGTTTGGGCAGGGCTTGTTCCGGTTCGACGGCTTCGACGGCATTGGCCAGCAGGCGAAAGCGGCCGCCCAGGTCGATCAGGGAAGCGTTGAGGGCCGGCCCTGCGGCTGAGTTGAAAACCAGCCGCACGGGATCGGCCTTGCCGCCGATGCCCAGCGGATGAATCTCACAGGAAGGCCGGCCGCTGGCGATAGAGGGACAGATTTCCAGCATGTGCGCCCCCAGCACCTGATTGTTGCCCGGCTGGAAGTGGTAGGTGTAATCTTCCATGAAGGAGTTGCCGCCCGGAAGGCCGGCCCCCATCACTTTCATGCAGCGCACCAGCGCCGCCGTTTTCCAGTCTCCTTCCGCTCCGAAGCCGTAGCCGTCGGCCATCAGGCGCTGAACGGCGATGCCCGGCAACTGTTCCAGCCCGTGCAGGTTCTCGAAGGTATCGGTAAAGGCCGTGAAGCCTCCCTCTTCCAGGAAGGCGCGCAGCCCGATCTCGATGCGGGCGGCCTCCCGAAGCGAGGCGCGCTTTTTTCCGCCCTTGCGCAGCGGCTTGGCCAGTTCGTATTCATCCTCATAGGCCTGCGCCAGCTGATCGACGGCCTTATCCGTAGCGGCCTTTACCCTGCCTGCCAGGTCGCCCATGCCGTAGCCGTTCACTGAAAAGCCGAACTGTATCTG
This sequence comes from uncultured Phaeodactylibacter sp., assembly GCA_964488965.1. Classification (GTDB taxonomy): domain Bacteria; phylum Bacteroidota; class Bacteroidia; order Chitinophagales; family Saprospiraceae; genus JACJXW01. The sequence continues at coordinate 2,232 of CAZAXA010000269.1, read as the reverse complement.
GGCCGAGGCCTTATTCCCTTCCGTGACGGCCACCTCCCGCATGTTGTCGCCAAAGCGGGCGACTTTCATGCCCTGCATATCCGCCCAGGCGGCGGCGGCCCGCGTCCATATGCCAATGCGGGCGCGGGCCGCTTCATCCTTCCAGTGCCCCACTACCACCTTGCGGTTCAGCCCCAGCCGGGTATTGATAAACCCGAACTCGCGGCCGCCATGGGCCGACTGGTTGAGGTTCATGAAATCCATATCGATCTTGCCCCAGGGGATATCCCGGTTGAACTGGGTATGAAAATGCAGCATGGGCTTGCCGAGTACTTTCAACCCGTTGATCCACATTTTTGCCGGGGAGAAGGTATGCATCCACGCGATCAGGCCAACACACCTGCCGGAGGTGTTCGCCTCCCGGATGAAGTTTACGATCTCATCCGGCGTGGTAAGCAACGCTTTAAACTTTACTTTTACCGGAATCTGCTCCGACTCGTTCAGGGCGGCGGCAATTTTTTTTGAATGAGCCTTTACCTGCCGCAGGGTTTCGTCACCGTACAGGTGCTGGCTGCCGGTGATGAACCAGGCTTCGTATTGATTGAGGTCGATCATTTTTTGAATTGTAGCATTAAAGAATCACAGATGGCGCAGCCGGCTGGACGCCGCCCGGCAGCCTATCCCCTGAAATACAGATACGCCATAAGGATGAGCACGACCACCACTGCCGACCAGAAGACATCGCCTTTGGTATAGCTGGCGCGGTTCTCCGCCCGGTGCTCGGCGGTCATCGTGCCGAAGGTCAGCCCGCTGATGCGCTCATACGAAGGCGCTTCCGTGGCGTAGCTTACCGCCACGATGACGATGGAGCACACGATGAAGATGAGCAGGCTGTAGTACTGGAAGAAGATGTTGTTGACCACCCAGAAGAAAGAACCCTCCTCATAGGCAAAATCTTCCATGAGGGCCACCGGCGTATCGATGGCCAGGCGGAACAGGCCCATGGCGAAACCGATGCCCAGGGCCGCCAGGCAGCCTTTGGCGTTCAGCCGCTTCATAAAGACGCCGAAGAAGAAGACCACGAAGATGGGCGGCGCCAGGTACCCCTGCACGCTCTGCAGGTAATCGTACAACCCCCGGCTGCCCTGTATGACCGGTATCCACAACAGGCCGATGACTACCATGACGGCCGTGGCGATCCGGCCGATGCGCACCAGGCTGGCCTCGGACGCCCCGGGGCGGAAGCGGGAGTAAAAGTCCATGGTGAACAGGGTGGAAGAGGCGTTGAACACCCCGGCCAGGGAGCTCATCAGGGCTGCCAGCAGGCCGGCGACGACCAGCCCCCGGACCCCTGCCGGCAAGACCGTGGCCACCAGCAGCGGGAAGGCCTGCTGTGCGTTGGCGTTGATAACCTTGCCCTCGCTGTCCAGCAATTCGGCGCTGATAGCCGGCATCTTTCCGCTGGCGGCCAGGGCAAAACAGATCATGCCCGGAATGATGAAGATGAAGACCGGCAGCAGCTTCAGGAAGGCCGCCGCGATAGTACCCCGGCGGGCCTCCGTAAGGCTGGCCGCGCCCAGCGTGCGCTGCACGATGTACTGGTCGGTCGTCCAGTACCACAGGCCGATGATGGGAGCGCACAGCAGCATGCCCAGCCAGGGATAGTTGTCGTTGAAATACCAGGCCATTTCGGTTTCACCCCTCACCGGCGCCCAGCTGCCCTCCATTCCCGCCGGCACGAGCGGCTTCCAGAGGTTGAACATCTCAGAGCCGGCCACCCGCCGCAGTTCCTCCCATCCGCCCAGGGCGTCCAGCCCGTACCAGGTGACCAGCACCGAACCCAGGATCAGGATAATGGTCTGTATGGCCTCAGTATAGGCCACCGCCTTCAAGCCCCCCAGGATGGTATAGAGCCCGGTCAGGATGATGACCAGGATAGACCCGATCCAGAAGCTGTTCATGCCCATGAAGCTGAGTTCAGGCATCAGCACCCCAAAGACGATGCCGCCCGCAAAAATGCCCACCGCCACCTTGGTCAGCACGTAGGCCACCAGCGAGATCAGCGACAGCACCACCCGGGCCGTGGGCGAAAAGCGCCGCTCCAGGAACTCGGGCATGGTGAAGACCTTGGAGCGCATATAAAATGGCGCCAGCACCCACCCCAGCACCAGCAGGCACCAGGCGTGCAGCTCGTAGTGCGCCATGGCCACCCCGTCGGTGGCCCCCGAGCCGGCCAGCCCCACCAGGTGCTCC
>CAZAXA010000268.1:0-8554 GCA_964488965.1 uncultured Phaeodactylibacter sp. | reverse complement strand
TCCGGCAATTGCTCAGCGAGCTGGCCATCATTCCCAAGAAAGTTCAAAAGGTACTGGAATACGACAAACAGATTAAGTATATTGCAGGCGAAATCAAGGACAAACACAACGCGCTTTACCTCGGAAGAGGATACAACTTCCCGGTAGCGCTTGAAGGGGCGCTCAAACTCAAGGAGATTTCTTACATACACGCTGAGGGTTATCCTGCCGCAGAAATGAAACACGGCCCGATCGCCCTGATCGATGAGCAAATGCCGGTCATCGTCATTGCCACCAACAAAAGCGCCTATGACAAGATCGCCAGCAATATCCAGGAAGTGAAAGCCCGGAAAGGAATGGTCATCGCGGTAGTCACCGAAGGAGACGAGATCATCAGCAAGATGGCAGACTACGCCATCGAGATTCCTGATACCGAAGAGCCCCTCACGCCGCTGCTCTCGGTTATCCCCTTACAGCTGCTTTCTTACCACATCGCGGTAATGCGGGGCTGTAATGTCGACCAACCGAGAAACCTGGCAAAATCAGTCACCGTAGAATAAGAAAATAAGTAAAAGTAAAAATATGAGCGATCAGATGATTGAGGGCATGGAGTATAATTCCGCCCGGGAAGACCTTATCATACCGGAATACGGGCGCAATGTGCAGAAGTTGATCAACCATGCCAGGACTATTGAAGACCCGGCCTACCGCCAGAAATTTGTCGAGGCTGTCGTTGACCTGATGCAACAAATGCATCCACAGAGCCGCAATATTGACGACTACCGCGACCGGCTGTGGAAGCACGTCTTCCGCATTGCCAGGTACGACCTGGATGTAATGCCTCCCAGTGGCCGGAAACCCCGCCCGGAAGACAGCCAGAAACACCCCGAAAAGGTGCCTTACCCGGTCATGGAAGCCAAGTTTCGCCACTATGGCCATAACGTTCAGCAACTCATCAAAAAAGCCCTCGCCATGCCTCCCGGGCCCAAGCGCGATGGTTTCGTCGCCGTCATCGGCTCCTATATGAAACTGGCTTACCGCACCTGGAACAAGGAACATTATGTCAGCGACGATATTATCAAAGGCGACCTGGAATCATTGTCCAATGGCCAGCTTTCCCTGGACGATAGCGTGGCTATTGACAAACTCTCGGGGTCTAACCGCCGCCGCCCTGTCGGCAAACGCCCCAACCCCTCCGGCCCTAACGGAGGAGGAAGAGGCGGTGACAAGCCACGGCGCAATTACCGCAGAAAGAAGTAGGCCGTTTTATGTTCCCGGACGCATTTGAGCTTGTCGGTGGAGCGCCGCTTCAGGGGACGATAGTGCCTCAGGGCGCCAAAAATGAAGCCCTGCAGGTGATCTGCGCTACCCTGCTGACCGACGAAAAGGTAACCATATCCAACATCCCGGACATTCTGGATGTCAACCTGCTGCTCGGCCTGTTGCGCGGGCTTGGTGTTTCCGTAGAGCAAATGGGCAAGGGAACGTACTGCTTCCACGCACAAGGCCTGGACCTGGGCTATTTCGAATCTCCCGATTTCCGCCAGAATGCCGGCCGGATCCGCGGCTCGGTTATGCTCATCGCTCCTTTGCTGGGGCGTTGCGGAAAGGCCATTCTGCCTAAGCCGGGAGGCGACAAGATCGGCCGCCGCCGCCTCGACACCCATTTTCTCGGGCTGGAAATGCTGGGGGCCTCCTTCACTTATAATGCCGAACGGTCTCAGTATGATGTGGCCGCTCCCCACCTGAAAGGCGCCTATATTCTGATGGATGAGATTTCGGTCACCGGCACGGCCAATGTAGTTATGGCGGCAGTGCTGGCGGAAGGCGTCACTCAGGTCTACAACGCCGCCTGCGAGCCCTATGTCCAGCAGTTGTGCCGCATGCTGAACCGCATGGGGGCAAAGATTTCCGGCATCGGTTCCAACCTGCTTACCATCGAAGGCGTCAGCCGGTTGAGGGGCACGGAGCACCGGCTGCTGCCCGATATGATTGAGGTCGGCAGCTTCATCGGCCTGGCAGCCATGACGCAGTCCGAGATTACCATCAGCGAGGCCAGGGAAGAGGAACTGGGCATCATTCCCCGTGTCTTCAACCGCATGGGCATACAGATGGAGTTCCGGGAAGACGGCCTCTTCATACCCCGGCAGGAAGATTATGAAATTCAGACCTTTATCGATGGCTCCATTATGACCATCTACGACGCTCCCTGGCCAGGCTTTACCCCCGACCTGATGAGCATCGTACTGGTGGTGGCCACCCAGGCCAAAGGCAGCGTGCTGGTCCACCAGAAAATGTTCGAAAGCCGCCTTTTCTTCGTCGATAAGCTCATCGATATGGGCGCCCAGATCATCCTCTGCGACCCCCACCGGGCCACCGTCATAGGGCTCGGCCGCCGCCATCAGCTGCGCGGCATCGAAATGAGCTCGCCCGATATCCGTGCCGGCGTCGCCCTGCTGATCGCCGCCCTCTCCGCCAAAGGGAAAAGCATTATCCACAATATCCACCAGATCGACCGCGGCTACGAAGCCATCGATGAACGCCTCCAGGCACTGGGGGCACAGATAAGAAGAGTGGAGGGGTAAAGTAATCCCCGGCCTTCTTCGTAAGCAAAACGCCGGAGGTTTTCACGTTCACATTTTCACACTTCAAAATATGATCCTCTATAAGGTCGTCGTTAAGAGAGGCTATTCCATTAACTTTTTTGATTAAACATAAATGTTTTGAAATTTTCCCGCTTGTTGATAAAAACCAACATGCTGTTGGAACTGCTTTGAATCGGACATTGTTCCTATTTTAACTGGTTGATAATTAAATTCATACGGCTGTTTTCTGAAGGCCGGCCTTGTCAGGCGCATGAAACGCTGCAGATTTATTCAAAAAATTTTGTTTTATAATTTGCATGTTTAAAACAAAAAGTGCAAATTTGTAAGCGTAAACATCAGCAACTGTATCATGGCACTTCAGGTGTATATCAGCAAAAAAGGAACAAAGGTGGTTACAGCGACTCAGCTGCACCAGGCCCTTCAACTGCCGGACCATCACTACGCCGCCAATGTAAAACACTGGCTGACCGATGTGTATGAGTTTAAAGACGGCATCCGCAAGCCACTGAAAATGCAGGATTTTGCCAAGCGGCAGTTGAGGGAGAATTCCATTGTAAAGGATTATTACCTCTCGGTAGAGCTGGCCAAACTGATCACGCTCAACTCCAGGAGCAAGGTGAAGCAGAAATACGCCAAGTATCTTTTTTCCCTGGAAGAACAGGTGGATAACGGCGAGCTGCTCACCAAAGAACAGGTGCTCAACGTATTGGAGCTGGCCAAGGCCATGGGTATGATCTCCTGCCAGGAAGCCGCAGAGAAGAGCCACCTCAGGGTTTATGAAGCCCGCAATGGCGGAAGCGGGAGCAATTGGTGGAAGCATCGCGCTGAAGTAATGGGTTATTCGGTGGAGAAACTCCGCCGTAAACTGCAGCATATGGGTAAAAATGTACGCGGCAAAACCCAGCGCCAGATGCTGATGCAGGTGGATAAGTACGAAATGATACGCACCGGGGTGATCGACTTGTTCATGGCTATGGGAAAAGGTGAACGCTATGCCCGCAACCTGGGCGACCTGGCCAAGGCCTTCGCCAAAGAACTGAAAGTCGAGATTTTCGACGACCGTCGCGAAACTTCCCTCTTCACCCCTCACGCTAATGATCAGCTCGTCAATGAACTGAAAGCCTTCGAACACAACGGCAGGCTGAGCGTGTGGCATTAAGCAATGGAAAGCAAGGCCAGCCGGGCTACTCGGCAACTTCCATCGCTTCGATCAGCACTTCCAGGATTTGCGAGGCCGCTTTGGCGATCCTGGTGCCGGGGCCGAATACGCCTACCACGCCATGTTCAAACAAAAAGGCATAGTCCTGATGTGGAATTACACCGCCGACGACTACCATAATGTCTTCCCTTCCGATCTTTTTCAGTTCAGCGATGGTTTCCGGGACTAAGGTCTTATGGCCGGCGGCCAGAGAAGAGATGCCCAGGATGTGTACGTCATTCTCGGCGGCCTGCCGGGCAGCCTCCGCCGGCGTCTGAAAGAGCGGCCCGATGTCAACGTCAAAGCCGAGGTCCGCAAAGCTGGTGGCAATGACCTTGGCGCCACGGTCGTGGCCGTCCTGCCCAAGTTTTGCCACCATAATGCGGGGGCGGCGGCCTTCCAGGACGGCAAACTGATCCGCCAGTTGCCGGGCCTTTTTGAAATCTTCATCAGCACTGATCTCGCTGGAGTAAACGCCGGATACCGACTTAGCCTGTGCCACAAAACGGCCGAAGTGGCGCTCCATGGCATAAGAGATTTCTCCGAGTGTGGCCCGTACCCGGGCGGCCTGTACGGCTTTGTCAAGCAGGTTGCCTTCCCCGCTACCGGCGCAGCGGTAGATGGCTTCCAGGGCTTCCCGGACCGCCTGCTCATCGCGTTTGTCCTTCACTTCGTTGATCCGCCGTACCTGAGCCTCCCGAACGGCAGTATTGTCGACCTCCAGAATATCAATAGGGTCTTCCTTTTCGAGCTGGAAAACATTGACGCCCACGATCCGGTCCTTGCCACTGTCAATACGGGCCTGCTTGCGGGCGGCAGCTTCTTCGATGCGAAGCTTGGGCAGGCCGTTTTCAATGGCCCTGGCCATGCCGCCCAGCTCTTCTACCTCCTGAATGTGTTTCCATGCCCGTTTGACAAGCCTGTCCGTTAGAAACTCCACGTAGTAGGAACCGGCCCAGGGGTCAATGGCACGGGTGATGTCCGTTTCCTGCTGAAGGTAGAGCTGCGTATCACGGGCGATCTTGGCGGAGAAGTCTGTCGGCAGGGCAATGGCCTCGTCCAGTGAATTGGTATGCAACGATTGAGTGCCTCCCAGGGCTGCCGCCAGGGCTTCGATACAGGTGCGCGCTACGTTGTTGAAGGGATCCTGCTCGGTAAGGCTCCAGCCGGAGGTCTGGCAATGGGTGCGCAGGGCCATAGACTTGGAGCTTTGCGGGTTGAACTGCTTGACGATCTTTGCCCATAGCATGCGGGCAGCCCGCATTTTGGCAATCTCCATAAAATGGTTCATGCCGATACCCCAGAAGAAGGAAATGCGCGGCGCAAAATCGTCGATCTTCAGCCCGGCCTTCAGCCCGGCGCGCAGGTACTCCAATCCATCGGCCAGGGTGTAGGCCAGCTCTATATCGGCCGTGGCGCCCGCCTCGTGCATGTGGTAGCCGCTGATGCTAATGGAGTTGAAACGCGGCATATTTTTGGAGGTGTACTCAAAAATATCGGCGATGATCCGCATGGAAGGGCCCGGCGGGTAAATATAAGTATTGCGGACCATGAATTCCTTGAGGATGTCATTCTGAATAGTACCGTTGAGTTGCTCCGGCTTCACGCCCTGCTCTTCCGCCGCGATGATGTAAAAGGCCATCACCGGAATGACGGCCCCGTTCATCGTCATGGATACCGACATCTTATCCAGGGGGATTTGATCAAAGAGGATTTTCATGTCTTCCACAGTGTCAATGGCCACTCCTGCCTTGCCTACGTCGCCGGCCACGCGCTCGTGCCCGGAATCGTAACCCCGGTGGGTCGCCAGGTCGAAGGCTACGGACAGGCCCTTCTGGCCCTGGGCGAGGTTGCGGCGGTAGAAGGCGTTGCTCTCTTCAGCGGTCGAGAAACCTGCATACTGGCGGATTGTCCACGGATGGACGGTGTACATGGAACTGTAGGGGCCCCGCAGGAAAGGCGGAAGGCCGGCAGCATAACCGAGGTGGCGGACTTCTTTGATATCTTCCTTCAAAAGAACGGGCGGCACAGGTATTTGCTCCGGGGTTTCCCATTCCTCACCTTTGTGGGAGGCGGCGCGTAAAACGTTCGGGACGAACTGTATCTTGCTGAAATCGGGGCGTGCCATAGGTTGCTGGTTTTGCTACTCCAAATATATAAAATCCGAACGTATCGGACAGGAACAAGCGGGAAAATAAGGGACTGACAGAACTGATGGCGCGGGAATTGGCCTCCCGGTTGTTATTGGTTATTGTGCCTGCCTGATAAATGGATATGCTTGCACAGCGCCCTGCTGTTCGATGCGCAGAAAATAGGCGCCGGGGGGCCATTGGGCCAGGTTGGCCCGCTCTTCGAAAAAGCCGCCGGAGTGCTCGTATTCCTCCTTCCAGAACACCTTGCCCAGGGCATTGACAACAGACAAGGAAACAGGGCCGGGTTCAAGCTGGCAGCGCAGGTTGACCTGATCGGCAGCAGGGTTGGGAAAAAGCCGGAAGCCCTCCGGTTTGAAGGTTAGAGGAGTGCCGGAAGGGGGTGCTTCCGAGGGGTAAAGGGCTTCCTGTGCCTTTTCCGTTTTTTCTTCATCTTCTTCCCACCCGGGCGAAGGTTCTTCAGCAACTGCCGGGTAAGGCGGATCCGGGCAGTCCAGGCGGAACTTTACAGGCATGTAGTATATTACCCGAACCTGGCGCGCGCGTTGCTTGCCGGGCGCGGGCGTCCACCTGATGCCCTGGCTGTTCATCAGTAAGGCATGTGATGGTGTGTGGTTCTTTCCCTGGCTGCGGAGGAAGCGGTATCCTACCAACGGCGCGCTCCGGCCCTTTTTCAGATTTGGAGGTAGCGCCAGGTGCTGGCTGAGCAGCCACGGTACAGGACAGGGCCAGCAGCAGGCAGGAAAATAATGTAGAAATAAGAGTTTGCATAGGCTTGGGAGTTTTGTTCTTTTATGAATTGATGTGTACCCCTGTGAGCTGACAACTTCGAGTTGTCTGCTCACTTCTCCCGGTAATAAGCCGGCAGACAACGGGAAGTTGTCAGCTGGCAGGACTACTTCAAACTAAACTTCACCGGCAAATTCACCTGCACGCGCACCGGGCGTCCACGCTGCAGGCCGGGCGTCCACTGTGGCATATCGTTGACCACCCGCAGGGCCTCTTTTCCACAGCCGCCGCCGATATCGCGCAGGATATATCCATTGCTGATGGAGCCGTCTTTTTCGATGACAAACTGCACGACGACCAAGCCTTCAATGTTGCTGGTGCGGGCTATCTCCGGATAACGGATGTTCTGGTAAACATAACTGAGCAATTCCCGGTCAGAACAGCGTTCGCGCTCTTCTTTTGTGGGCAGGGTGGCACACTGGCCGAAACGGGGCATTTCTTCCACTATCCTGAAAATCTCCCCTTTGGGCGCAGGTTCCTCAACGACGGGAAGCGGAGGCGGTTCGTAAGCCACAATGACAGGGGGGGAATACGGCGCCCGGGCAGATTCTGCAAAACTCGGGCTGAGGTCGATATCCGGCCTTACCGGCGCATCCGAATATTCCACATCCTCTACCGGGATGATCTCACCGGCAGGGGCCACTACCGGCGGCGGGGCCGGCCGTGGCAAATCCTGATCGGTGCGGATGGCTTCCACCTCAATCATTTCATCCTGGATATCGTCTATATAGATTTCGGGGTTCTCGTACTGGGCCGTAGTCCAGTTGATGGCCAGAATGGCCAGGGCAAGGGAGAACAGCAGGCCCACCTTGAGGAAGATGCCCCGGTTCTTGTCTAAACGGGAGATGTCTTGTCTTTTCATCTGATGGCGGTTTTTAATGACTACTTAAACTCGCCATCGGGCCCGATGAAGATTTTTTTCAACGAATTCAACCAGATAGATGCAAAGGCGTTCTATTTTGGTGCACGGCGTACCGATTTTTGTCAAAGGAGGCCGTTTTTATTACATTTGCAGAAGTGCGCTTACTATCGTTTAATGAAGCGGTAGAACTAAAAAAAATTGCCGTATCGTGATAAGATTCGAAAGATTCGTGCTGAGCAATGGCCTGGCCGTTCTCATTCACGAAGATGACAGCACCCCTATGGCAGCCGTCAACTTGTTGTACAATGTAGGGGCGCGGGATGAATCGCCGGATAAGACCGGCTTTGCCCACCTTTTTGAACATCTGATGTTTGGCGGCTCTGCCAACATCCCGGACTTCGACACGCCCATACAGATGGCCGGAGGCGAGAACAATGCCTTTACCAACAATGACATCACCAATTTTTACGATATCCTTCCTGCTGAGAACCTGGAGGTCGCCCTTTGGCTGGAGTCAGACCGCATGATGAGCCTCAACTTCGACGACAAAGTCCTGGAAGTCCAGCGCAAAGTGGTAGTGGAGGAGTTCAAGGAGACCTGCCTCAATGAACCCTATGGAGATGTGTGGCATCATATTGCAGATATGGCTTACAAAGTGCACCCTTACCGCTGGCCCACCATTGGTAAGGTACCCAAACACGTAGAGGATGCTACCATGAATGATGTGCGGGATTTTTTCTACAGGTACTACCGGCCCAATAATGCCATCCTGACTATTGCCGGCAATGTCAGGGCCCGCGAAACCCGCAAACTGGTGGAAAAATGGTTCGGAGATATCCCTGCCGGCACTGTGCAGGAGAGGAAGCTGCCCCAGGAGCCTCCGCAGAAGCGCCTCGAACGCCGGGTGAACGAGGCCAATGTGCCGGTCGACGCCATTTACCTGTCTTTTCATATACCGGCGCGCCACCAC
>CAZAXA010000267.1:0-8557 GCA_964488965.1 uncultured Phaeodactylibacter sp. | reverse complement strand
GCCCCCGCGCCCGGCCTTTGCCTTTTCACGGAAGGAGCGCTGCCGCCAGCAGGGGCTTTCGTCGGATATCCAAATGCAGGGCAGGGCCCTGTGCGCGCTCTGCTTCACCCTGCTCCTCCTGGCCCTGAGCAGCTGCCGGCAGCAGGCTTCCCGGCCGTCCGTCCGCCTGTCGCCTCAGCACCGGCTGGAATTTCTGGACAGCCTGTCGGCGGCACAGGCCATAGTGCGGGACGAGGCGGAAGGGTTCTTCGAAAAGATCACCCCCCTGGATATGGCCCTTCAGATGGGCAGGCCTTTGGCAGGCGGGGTAGAACGGGAAACCATCCTCCGGGAGTACCGCAGCTTTCTGCAGCGCGATGTGGAAGGCTTCAGCCCGCAGGAGGAGGAACTGCTGAAGCGGGCTTTTCAGCCGGCCTTTGAGCTCAGCAGGCAATTGCAGCCCGCCCTTTTCCCGGCTTCGGCCCGCCTCATCAAAACCAGGGGGCGGCACTACGGGCCCTCCGTTTTTTATACGCGGGAAAACTGCGTCGTCATACCCGAAAATGAGCTTTACGAAGACAATCTGGAAAGCCTCGTACAGGTGATGCTGCACGAAGTATTCCACATTTATTCCCGTTATCACCCTGAGCAGCGGGAAGCGCTGTACCGTCTGATCGGCTTCAGCCCCTTGCCGCTGCCGCTGTCCTTTCCCGACAGCCTGGCCCGGCGCCTGCTGCTCAACCCCGACGGGATCAGCCTGAATTACGCCATCACCCTAAAGGCCCCGGAGGATAGCCTGCCGGCGCAGGCCATACCGCTTATCGTTTCCGGCCGGCCCGATTACACCCCCGCCTTGCCACACTTCTTTGATTACCTGGAGTTTCGCCTCTATCCCGTACTGAAAACGGACGGAGAATACCGGGTGTCCGTCGAGGGCGGCTACCGCAGCCCCCTGCCGCCCCCTGCTCAGCTTCCCGCTTATTTTGCCCAGGTTGGCGACAATACCGGCTACATCATCCATCCGGATGAAATCCTGGCGGATAACTTCGTGCTGCTGGCCATGTCGAAAACGGGAAAGCCGGCATTTTCCCTTTCCCGCTACTCCCGGCGCGGGCAGGAGATACTGAAGAGAATGGAAGAGGTTTTGCAGAAAAAATAGATGTTCGTATATTGTAGAAATTTCCGTTACCCCTTAGCAAAGCCGCAAACATTACTACTATGAGCCTTGGCCTTATCTTTAAACTCGGTTTGCCGCTGTTTTTCCTGGTGGTACTCTTCCGCCTGGCCTACATCTATAAGGAGAAAAAGGAACTGAAAACTACGCTTGACGGCGAGTACTCTCAATACCAGGCCCGGCACTATCGCTTCTTAACTGCCTTTCAGATGGTGATGTACGCCCTGGGCATACTGACGGCATTGTTTTTCGTCTACCTGGTCTGGATCAGGTAAACCCGGCGCATTGGCCGGAAAAACAGAAAACAGGCGGCATAAAAATATCCTGCCTATTTCAAATCTCACCTCTTTCGCCGACATTTGGCGCGGATGGCGCTAATTGGCCACTGCCCCTGGCCGGATATGACAGCCATGATAATTTTGGTTTTGTAGCAGATCAACTATTGGCAAATTCTACCGACATGCTGCGAAATTGCCGCCTTCTTTTCTTCTTGCTGCTCCCCCCTGTCTTCCTTTCTGCCCAGCCGACTGCTGCCGACAGCCTCCGCCGTGCTTTTCAGCAGGAGAAAAGGCCGCTGGAAAAGGCCGGCCTGTACTACGAATGGGCCTATCTGCGGCTCCAGGAACGGCCGGAAGCCGGGCTGGCCTGTGCCGACACCCTGGAGCAAATGGCCGGGAAGGCCGGCAGCCGTAAAGGCCTGGCACGGGCGGAATACCTGCGAGGGCTGGCCTACACCGAACAGGGGAAATTCCAGGAGGCACTGCCGCACCACCGCCGGGAGCTGGAAATAGCTATGCAAACGGACGACCTGGAACTGCAGGGCAAGGCCCTCAACTCCCTCGGCAATTGCTTTCACAACCTGCTGCGCAACGACAGCGCCATCGTTTACCTGATGCAGTCGGCCCGCATAAAAGAACAGCTTGGCAACCAGAAGGAACTGGCGTCGGCTTACGCCAACATCGGCAACGTGTTCAGCGATGCCAAAGCTCCCGAAAAGGCCATCGGGTATCTCGAAAAGGCGCTTGCCATCCGCCTGAGCCTGCCGGAGGGCGAAAAAAGCGCCATTGTCACCTACAATAACCTGTCGGTGGCCTATAACGGAAAGGGCGACTTCGACAAGGCCATCGAATACGCGCAACGGGGGCTGGAACTGGCGCAGCAAAGCGGGAACAAGTTCTTCGCCGGCGTGCTGGCGGGGAGCCTCAGCCACCTCTGGCTGGAAAAGAAGGATCCGGACAAGGCCATAGCGATGGGCCGGATGTCGATCGGCCTGCTGTCTGAAGCGAACCGGCGATCCAACCTGGTGTATCCCTATGCCAACCTTTCCGGGGCTCTTTGGCGCAAGGGCGAACTGGCGCAGGCCCTCGAGGCCAACCGGCAGGGGTACGCCATTATGGAGGAACTGCAGCTGCTGGAGCCTCTGGAGGTATATTACGAGAATTTCGCCAATATTTATGAGTCCATGGGCGACTACCGGCAGGCGCTCTTCTGGTTCAAAAAGTATATGGTGCTCGACGACTCCCTGTTCAACAAGGAAAAGCTGGAAGCCATTGCCGGGGTGGAGGCGAAATATGAAGTGGAGCAGAAAGAGGCCCTGCTGGCCAGGCAGCAACTGCAGATCGAGCGCGAGGCCGCCCAGAAAAGGGCGATCCTCTTTGGAACTGCCGTCGCCGCATTGTTGCTGGCCGCCTTCTTCCAGTATTGGCGCAGCAAACAACGCATCCGGCAAAAAGAAGCCGAGCTTGCCGCCGGCCTGGAACAGGCCGAGGCAAATAAGCTGCGGGAAATGGACGCTATGAAATCGGCCTTCTTTGCCAACATCAGCCACGAGTTCCGCACCCCCCTGACGCTCATCATCAGCCCCCTGGAGCAAATGATGGACGGCTCTTTTCAGGGGGATCACCAGAAGTATTACCGCATCATCCACCGCAACAGCAGGCGCCTGCTCAGCCTGGTCAACCAGTTGCTGGACTTGTCGAAACTGGAAAGCGGCAAGCTCAAACCGGAAGTGTCGGAAGGAGACCTGGGCCGCTTCATCAGCGCCGTGGCCGGGTCTTTCGAGAGCCTGGCGGCCCGGCAGCAGGTAGAACTTGAGATTCTTGTGCCGGAGCCCCCCCTTGTTTGTTTTTTCGACCGGGACAAGGTGGAGAAGGTGCTGGCCAACCTGATCTCCAACGCGTTCAAATTCACAGGCGAAGGCGGAAAAGTATCCGTGCGCCTCAGCCTGGCGGATAGCCTGGCGCGGATCGTGGTGAGCGATACGGGCATAGGCATCCCGGCAGCGCACCTGCCGTACCTGTTCGACCGCTTTTATCAGGCGCCGGGGGGCGACGGCGGCACGGGCATCGGCCTGGCCCTGGCCCGCCAACTGGCGGAACTGCACGGCGGCGGCATCAGCGTGGAAAGCGGGGAAGGCCGGGGGGCTTCCTTTACCGTGACGCTGGCGGTGAGCCGGGCGTCCTTCAAAGAAGAAGAGATCGTCGCGGCGCCCGCCTCCGCTCCCGCCGCATCCGGAAGGGCTCTTCCCGGCGGGCCGGCGCTCCGGCAGCGCCCTGCCTTCAGCATCGGCCCTCCTGCTTCCGGCATGCCCCTCCTGCTGCTGGCGGAAGACAACGCCGAGCTGCGCTCCTACATCGCTGAGACGATGGGGAGGCAGTATCAGGTCGTCGAAGCGGAAAACGGCAGGCTCGCCCTGGAGAAGGCCATGGCCATGACCCCCGACCTCATCATCACCGACCTGATGATGCCGGAGATGGACGGCATGGAATTTTGCCGCAGCCTGAAAACCAATGAAAAGACCAGCCATATTCCCATTATCATGCTGACCGCCAGGGCCGAACAGGCCGACAAACTGGCAGGGCTGCAAACCGGCGCCGACGACTATCTGGTGAAGCCATTTGACGCCCGCGAACTGCAGGTAAGGGCCGGCAACCTCATCGCTCAAAGAAAAAAACTCCAGGAGCGCTACCGCCGCGCCCTCCATGCTTTTACGCCTGCCGAAGTACAGGCCGATAGCATGGACGCCGTCTTCCTGCAAAAGGTCCGCGACATAGTAGAGGCCAACCTCGACGATGAACATTTCAGCGTGGTGGAACTCGGCAATAAGATCGGCATGAGCCGCAGCCAGCTGTACCGCAAGCTCTCTGCCCTCACCGGCTTCTCCCCCAACGAGGCCATCCGCAACATGCGCCTGGAAAGGGCCCGGCAATTGCTCGAAAAAAGGGCCGCCACCGTCTCGGAGGCCGCCTACCTCTGCGGCTTCAGCTCGCCGGCCTACTTCATCAAGTGCTTCAAAGACTACTTCGGCGCGACGCCGGGAGAGGTATAGGATACCGGCCGCAACAAAATTGATGTCCTTTGCATCCAATTTGATACGCTTCCGCCCGGACTGGCCTGCATCTTTGCTCCGTGCCTGAAAGGAGGGCGACACCTGCTTTTCGATCGAGGCCCGAACCCCCTGTTCACCAGCAAAATTGCAAGCCATGAAAAAAATGTTGAAATTCCTCGGCATCACCCTCGGCGCCCTTGTGCTCGCCGTAGCCGCCCTGCTGGGCTATGCCGCGCTGACACCTATGAAGACATTTCCGGTCGACCCGCCGACGGTGAAACTGCCCGCCGATTCCCTGAGCCTCGCCCAGGGTAAAAAGATGGCGGAGATCGTATGCGCCCACTGCCATCTCGGCGACGACGGCAAAATGAGCGGCCGCCTCTTCAACCGCCCGGAAGACCCCTTCGGGGAAATGTGGTCGGCCAACATTACTCAGCACCCTGCCAAAGGCATCGGCCGTTACACCGACGGCGAACTGGCTTACCTCATGCGCACCGGCATTAACCGGGAAGGGCGTTATGTAGGCAATATGATGGCCCATCCCAGGCTGTCGGATGAACATCTCGGGGCCCTCGTCGCCTACCTGCGTTCCGATGCGGATATCATGCAGCCTTCGGAGGCAGAACACCCGGCGCCCGAGTATATTTCTTCAGCCATAGTGAAAGCCTTTATCCTGCTGAATATGTACAAGCCTCTGCCTTACGACGGAAAACCCATCGCCGCGCCGCCGGCTTCCGATCAGGCGGCCTATGGCAGATACCTCGCTACCGACATGTATGAGTGCGCCAGTTGCCATTCCTCCAGCTTCGAAACCTACAATCCCCTCGAACCCGAAAAGTCTCCCGGATACTTTGCCGGCGGGAACCCCGTGCCGGATGAAAACTTCGAAACGGCCCTGTCAGCCAACCTCACCCCCAGCAAAGCGTACGGCCTGGGCGCCTGGACGGAAGAGCAGTTCCTGGCCGCCGTGAAGGGCGGCGTCAGAAAGGACGGCGCCATCCTCAAACCCCAGATGCCGCGCTTTGCCCAGCTCTCCGATGAGGAGGTGCGCGCCATATGGGCCTACCTGCAAACCCTGCCTGCTGTTGAAAACAATCTGACGGCCTCGGCACAGTAGCATCCCGGCCGGATTAGCCGGGCAGAACCCGGCTTTATTATAAATCACTAACTCAAATCTTTAAATATGGAAAAGAAGATCATTCTCGGAACCCTGGGCGGCGCCGTAGCAAGCATGCTTGTCACCGGCATATTTTTCGCCGGCCTTCTGGGCAGCACGGCCGAAAAGTGGATGCAGGATAACGCCGCCTGCCTCAAAGAGATGAATATGATGTGGTGGGTAGCTGCCAGCCTGGTGCAGTGCCTTTTTATGGCCATTGTCATTTACAAATTCGGGGCCGGCACTTTCCGGAGCGGCATCGTTGCCGGCGCCTGGATCACTTTTTTCATTACTTTATGGTATGGCATTTACACAGCTTCGACCTATAAGGCATACACCTGGAGCTGGCTGCCGTTCGACCTTGTCGGCAACACCATCGCCGGCGCAGTGGCCGGGGGCGTCATCGGATGGATTTTCGGGAAAGTGAAATAACCTTTCTGTGCCGCCAGGATCAGAGGCAGGCTGATATCGGGCAACAGCAGGGCTTGTAATGGCGTTACTGAAAGAAATGGATGTGTATGAACAACAACTACACGGGTTGAAGAGCGTATATCACCTCCTGGTTAAAAAACATCCCCGCGTGTCGGCGGCGGCCGTGGGGTTCGCCCTGCTGGCCTATGCCTTTTGCCTGCCCCGCCCCCTCTTTGACGTTCCCACCTGTATGGTGCTGGAGAGCCGTGAGGGCCAGTTGCTGGGCGCCCGCATTGCCGCCGATGGCCAGTGGCGTTTTCCGGAGATCGACAGCGTCCCCCGCAAGTTCGAAGCGGCCCTGCTGGAGTTCGAAGACCGGCGTTTTTACTACCATCCCGGCGTGGACCCCGTCGGGCTGGGGCGGGCGTTGCTGCAGAACATCCGCAGCGGCGGGGTCGTCAGCGGAGGCAGCACCCTGAGCATGCAGGTGATCCGCATGGCCCGGAACAATCCTCCGCGCACCCTCTGGCAGAAGGCCGTCGAGATCGTAATGGCCACCCGCCTGGAGCTGGGCTACAGCAAGGAGCATATCCTGGCCCTCTATGCCTCCCACGCCCCCTTTGGCGGCAATGTGGTAGGCCTGGAGGCAGCCGCCTGGCGGTATTTTGGTAAAGGCCCTCATCTGTTGTCCTGGGCGGAAGCGGCCATGTTGGCGGTGCTGCCCAACAGCCCGGCGCTCATCCACCCCGGCCGCAACCGGGAAGCCCTGCTGGCCAAGCGCAACCGCCTGCTGCAACGGCTGCGCGAAGCCGGCCGTATCGACGCCTTCACCTGCGAACTGGCCATGGAAGAGGCCCTGCCCGATGAGCCCCACCTCCTGCCGAGCCTGGCCCCGCACCTGCTCGGCCGCGCCTGTCAGGAATATGTGGCTACGGGGCGTTCCCGCCGCTCCCGCATCCGCACCACGCTGAACCAGTCCATACAACGGCAGGTAACAGGCATCCTGGAGTTCCATCAGCAGCGGCTCCGGGGCAGCGAGGTGCACAACCTGGCGGCCCTGGTGCTGGATGTGGAAACCGGCGAAGTGCTGGCATATGTGGGCAATGTGATCGGCGCCGGCGAAGAGCATGGCGAACAGGTGGATGTTATCCGGGCGCCGCGCAGCACCGGCAGCATCCTCAAACCCTTCCTCTATGCCCTGATGCTGCAGGAAGGGCAAATCCTTCCCCAGAGCCTGGCGCCCGACATTCCCATGCAGCTGAGCGGCTACCGCCCGGAGAACTACCACGAGGACTACGACGGCGCCGTAACGGCCCGCCTGGCGCTGATACGCTCGCTCAACGTCCCCATGGTGCAAATGCTTCAGCAATACGGCCTGGAAAAATTCCATTTCAACCTGAAAAAACTGGGCCTGAGCACCATCAACCGCCCGCCGGCCCACTATGGCTTGACCCTGGCGCTGGGAGGAGCCGAAGGGACGCTCTGGGATATTACCAACGCCTATACCTGCATGGCGCGGGCGCTGAAGCACTTTCCGGAATACGATGCCCGCTATGATGCCGGCGATTTTCGCCCGCCCGCCTATTTGCTTCAGGCTGCCGGCCCCGAAAGGCAAGGGCGCCTGCAGGACGCGCCCAGCCATATCAGCGCCGGAGCGGCCTGGTTCACCTTCGACGCCATGCAGGAACTGGAGCGCCCTAATTCGGAGGGAGAATGGGAACGTTTTTCTTCGAGCCGCCGCCTGGCCTGGAAAACGGGAACCAGCTTCGGTTTCCGGGACGCCTGGGCAGTGGGGGTCACCCCCCGTTATGCCGTAGGCGTGTGGGCAGGCAATGCCGACGGGGAGGGCCGCCCCGGCCTGGTTGGCGTCATGGCCGCCGCTCCTGTGCTTTTCGATATCTTCAACCGCCTGCCCGGCGACGGGGCCTGGTTCCGCCCTCCTTATGACGATATGATGCGGCTGCCGGTATGCCGGGAAAGCGGTTACCGCCCTTTGGACATCTGCCCGGTGGATACGGCCTGGGCGCCCTCGGCCGGCATCCGGGTGAAGGCATGCCCCTATCATCAGCTTATTTTTCTCGACGCCAGCCTGCAGTGGAGAGTACACGCCGGCTGTGAACTGCCCGGCAACATGCAGCAAAGGGCCTGGTTCGTCCTGCCGCCGGCCGAAGAGCATTTTTACAAGGCCAGGCATCCCGGCTACCTTCCGCTGCCTCCCTTCCGGCCCGGCTGTTCCGATAATGCCGCCCTGCCCAATATGGAGTTGATCTACCCCAAATATCCAACGCGCATCTATGTTCCTACCGGGCTGGACGGCAAATTGTCCAAAACCGTCTTTACCGTAGCCCACCGCTCGCCCGGCGCCACCATCTACTGGCATATCGACAATGAATATCTGGGCAGCACCCACACCTTTCACAGCTTTGAACTGGCGCCCGGGGAGGGCAAACACCTGCTGACACTGGTTGACCAGGAAGGGCGCCGGCTGGAACAGGCTTTTGAGATCATT
>CAZAXA010000266.1:0-8568 GCA_964488965.1 uncultured Phaeodactylibacter sp. | reverse complement strand
GGCTGCCCGGTTTTCCGCTTTTGAAGCAGGTGTTGAAGGTTTCGATGGCCTTGGCAGGCTGGCCGTTGTAGCGGTAGCTTTTGACCAGTTGGAAAGCATAGCGCTCCTTCAGGAAGGGATGGCGTTCATTCTTCATGGCGGCCTCCAGGCGGCCGATCATGGCGGCGGCCTGTTCCTCATTCAGCGTATCGGGCTCGTAGTACCACCGCTGTTCCTCCTTATTGGCCAGCTTTTCGATCTCCAGCGCCAGCAGCAGGTAATCCTGGCTGGCCTTCACCTGGCCGGGCGGCAGGCCGGAATCCTTGAACAATATGGAGCGAATGAGCGCCGTGCGTTCTACTTCCCCATAGTTTTCGGTATAGCGGTTGGTGAGCACCCGCTCCAGTGCTTCGCGGCCGACGCGATGCTGAAAGAAGCCCATCCAGGAATCCAGGTTATCGCCGCTGTAATCGGGCTGCCCCCAGATGTGCTGGTAGTCGTTGGTGGTGAAAAAGGCGGGGCTGTACTCCTGGCCGAACAGCCATTCCGGGACAAAGAGGTTGAAGTAATGATAGGAATAGTCGATCGGCCCGCAGGCCCGGGCCGGCTGAGGCAGGGCCAGAAAACTAAAACCTGCCAATAAGCTTGCGCAAAAAATCAGGGGGATAGTTTTCCGTAAAGCTCTCGTCGAGGTGAAAAAAGAGGATGCGTCCACTTGCACTTTTGATTTTTCGGAGCCTGCCCGCTGCTTCTTCGAGGCTCTGGCGGTCAGGGTATTCGAAGCGCAACAGGTCTCCTTCATTGAGATAATGGCCTTCAAAATAGAAGTTTTCCTTCACCTGGTACACTGTCTGGCCTATTTTTTCCAGATGCGGCTCGGTGTCCAGTTTTTCCTGGTCCGCGAGGTTGATGATCACCGCCAGTTCGCCAAGGCGATAGGCTAAAACCCAGGAAAAAATGGGCAGGGCGACATCCAGCGGCAGGGCGTAGTCCGTATCCGCCAGATAGGCAAACCCCTTTTGGTTGTCCAGCAGGCTGTTGTTTTCCTGAACGTCTCCGATATTGCCCATATTGTAATACATGAGCGTTCCTTTGTCCACGGGCGGCGCCCCCGTCTGATCCGGATAGCGGAACTGGTGCAGGCGGATGGTGGCGGAAACCGCCGCCCTGCCCTTCAGGCGGTTGATGCGGCGGAGGAAAGCGAAATAGGCTTCGCGGGTGGAAGGGCTCCAGTCGCAATCGAACTGGTATTCGGCAGGCGCCAGGCCGTAACGCGCGTTGATCTGCTGCAGGTAATCCCAGGCCTGATCCGCCAGCTTTTCAGGATTCTGTTTACTTTGAAACGTGCGGTTGGTGATGAAAACACAGGGCACGATCTCATAGCCGGCCGGAATGCCGCCTGCGAAACGTACCGGCGCCCTGGGTACGGCGCCGCCCCCCTCTACATCCACATCCAGGAATTTTACGTACAGGCGCCTCACCGCCAGGCTGTCGAGCGCCTGCCGCTCGGCTTCCGACAACTTAAAAGTGGACTTCCAGTAGTAAAAGCCGGCTTCCGGCTCGGGGCGGGAGCATGAAAGGCCGGTGAGGAGAAACAGCAGGAGTAATGATCTCCGGATTTTTTCTGACGTCGTTTTCATTTTGGCTCTAATTGCACATCAAAAGCCAGGTAAACAGCGCAATATTATTATAAAAATAACAAATAAACAGGAAAGCCCGTCACAAAACGCCCCGGTTTCCCATATCATCGATTTCGTACACTGCCCGGTCTTCGATCAGCAGGCCTTTAGTCTTTCCGGAGCACTTCTCCTCTCCGTGCTTGAGGTCAATTTTTATCAGTTTTCCGTCATAGTCCGTGGTGACCTCCTCCACCACCACGTGGCCGACCACTATTTTCCCGGCTTCGAAATAACATAAAATCTCGTCCACTTCATTTTCTGAAGCCTTGTCATAGTATTTGTAGTTACGGGCCAGGCCGCTGTACCAGAGAGGGCCGGTTTTTCCCAGCAGGAAGTTGGCCGTTTCATCGCTGCCCGGGTGATGGTACAGGTCTTTGTCTATGTTTTTCCGTATGATATCGTTGATCTCATAAATGGATAGGCCAAGTCCTGCAATATCGGGGCTCAGCCCGGCATGGGTAAAGAGGTAGCCGCCGATTTTTTCCACCGCATTTTTCGTCCTCAGCCATCTGCCCAGCTCGGAACTTTCCGAAAAGACGAACCGCAGGGCCTTCTCCCAGTCCTGCTCCCCGCTGATCTCCTGGGCCGCCCTGATATATTTTTCACTGACGAATCCGGATTGCCCCTGAATGTGCCTGGCCTCGTGGTTGCCGAGGATAAAGTGTACCTTCCCACCCTGCTCTTCCGCTTTTCCCTCCAGGCTGTATGCCAGCCACAATACCTGGATCGCATCCTCGCCCCTGTCCACAAAGTCGCCCAGCAGTACCAGATGGCCATTGCCGAACGTCCAGTTGTAATTGGTGTCCATCACTTCATTGCAGAGCAGGAAGCTTTGAAAGGCATTGAAATTGCCTTCGATATCCGATATGGCAATGAGCTTCGACGGCTGTGAATAAACGGCCTCTTCCTTCTCATAGCAGGATTTCAAACGGACAAAGAATTCGTCGGCCTCCTCATTATTTACCGTAACCCGAATGGGGTCGTTCCGCCTGATGGTTCGGCATATGATCTCGTTGCACTCGTTGACCTGATACAGGCTTTGCCCGAACAGATAGGGCCCGTCAATGCCGTCCAGATTGGTTTCTATTCTCTTGTCCAGAGCCTCCCAGCCGGGCAGGTGGAAATAGCGGATGCCGATATTGCCGTCCGAATCCCTGAACCCGAAGATCAGGACGATGAAAAAATAAACGGACAAGGCTCCTGTGGAAATCCATTTGAGAGCTTTAAAAAGAAGTGTTTTCGGTTTTTTCATTTTCCTCCTTTTCAATAGTGGCCGGACAGCAATGCCGCGGCCGGGATTATGATATGCAAATAACACTTTCCGGGAAACAACAACCTTCAAAAGCAACTGCCGGAGCTACAACAGGGAACTCCGGCGCTATTGCGGCAAGGATAACAAATCCACAGGCGCGTAAGGGCAGGGGGAGCCTGCGTCATCCGTAGTGAGGTAGCAGTAAAAGAAGGTTTGTATCAGAGCCAGCAGGCAGGGTTGTGGGGTATAAAACCCACTGTTCTTTTTTGAAGGGGCGCCCTCTGGCAATCGTTTAATTTGTATTGTACGGAAAACGCTTTACATTGTTTCAAGGCCTTACGGCCTCACTTATAATGGCCCACATCAATACCCTCGATCTCCATCAACCCGATCCCGAAATTCCTCAACGCTTCCACAATGGGGATCGCCAGCCTGCCCTTCTCCGTAATACTGTATTCCGTCTTCGGCGGAACGACCGGGTACACTTCCCGGTGTACGAAGCCGTCTTGTTCCAACTCCCGCAGCTGGGTGGTGAGCATCTTGTCGGAGATGTGCTTTATGGAGCGCTTCAGCTCGGTGTAGCGGTACACCTTGTCCTTCAGGCGCCACAGGATGGGCATCTTCCAGGTGCCGCCTACCCGGTCCATGGCGAACTCTACCGGATTGTAGTACACTTTCCCTTTGTAAATGAAGTCAGGCATCTTGTAATGATTTGATTATCAATTTACTTTCTTAAAAGTTAGTATCATACTTATCTGCCAGTATATAGACAAAAGTAGGTATGGCCTTTATTTTTGCTCAGGTTTCCAGGAAAAAAAATAATTCCGATACCATTAAATTCAGAAAAATGAGCGCGATAAAAGAAGTTCAGCGTTATGTACACCCTCACGGGGCCCCTTCCAAAGGCAAGGTTCTGATGGTGGCCAGCAGCCCTGCCGTTTCCAAACAGACGGGATGGCCGATCGGCTTCTGGGCAGCCGAACTGACGCACCCCCTTCGGGTATTTCAGGAGGCAGGGTATGAGGTAGAACTGGTATCCACCGAAGGCGGCAAACTGGAGATGGACGGCTACTCCAACCCCACCGATGCGAGCGGCTATTCGGCCCACGACGTCATTTCCCTGGGGTATATGCAGCAGGAATGGTTCAACAAGATGCTGGAGAACACCCGCAGGCTGTCGGATGTCAACCCCGACGATTACGACGCCATCTTCCTGGTTGGCGGCCAGGGCCCGATGTACACCTACCGCGGTAATAAGGCCCTTGAAAAGCTGTTCGCCGCTTTCTATGAGGCCGGCAAACCCAGCGCGGCTGTCTGCCATTCCACTACCCTGCTGCTGGAGGCCAGAGGGTCGAACGGCGAACTGCTGGTAAAGGGCAAGGCCTGGACCGGCTTCGCCGATGCCGAAGAGGAATATGCCGACCAGGCCGTGGGTATGAGGATACAGCCCTACCGCATCGAGGCGGAAGCCAGGAAGATCGCCGGCACTACCTTCAGGGTAGCGGCGCCCTTTTCGTCCTACGCCATTGCGGACGGCAACCTGATCACCGGGCAACAACAGAATTCCGGCGCGGCGGCGGCGGAACTGGTGGTAGAGCAGTTGGAGAGGTAGACAGGAAAGGAAGAGGGTTGAAGAGGTTTCTGGGTTTTTACCCGGCAGGGTGCAGCGGGGCGGGCTGGGTTCTATCTCCTATCTCCTGGTTTCTGGTTTCTGATTTGTGATGTAACAAACTTCATAACCCTCCCATTACTTGGCCTTTTCCAACATTTCCCGTAAATTGGTCTCTGACATGGCCCGGCGCGGTTTGCCAGCAGCGCCGGCCCTTAACACTGTTAAACAAACCGTCCCCACAACATGTCAGAACAAAACCAACCGATCCAGCCTCAGGGCCAGCCTGAACGGGAAAACCAGATTGGCTCATTTATCAGGAACAACCTTGCCTGGCTGATCCCCGTCGGCCTGATCCTGCTCTTCTTCCTGATCCCCGCAACCCGCAACTGGCTGTCCAACCAGGTGCGCTGTTCCCTGCTCAGCTCCAGGGACGAGGCGGCCAGGGCCGATGCCTGCCGCAAATACCTGGGCAAGAGCGGCTTCGCCGGCGCGCCCTGTTATGAGGACTGCACCGAGGCTGTCGATTACGAAAACGCCAGGCGCATCCGTACCTACGAATTGCTGAAGGCTTATATCGACAAATACGAGGCCAACGCCCGCACCCCCCGTTATCAGGAAATGTTCCGGCTGCTCGACTCTGTGGCCTGCGAACAGATACAGCGCTTTCCCGATAGAAAAGCGGAAAATTGCCGCCTCTACAAAGAGGACTTCGGGCAGGCGGGCATCTGCTACGAAGAATGCCATTCTTATCTCGACACCTACGACTGCGAAGCTGCTCAGCGGGCCGCCGACCGCGAGGAGGCCTATCTGCGTTACATGGATAAGTACGGCCCGGAGGGCAAATGTTACGAGGCATTCCGCCAGGCACTGGAAAAGGGCGTGCCGGCCAGCATGGAAGAAACCGCCGGCCGCACTCCGGCCGCAGGCGAGCCGCCCGGAAGCAAAACGCCGGCAGCTACGGCGGCCGCCAGTAAGAAGGCCGCGCCCGCTTCCAGCCGTACCTGCCAGGCCTTCACCGCCGGCAACCGGAAATTCAGGGCCATTAAACTGGGCCCGCTCTGGTGGACGGCGGAGAACATGAACAAGAACGGCTTCGTCAACTGGCAGCAGGCCCGCGCCGCCTGCCCTGCCGGCTGGCGCCTGCCCTGCACACAGGAAGTGGAGCACCTCATCCGCGAGTTCTACAGCAATCCCGACAAAGCTTATACCTACCTTTCCAGCAATGACCCCCGCAACTGCGAGTTCAACCTGGAATTTACGGGCTTCCAGTGGACGCCCGGCATGGCCACTACCGAGGAAGGGCAGGCCGCCGGCTTCTGGTGCTGGAATGAGTACACGCCCAACGGCGCCCAGGCCGGCTCTTTCCTCTTCCGCAAGGCCGGCAGGTCTGTCGAAACCATTATGAATACGGACAAAACCATGGGCCTGAACTGCCGCTGCGTGAAGGAGAGTAATGACTATAAGAAGAGCAGCCTGCGCTTTACGCCTTGCGTGGGTATGCCGTGAGTTTTTTTCTGCTGCTTTTCCACTGTCGCCTGGCGGAACCTGATGGCCAGTGGAAAAGCAGCAGCCCGCCTCCGGGGAACGTCCCGCAATGTTCGCCCCGAAATTGGCATTCTCTGTTTGAAACACCCCCCAGCTCTTCCCTGCTCAATTTCCCTCCTTTACCGAAGGGCTCAACCGGGCCGTAGCAGGGTGGCCAGAGGCTGCCCTCAACAGGCCGAAAGTACCTCAGGTAAAACAAATTGTTGACAAAAATCATTGCTTTTCACCTCTTTTTATCATAAATTATACCAGTTACGCAAGATCATACAACAAAAAATTGCAAACATGGTAGCCGCAACCATCAGCAACAAAGAGATCGCCGGCGTACTGGAGCACATTGCCGGGTTGCTGGAAGCCCAGAAAGCCAATCCCCACCGCATCCGCGCCTACCGCAACGGCGCTCAACAAATCCGGGCCAGCAAAAAAGAGCTGGCGGAGATCGCCGAAACCGGCGGCCCGGCAGCCTTGCAGGCCCTGCCCGGCATTGGCGAAAGCCTGTCGAGGCTGGTGATGGAATACGTGCTCACCGGCCGCTGCCGCCTGCTGGAGACCCTGCAGGGCGCCGTCGCCCCCGAGGACCTCTTTGACGAAATCCCCGGCATCGGGCCGGAACTGGCGGAGCATATCGTGAAGGAACTGGATATCCGGACCCTGGAAGAACTCGAACAGGCCGCTCACGACGGCCGCCTGGCCGAGGTGGAAGGCTTCGGCCCGGCAAGGGTGGAGGCCGTCAAGATGAGCCTGGCGGGATTGCTGAGCGGATACGCTTTCCGCAGGGTGCAGGAAGCCGTCGCTCCGCCCGGAAAGCCGGCAGAAAAACCTTCGGTGGCCCTGTTGCTCACCGTCGACAAAAAGTACCGGCAGGAAGCCCGGGCCGGCAACCTCAAAACCATCGCCCCGCGGCGGTTCAATCCGGAAAACAAGGCCTGGCTGCCCATCATGCATGCCGAAAAGGATGGCTGGGAATTTACGGCCCTCTTTTCCAATACGGCGCGTGCGCATGAGCTGAAGCGCATTCACGACTGGGTGGTCGTCTACTATAACCGCAACGGCGAGGAGGGGCAGGCCACCGTCGTTACCGAGCTGGGCGGGCCATTAGACGGGATGAGAGTGGTGAGAGGGAGAGAGCGGGAGTGCCGGGAGTACTATTTTGGCTCCGGTTTTTAAACGTTTTCCCGGCATGAGGATTGTCATTGCCCTTTCCGGAACAAAGGGTTAATTTGAAAGCCTGGGCCCAGATTAAAAAGGCTCAGGGGCATGGCGTATCCTATCAAAACAGACATTATCCCTGTACTCCGGCATTTGGTGGAAGCGATCCGGCCTGTCGCCGGAGCAAATTTCGTCGAACTAACCTTTGAGCAAAAGGCGGCGGCAGTGGTGATTTCTTTCTATCCTGAAGACATCATCAAAAGTATAAGCCAGGTACTGTGCCAGGTGATAACGTTTACCCCCTATGGCTTCGAGGCCCGTTTATCCGTTGAACTTTCCGAAGATGAGCCGGGAAAGCCGTTGCTGATCAGCATCACCAACACCGGGGTTAACCTGGAGGGCTTTGAAGAAATTGTCGAGGGCCTTCCGTTAGCGGTGAAAGTAACGCCCCTGTCCGATAAAGGCACCCGCTTCGAACTGAGCCTTTCGGTAGGCCCGGAAGAAGAAACTGTGGCAACGACCCAGGAAACAAAAGGATCGCCCGATATCCCCGTCCTTTACCAAAAACTCCGGCAGCGCATGCGCGCCTACGCCACGAGTGTAAAAAGCCTGGAAGAAACCACAGCCCGGGAGCGGTCGCAACGGGAGCAGGTATTCCTCAAAAAAGTGAACGCCATCATCCTGGCCAAGCTCGGCCGGGAGGATTTTGATGTCCGGGCGCTTGCCCGCAGCCTGGCCCTGAGCCGCACTCAGCTTTACCGGCGGCTACAGCCGTTGATTCACCTGCCTCCCTCCCGCTACATCCGCTTCATCCGCCTGCAAAAAGCAAAAGAATACCTCGAAAAAGGAGAGATGGATGTAGGAGAAGCCTGCTTCAGGGTAGGCTTCGTCAGCAAGAGCCATTTTACCCGGGTTTTCCAAAGGCAATTCGGGTTCAATCCATCCTACCTTAGAAAATCTCACACCAAACAAAAAACGCCGTCATGAATAAAGAAAAAAGAAACCGGGCATTTATTGTGGAATATTACAATGCTTTGGCGGGAAAAAAGAAAACCGATGAACTCATCCGTAAATATGTTTCCGATGAGAAGCTGATCGGGCATATCAAATTCTTTGAGCAAACCTTTCCCCATTACGATGCCGTTGCTGAAGAAATTTTTACAGCAGGCGACAAGGTCTTCGTCCGGGCCAGCATGTCCGGCAGGCACGAAGGAAGCCTCGATGACATCCCTCCCACCTTTAAGCATTTCAACATGCCATTTGCCATCTGTTACCGGATCAGGGACGACAAGATCGCCGACCACTGGATGATCGCCGACCAGATGGAACTGCTGGAACAGCTGGGCCTGGCC
>CAZAXA010000265.1:0-8578 GCA_964488965.1 uncultured Phaeodactylibacter sp. | reverse complement strand
GGCAATACCTACCTCGGTATGGTCGTCAGGGATAATGATACCTGGGAAATGGTCTCCCAGAAGCTGAGCCGCCCCATCAGGAAAGGCAAGTGCTATGAATTCAGCCTGGACCTGGCCCGCTCGGAATTGTACATCAGCCTGAGCCGCGCCAACAACGAACGGGCAAACTACATCAACCCGGCGAAACTGCGCATCTGGGGAGGCTTCGGCAATTGCGACAAACAATATCTGCTGGATGAAACGGACCTTATCGTCAGCCACGAGTGGATGAAGTACAACTTCAAGTTCGAGCCCATTGCCGATTATACTTATCTCACTTTAGAGGCTTTTTACGAAACGCCTACTTTGTTCCCATACAATGGCAATGTGCTGCTGGACAACGCTTCGCCGGTCACAACCATCCCCTGTGATGAAGAAGTGCCTCAAAAGCCGGTGACAGTGGCGGAGCCTCCTCCCACTCCGGCCATCGCCAGGGCCGAGCCGCCCAGGCCGCCCGCTGCGAAACAGCAACAGGCCACTCCTTCAAAAACTACCCCAAAGGCGGCGCCCAAACCCGAACCGGAGAAGACCATCGCCGGCGTGAAGCGCTCGGAAATGGCCAAGGGCCTGTCGATCCGCCTGGACAAGCTGTACTTCGAGGCCGATAGCTCCCGCATCCAGAGGGAATCTTATACGGTGCTGGACGAAGTGTTTGAATTCCTTGCGGAAAATACCGATGTGGTCATTGAGATCGGGGGGCATACCAACAGCCTTCCGCCCGATGATTACTGCGACCGCCTGTCCAATGCCAGAGCTAAAGCGGTGGCAGACTACCTGTCGTCGAAAGGCATCTCCCGGGAGCGTATTCAATTCAAAGGATACGGCAAACGGCAGCCGGTGGCATCCAACAAGACGCCCTACGGGCGAAGGCAGAACCAGCGCGTGGAGATCAAAATCCTGGAATTGAAGGAAGGGGATGGGTAAAACGCAGGCCTTTATCCTGCTTCAAATCCCAGCTGCTTTATCGCTTCCCAGAAGCCGGGATAGGATTTGGCCACCACCATGGGGTCCTGTATCTGTATGGGGCCCAGCATGGATAGGGGCGTAAAGGCCATCGCCATGCGGTGATCCTCGTAAGTGGCAAAGGCCGGCATGCCTTCTGCTTTTGCTTTTCCTTCTATCCGGAAGTAGTGGCGGCCTGCCCGGGGGGCAAGGCCCGGCGACGCCGCCGTCATCCGGCAGCCCACCCTGGCCAGTTCCGTCTGCAGGGCGGCAATGCGGTCCGTCTCCTTGATGCGCAGCGTATCCAGGCCGGTAAACCAGCCCTCTACGCCTAATCCTGCACATACTACGGCCAGGGTTTGGGCCAGGTCGGGGCAGCGCAGAAAGTCCCATTCAAAAGCCTGGGGTAAAACCACCTTCTTTTTGGCCAATAATATGCCGCTGGAATGATAAGTGGTCTGAACGCCAAAGGCAGCCATCATTTCCGCCAGGACGGCATCGCCCTGCACACTATCTTCAAAGAGGCCGTGCAATTGCAGCTCAGCTTCTTCGGCAAAGGCGGCCATGGCATAATAATAAGAGGCTGCTGACCAGTCGGCCTCCACTTCGAAAGGGCGGGGCTGATAAGCCTGCGGCGGGATTTTTATGGTGTCGCCCTCCCAACTGTGATATACGCCGAAGTAACGCATCAGCTTGAGGGTCATCTCTATATAGGGGCGGGATACCACTTTGCCTTCCAGCCGCAGTTCCAGCCCTTCGGGCAGGGTAGGGGCGATCATCAGCAAGGCGGAGATGTACTGGCTGCTCGTCCCGGCTGTAATGGACAGCCGGCCTGCCTGCCCGAAACGGGAGGCTTCGCCGATGCGTAGCGGAGGATAGCCTTCCTTTTCCAGGTAAGCGATATCGGCGCCAAGCCGGCGCAGGGCATCCACCAGGCCCCCGATGGGGCGTTGCTTCATCCGCTCGGCGCCGGCCAGCACCTGTACGCCCGGCTGGCCCGAAAGATAGGCGGCCATGAAGCGGAAGGTAGTGCCCGCCGCCCCGGCGTCGCGAAGCTGATCCTTGCTTCGCAGCAACTGCAGGAGCACTTCCGTATCCCGGGCATCGGCCAGGCGCCCGATGGGGAATTCCTCCCCGCACAAAGCCCTGATGATCAAAACCCGGTTGGAGATGCTCTTGGAGCCGGCCAGTTCAACTTCGCCGCTGAGGCGCCGCCCCCGGTATCGAATGGTATAGGCCATTCTGCTGTGTTGTGTCAGAGGTTCGCAATAGATATTCGTCCACAGGCCTCACTCTTCCTCCTCCCGTTCCCGGGCAAAGAAGGGGAGGGCGTTGGTATCCGGGATTTCATTTTTTTCCGCCGGTTTTTCACTCTCCTCTTCCTCCTCCTGCCCTTTTTTGCGGCGCAGGGCTTCATCGGAACGTTCGTAGGCGCGGATGATCTCTTTGACCAGGCGGTGGCGAACGACGTCTTCGGCGTCCAGGTAAACGGCTTCAATGCCATCGAGGTGTTCCAGCAGGTTGATGGCCCGTCGCAGGCCCGATTTCTGATGGAACGGCAGGTCGACCTGGGAAAGGTCGCCCGTGATGATACATTTGGCGGAGGGGCCGAGGCGCGTCAGGAACATCTTCAGCTGCATGGTCGAGCAGTTTTGCGCCTCATCCAGGATGATGAAAGCATTATCGAGCGTGCGGCCCCGCATGAAGGCCAAAGGGGCGATCTCGATGATGCGGGTGGCCATGAACTGCTGAAGCTTCTCGGCAGGCAGCATATCGTCGAGCGCATCGTACAAGGGGCGCAGGTAGGGGTCGATCTTCTCCTTGAGGTCTCCTGGCAGGAAGCCCAGGCTCTCGCCGGCTTCGACGGCAGGCCGGGTGAGGATGATCTTCTTGACCATGCGGTTCTTCAGGGCCTTTACGGCCAGAGCGACGGCAGTATAGGTCTTGCCGGTGCCGGCCGGGCCGACCGCAAAGACGATGTCGTTATCTTCGGATGCTTCGATCAGCTTCTTCTGGTTGCGGGTCTTGGCCTTGATCTGCTTGCCGTTGCGGCCGTAGAGGATGGTCTTGTTGCCCCGGCTGCCGCCGGCGAGCTGGGACTCAAAAGGGTTGGCGCCCGTCATGAGGTCCTGCACCATCTGCAGCGGAAGCTCTTCATGCTCCTTGAGCAGGCGGACCATCAGCTCAAACTTCGATTTTGCTTTTTGCGTGAACTTCTTATCGCCGGAAAGCTTGAGGCTGCTGCCCCGGGAGGTCATGACTACTTCAGGGAAGGCTTTGCGCAGAAGGTTTAGCTTTACATTATTTTCTCCGTACAATTCGACGAGGTCAACCCCGTCAACGGTCAGAATGATCTCACTCAATACTTATGTCCTCTTTTTGTGATGCAATTTCTTTTTTCGCTGCGGCGCCGTAGCCGCTTTTTTCCAACTGGCGAACCATTGTGCCAATCTGGAAACTCCCGGCAGTTGGAAAAAGTTCAGCCCGGCCATCTTGCCGCCGGCAGGCCTGTTGCAAAAGTACATATATTCGGAACAAGTGAAAAGCTATCTGCCGGAGTATTATGTGTTATCACGGCAATCCTGCCAACCAGCTTCAATGAATATGCTTCCTGCCCTTTAGTTTAGATAAATATAGCCTATTTTTGAGCAGTAAACCCGGAAATAAGAAAAGCCAAAATTACCCACTTTGCTATGCCCATTGTAACCCTCACGACGGATTTCGGATGGCGCGACTATTACCTGGCGATGATCAAGGGAGCGATGCTGTGCGAACACCCTCAGCTCAATATCGTGGATATCACCCATAGCATCAAGAACTACGACATCGTACAGGCGGCTTTCCTTTTCAGGAATGCCTGGCGAAGCTTTCCCGAAGGAACCATCCACCTCATCAGCGTCAATGATTACTATGCGTCCGGCAAGCGCTACCTGGCCACTGCCTTTGGGGGGCATTTTTTCATAGCCCCGGATAACGGCGTCTTCACCCTCATTTTCGATGCCGGGAGCCCTCCTCATTTCTACGAGCTGGAATACGAGGAAGGCAGCCCCTTTGCCCTGAGAGACACCTATGCCCGGGCCGTAGGCTACCTGGCGCATGGCCGCCCTTTGATCGAGATCGGCCTGCCAGCCCAGGATATCGAGCAACGCATCACCCTGCAACCGGTCATCAGCCATTCCCAGATCCGGGGTTCCATCATTTATATCGATAATTACGACAATGCCATATCCAATATCACCAGAGCCCTCTTCGACAAGGTCGGCGGCAGCCGCTCTTTCAAGTTACTCTTTAAACGCCACCCGCCTCTCAGCCGCCTCAGCGGGCATTACCACGACCTGCCGGTAGGCGAACCCCTCTGCCTGTTCAACTCTGCCGGTTATCTGGAGATCGCCGTCAATATGGGGAGGGCCGGCACCCTGTTGGGCCTCAAAGAAGAGGATACCGTCCAAATAGACTTCTTCTCATGATCAAACGCATCGTTTTGGGAGGATGAGGCCGCACTGGAAGCCTATCGCCGGTCGGAGCTCTTTCGCGCTACCTGGAGCCGCACCAAACCCCTCTTCGCCGCAAAGCCGCAGGCCTGGAGCGTGACAGACGGAGAAGGAGAAGCCTGAGCCGCTATTCGAAAAAGGCCTGCTCGATCTTCTCCACGTAGGGCAGCCGGGCCAGGCCGTACAACACTTCCTTATATCCTTGCTGGTGGGTGTTGCCGAGGCAGAGGTACTGATCGCGGCGGCAGCCGATACGCCCGGCGGCAGTTTGCACTTTCAGGCTGGGGTCGATCTTTTTTACCTCTTCCAGGTATCGCTCTTCACGGGGGATGCAGAATTCATAGTCGAGGGCCACTTTCCCATCCTCCGGCCCATAGAGGCCATCTGCATCCAGTTGGGAAAGGCCAAAGCGGATCTTCTGCAATTCCGCCTCCGTCGGCTGCGGCCGGGAGCTGTGGCAGGACAGGCCGCTGAGGAAAATGAGGGCCAGGAACGCTAAAAAAATAAGTCCGACGATGTTGAAATGTGGTGAAGCCTGGAAACCCATTTGGGTTGAAGGCGAGGCACATTTCAACATCTCAAAAGGAGAACTTATTTTTTTATCACTACTAAGGAAAAAGCATCTCATCATTTCAGGTTTTTGAGCCAGAAGCGCAGGGGTTTGGGCGATTCCTCTTCTTCTCCCAGTTCCTTCCAGCTGATGTGGCAGAAAATATCCGTAGGGCCGAAGCTCTGCCTGCGCCAGAAGGCATGCAGAGGGCGGTACCCGGGGGGGCGGCGGGGGTGGTTGCCGGGGCGCTCCACGGCGCAGAAGGCCAGCGTGCCGAAGCTTTTCAGTTGCCGGGCCCAGGCTTCCCGCGCTTCGAAGAAACGGGCGCCCATGCCCTGGCCGCGGCAGGCCTTGCGCAGCACCGATTCGCCAAAGTAGAACACCCTTGAGGCATCGTAGCCCCGCTCTTCCAGCGGCCCCCTGATATTGGCCGTCTCGTGCTGCAGCGGCATGGCTGTAGAGGCGCCCACCACTTCCTGCCCGTCGAGTACGATGAGCAACAGGCTGTCCGGCGCCTGCAGGAAAGCCCGGAGGTAGGAGCGCTCGTAACTCATGTCGCCATCATAAAGATAGGGGTACTCCCGGAATACTTCGATCCGCAGGCGCGCCAGGGCCTCGATGTATTCCGCCGGCGCTTCGCCGGTAAAACTTAGCAATTGAAGCATCTTATTGGTTACTGATTATATTCACCCCATCGCTCCTTCACTCCCCTCACTGTTCGATATACAAATAATCATAATGCACCAGCGCCCTCTTCCCCTGCTGCCCCATGTACTGCCGGGCCGTTTCCGCACCGTACTGCGCCTGCCCCAGGCCGAGGAGTTCGCCACCGGCGCCACGGATGCGGATGATGTCCCCCTTCTGGAAATCGCCTTCGATACGGGTAATGCCTACCGGCAGCAGGCTGCTGGCCTTGTCGGGAGAGCAGAGCGCGGCCTCGGCGCCGGCGTTGACGTAGACGGCGGCCTTGCTCTCGGCCTCGCGGTAGGCCAGCCTTTTTTTTACGTTAGAAAGAGACTCGGCGGGCAGAAAGCGGGTGCCGGTAAAGTCACCCTTCAGGATATCGAGCAGGATGTTGGGGCGCCGTCCGTTGGCGATCACGGTGGTGATGCCCAGTTTGGCGGCCCTCTGGGCGATGCGGAACTTGGTGTGCATGCCTCCCCGCCCGAAGGAAGAGCGCGACGGCGCGATGGCCTTCAGCCATTGTTTGTCATCGAAAGCGACCTCGCGGATGACGGCGCTGCCCGGCTCGCCCGGCGGGCCCGACAGCAGGCCGTCGACGCTGCTGAGGATGGCCAGCAACTGCGCATTGGTCATGGCGGCCACCAGGCCGGCCAGCTCGTCGTTGTCCGTAAACATGAGTTCGCTGACCGACACCACGTCGTTCTCGTTCACGACGGGCACCACCTTGTCGCGCAGCAGCGCCTGGAAGCAGTTTTTCATATTGTTGTAATGGATGTGCCCCTGGAAGTCTTCCCTGGTGGCAAGCACCTGGGCGCAGAACAGCCCGTGGTTGGCAAAGAGCTGGCGGTAGATTTCCATCAGCCGCACCTGGCCGATGGCGGACAGCACCTGCCGGCGCACCACCTTGTTCATGCCCTCCGGCACTTCGAACAGGCTGCGGCCGGCGCCCACGGCGCCGGAAGATACGAGGATCACCTCCGTTCCCGAATGCTTGATGGCGGCTATCTGGTCGGCCAGGTGGCTGATGCTGGTGATGTCGAGCAGGCCGTCTTCGCGCGCCAGTACGTTGGTGCCTACTTTTACCACGATCTTCCGGAGGGTCGGCATCGTCATACCATTTTTTCAATCTTCCGAAAGGTTACCATCAGCCCGTCCGTACGGGTGGCCGGATAACTGGCATGTACCATTTCGTGCGTCAGGATCGGCGTGATGTTGACGAGTTCATAGCCCTCATCATGAAGTTCAATCAGCAGCGCCTCTAATTCCTTTGACAAGGTCCAGGCGTCTACCGGGTTCTTGCTTTGATACCACTTCCTTCTTTCGGAGGAAGCGTATATGTATTCCACTTTGTACGGGTACATGATCGAACGGATTTAATACCGGGTTTTCATTATGCTTTTTCTCCGAACAAAATCTCAGTCAAACCCTTCTATATTCAGAGAGGTTTGACAAAAATAGGCTAAAAATCGTACCTTTGTTGACCTTTTCATGAAGCGTCGTTTATGCTGTTTCCAAAGACACCTGATCATCTACATTAATATCAAAAAAACTTAACTATGCCATTCGATCTCGATATGATCAAGGCCATCTACAAGGCCTTGCCCCGGAGAGTGGAAGAAGCCCGAAAAGCCCTCGGCCGGCCGCTCACCTTATCAGAAAAAATACTCTACGCTCACCTCCACCCCGAATCGCCCCTGCAGAACCACAAGCGCGGAAAGGATTACGTCTTCTTCGCTCCCGACCGGGTGGCCATGCAGGACGCCACCGCCCAGATGGCCCTGCTGCAGTTCATGACCGCCGGCCGCGACAAGGTGGCGGTGCCTTCCACGGTGCATTGCGACCACCTCATCCTGGCGGAAGACGGAGCGGATAAGGACCTGGCCAAGGCCAACGATGAAAATAAAGAGGTCTATGATTTCCTGGCCTCCATTTCCAATAAATACGGCATCGGCTTCTGGAAGCCCGGCGCCGGCATCATCCATCAGATCGTACTTGAGAACTATGCCTTCCCCGGCGGCATGATGATCGGCACCGACTCGCATACCCCCAATGCCGGCGGCCTGGGCATGATTGCCATCGGCGTCGGCGGCGCGGATGCGGTGGATGTGATGGCCGGCATGCCCTGGGAACTGAAGATGCCGAAGCTGATCGGCGTGAAGCTGGAAGGCAGGATGAGCGGCTGGACCTCATCCAAGGACGTCATCCTGAAAGTGGCCGGCATCCTGACCGTCAAAGGCGGCACGGGCGCTATCGTGGAGTACTTCGGCCCGGGCGCCGAGTCCTTGTCCTGCACCGGTAAAGGCACCATCTGCAATATGGGCGCCGAGATCGGGGCGACCACCTCTACCTTCGGCTACGACGAGGCGATGAGCCGCTACCTGCGCGCCACGGGCCGCGCCGAGGTGGCCGAACTGGCCGACGGCGTCCGCGAACACCTGGCCGGCGACCCCGAATGCTACGCCAACCCTGAAAAGTACTTCGACCAGGTCATCGAGATCAACCTCTCCGAGCTGGAACCCCACATCAACGGCCCCTATACGCCGGACCTGGCCTGGCCGATCTCCAAATTTGCACAGGCAGTCAAAGAGAACGGCTACCCGCAGAAGCTGGAAGTGGGCCTGATCGGTTCCTGCACCAATTCTTCCTATGAAGACCTGGACCGCGCCGCTTCCCTGGCCCGGCAGGCCGTGGCCAAGAAGCTCAAGGTGAAGTCCGAATTCACCGTGACGCCGGGCTCCGAGCAGATCCGCTATACCGTCGCCCGCGACGGGCAGCTCGAAGCCTTCGACAAGATGGGCGGCGTGGTGCTGGCCAACGCCTGCGGCCCCTGCATCGGCCAGTGGGCGCGCCACAGCAACGACCCCGCCCGCAA
>CAZAXA010000264.1:5555-8601 GCA_964488965.1 uncultured Phaeodactylibacter sp. | reverse complement strand
CATGCAGGTGGCTATCGACCCCCGCGATAATGAGACGGTTTATACGGGCTTTCAGTTCGGCAATTATTTCCGCATCAATACCCATACCGGAAAGCGGGAATACATCACTCCCAAACCGGAACTGGGCGAACGCCCCTACCGCTGGAACTGGCAGGCCCCCATCCACCTCTCTGCTCACAACCCGGACATCCTCTATATGGGCGCCAATAAACTGCTGCGCTCCCTCAACCAGGGCAAGGACTTCGAAGAGATCTCCGGCGACCTGACCAGGGGGGGCAAAAAGGGCGACGTACCTTTCGGCGCCCTCACCAGCATCCACGAATCCCCTCTGCAGTTCGGCCTGCTCTATGCCGGCTCCGACGACGGCCTGGCGCACGTCAGCCGCGACGGCGGCTTCAGCTGGCAGAATATCAGCAGCGGCCTGCCCGAAAACCTGTGGGTGAGCCGGGTGCAGGCCTCCGCCCACGAGAAGGGCCGCGTTTACCTCGCTCTCAACGGCTACCGCTGGGATGACTTCAGCCCTTATCTCTACGTCTCCGAAGACTATGGCCGGAACTGGTCCGCCATCGGCGCCGATCTCCCCCTGGAACCCGTCAACGTCGTCAGGGAAGACCCCAAAAACCCGAACCTGCTCTATGTCGGTACCGACCACGCCCTCTACGTTTCGCTGGATCGCGGCGCCTCCTTCATGCAGATGAATAACCAACTGCCCGCCGTTCCCGTCCATGATCTTGTGATCCACCCCCGTGACCAGGACCTGGCCGTGGGCGCCCACGGCCGCTCCATCTATATTGCCAGCGTCAAAGAACTGCAACAACTGAACGATGAAGTGCTGGCCAAAGCCCTGTACGCCTTTTCCCCGGCTCCCATCCGCCACAGTTCCCGCTGGGGCGATACCGATTCCTGGTGGAAGCCGGAGCCGCCGGAAGTAAAGCTGCCCATCTGGACCAACAGCCCGGGCAGGGCAAAAATCTCCGTCATCGCCGGAGAGAACCTCCTGCTGCGCAGCTTCGATGCGGATTGCGGGAAAGGCCTGAATTATATTTCCTATGATCTGACAATCGATGATAAAAAATTGACTGAGTATAATAAAATTTTGAACAAAGACCGGAAAGATGAGGAAAAACCGGCAAATGTAAAGCCTGCCAAGGATGGGAAGGCGTATTTGTACAAGGGAAAGTACAAGGTGCTGGTGGAAAAGGGAGGAGAAAAAGTGGAGATGGAACTGGAGGTGAAGTAAGGCGAAAATATAGATAAATATCCCCCTTTTTGTCCGCTTCTAAGCGGCAAAAGTATATTTTTGCGCCGAACGCAATGATTAGGTTGTTATGATCAAAAGCATTGAATCCCTGCCGGCAGAAAAGCAGAAAGTGCTGTACGATGCCATTCCGTACGTGACGCTGTTGGTGGCCGGAGCAGATGGCGTCATCGACGATGCAGAACTGGAAAAAGGGGAAAAGATCGCTCATATCCGGGCTTTCCGCTTTCACCCGGAATGGCAGGAGTACTATAAAAAAGTGGACGAGAACCTGCACCAGCGCCTGCGGGAACTGATCCGCGCCCTGCCGCGGGATGCAGAGAAGCGGCAGGAAGTGATTTCAGGGGAACTGAGCAAGCTCAACGATATCCTGCCACAACTGGCTCCCCGCCACGCCAAACACTTTTACGATGGCCTGCTCAGCTTTGCCCGCCATGTGGCCACGGCCTCCGGAGGCCTGATCGGCTGGATGAGTGTAGGCCCCAAAGAAGCCAAAGTGGTTGAACTGCCGATGATCGAACCGGTCGGGGATTGAGAATTTACCTTGTTACATCACAAACTTACCAATTGGCAGGGCACAGGATGCAATCCCTGATGTCTCCGATATTGGCCTGCACGGAGAATTCCACCGCCCCTGCCAGCTTGGAGGCATTGGCAAGAGGAGACACATTCACATCATAGGAAAGGCCGAAGCTCCAGTCCCGGAAATCTATCCGCAGATAAGGGGTGATGGCGTCAAAAGTGAACCCGGCATCGCCGGCCCGGCGGCCTATCCGCCCGTACAGCCCCAGCAGAACAGCATCGCCCTGCCGGTTTTCCATCAACTGCCAGAGCCCTCCGGCGGACAACATGCGCTGCTTGCTGTTCTTGAAAAGAGCCTGCTGCCGGTAAGAGAACTGAAGCAACAGCTCCTTGCCGGCAGGGCTGCTGCCGGTGGAAAGCCCCCAAAGCCCCTGCAGCGACCATCCCATCCCCACCCGGTTCCCGTTTTGAGCATCTTCCAGAAAGGAGTACAATGGCTGGTTGACGTGCAGCAGGCTGAGGCCCAGTTGCCAGGCAGCTTCCGTATCGTACAGTAACAGGCCGGTGGAGAGGTCGAATACCGTCCGCTGCAACTGGTCGAAGGCCTCAAAGTTGTCCCGGCCCGGATCAAAGCCAATGCCGTTGAACTGTTCTTCAAATTGCAGTTGCCCCTCGTCGATGCGGTAGTTCCAGGCCCCGGCGCGAACGCCGCCTGCCAGGTAGAACCCCTTGTCGATCTGCTGGTGATAGGCCAGGCTGATCAGAGCCTGCCCATCGGTAAAACGGGAATCGCCCGCCCGGCTGGCCTGGGCGCTCACCCCAAAGGCGAAAAAGCTGAGGCCCAGGCAGTTGCGCCAGTCAAAAGCCGCCAGGGCAGAATGATAGGACTGGCCGGCCAGCACGCTGGGCCACTGGTTGCGGTACTGCAGGGCCAGCCGCGCCGGCCCCGGGCTCAGCCCCACATATGCCGGGTTGGCATAAGCCGAAGCCCGGTTGAACTGAGAAAAATGCGCATCCTGGGCCCGGCCGGGGAAAGCGGCAAAAAACAGGAAGAACAAACACAGAATTGTGGCTTCCCGCGCAACTCCCGGCATACAGGCATTGCTCAAAATATTGCTGTCCGGGAACTCAAAGGTCGTAGAATGTTGCATGATCTTTTGTTGAGATAGTTGTCCGGCCTTTAACTCATTTCTTCATCTTCATTTTTAACCGGCTGCGATCAGGATGATCGCACTACGTTACCGTGCTGCGATCATCCTGATCGCA
>CAZAXA010000264.1:0-5455 GCA_964488965.1 uncultured Phaeodactylibacter sp. | reverse complement strand
TGATCGCACTACGTTATCGTATCAAAGGCTGCGATCAGGATGATCGCACTACGTTACCGTGCGATCAGGATGATCGCACTACGTTACCGTATCAAAGTCACATCGCCCTTGGCTACCCGGAGGAAGCCGTCCGTAAACAGCAACTCGGCGTAGTAGGTATAAACGCCCTGCTCTGCCTTCTGCCCCTTGAAGGCGCCGTCCCAGCCGCAGTCCTGAAGCCCGGAAGCCGGGCAGCCTTCCGATTCGAACACCAGCTCTCCCCAGCGGTCAAAAACGCGGAAGACAGGCGCCTCCACCAGGCCGGCGTTCGTACTCAGTATGCGGAACACGTCATTGTGCCCGCTGCCATCGGGCGTGAAGGCATTGGGTATGAAAATGCCCCGCTCCCGGTCGACGGCCACACGGACGAAAGCGGTATCTC
This sequence comes from uncultured Phaeodactylibacter sp., assembly GCA_964488965.1. GTDB lineage: Bacteria > Bacteroidota > Bacteroidia > Chitinophagales > Saprospiraceae > JACJXW01. The sequence continues at coordinate 5,034 of CAZAXA010000264.1, read as the reverse complement.
TCTTCACGCAACCCTTCTGATTGGTTACTTCCACGATATAAGCCGTAGTGCTGAACGGGGTCGCCACCGGGTCAACAATGGATGTATCGGACAAGCTCCCGCGGGGCGACCAGCGCACCTGTGTGCCGGCCTGGTTGATATCTACCATCAGATCCACCGATTGCCCGAGTTCAATGGCAAAGGAATCCCTCAGTATCCTGGCGATCAGCTCCTGTATCTGGGGAACGAAAACTTCTTTCACCGTCAGGCAACCCTGGGGGGATTCCAGTTCGAGGGTATAATTACCAGGGGCCAGCCGTTCGTGGCGCGTTCCCGCCTGGCTGTAATCCCGGCCGGAGAGAAAGACGAAATCCTGGAGTTCCGCCTCCACCAGCAGGGTATGCCCCTCGGCCTGCGTACAGGTTTCCACCAGTTCGTAGTTGCCCTCCGGTGGGGCGTATATGGTAAACTGGCGGGCCGTAGTATCCCGGCATATGCCTTCATTGGCGGCGATGAGCTGTACTTCATACAGCCCGGCGGAATCGTAAGTATGGGTGAATTGGCCGGCAGTGGCCCGGCTGCCGTCGCCCAGGTCCCAGTTCAGGCCGGTCGCACCAATAGAATTGTCGGAAAATGAAAGGGTGGCCGGAGCGCAAATCTCCGACAGGCCCAGTTCAAAATCCGCCGCCGGGCTGGGGCGCACATAAACGGCCTGCGAGGCGGAATCGCGGCAACCCAGATCGGAAACAGCGATGAGGGTAGTATTGAAAACGCCGGAAGTGTCATACACATGAGTGGCCAGGCAGGCGTCGGAGCCGTTGCCGTCGCCAAAGAACCAAAGGCAGGAAACATTGCCCGTACTCTGGCTCAGAAAGCTGGCAGGCGCGCCCCGACAGACGGAATCCACCTGTGCCATAGCCACTACCGGCAAGGGGACGATCTCCAGAACGCCTCCCTGCCGGGTATTGTAACAACCCTGGGCGCTTACCACCGTAACCGCCGGAAAATAAGTGCCGGCCTCAGCATAAGTATGCTGGGCAACGGAAGCCAGGGTGCTGTCGCCATCTCCAAAATAAAGCGCCTGCCCCGCCCCGTTGGTAAGCACCTGAAAATCCACCGGGTTATGGGCACAACCGGAAGAAGCAAAGTTCAGGGCCACCTCCGGAAGAGGCAACACCGTTACCGGTACGGACATGCTGTCGAAGCCACACCCTTCCACATAAAGGGCAACTTCGTACAGGCCGGGGGCATCAAAACGGTGCCAGGCCAGGGGGCCGCTGTAGGCATTGCCGTCGGAGATCACCCACCGCACCGGCGCGCCGGGAGTGGAAAAGCTCTCCAGCCTCACCGTATCGTTGAGGCACAGCTCCCGCTCAGAAATGTTGATCAGGGCGCTGACATCGGTAGGGTTGACCTCGACCAGTTGCTCCATCGAATCCCTGCCGCATCCATTCTGGGTGACCAGCAGGATGGAAAGCGTATCGGGCTCTTCATCGGCAAAGGGAACCACCGGCGGCGGGTTGAAAGTGCTGTAGATGCGGTCCAGGCCCCGGCTGCTCATGAACCAGAAGTTCTGTTCAGGATTGCCGGTGCTGGTATTGTTGAGCAATAAAGTATCGCCGCTGCACAACTGTTCGTAGGTGATGCCAAAACTGGCGTCGGGCTGCGGAAAAACAGCGATCTCCATACTGTCCACCGCATCTCCGCAACCGTTGGCCACCGACAGGGTAACCAGATAGGTGGTATCCCCCAGCCCCTGAGGGAAAGTGAAGGCGCCGGGAGAGGCCGCATAGGAAGTATCCAGGCCGCCCAGGTTCCAGACGAAGGCCAGGTTGTCGCCGACGCTCTGGTTGTCAAAGGCCACGGCGAGAGGGGCGCAGCCCTGGGTGACATCCGTATTGAAGGCAACCAGCTCCGGCGCCTGGGAAACGTAAATATCCTGAGACAAGCGGGCGCTGCAGACGACGGCGCCGTTGAGCGGGTTGATGCTCTCGGCAGTAAGAGTGATGGTATAGGTATCTGACGCCCCATAGGAATGCTGCGGGCCAGGCTCCGAAGAAACGGGGCTCATATCGCCGAAGTCCCAGCTGTACCTGTCGGCATTGCTGCTTCCATTGATGAAGCTCACCGGCGCGCCTTCGCAGGCCAGAGTATCGAAAGTAAAAGCCGGCACGGGCAGCGGGAACACCGTCAGCGTGATATCTCCTGAATTGCAGGCGGCCGGCAGGGCATCTACGGTGTAGGTATAGGCATAAACGCCGGGGCCGGGCAGCGCCTGCACATTTACCTGGTTAACTCCCGACAGGCCCGGCCCCAGCCAGTTGCCGGCAGCAGGGCTGGCGGAGGGCAAATCTACCAGGCCATCGCTGGCGCAGGCGTAAACATCCTGGCCGAGGATGACGCTGTTAGCCGCATCCAGCACCGTCAGCTCCACCGTATCTATGCTTTCACAGGGCGTATTGGGTTCGATGGTGTACATATAAGTATAATTGCCAGGTGCGAGTTGCGACAGCATCACTTCCCCAGTGCCGGCATTCACCTGAGGGCCCGCCCACTGCCCTCCCCCCGGCGCCGCCTGAAGGAGGAGGGGCGCGTCTCCCGAACAAACCGTCATTTCAGGTTCTGCAGCCTGGGCAGGCACGTAGTCTCTGAGCTCCAGGACGAAGGCCAGGCTGGTATCACAGCCGAAAGGGCTGGTATAGGTAAGCATGATATTGGCAAAGGCAGCTCCGGACAGCAAACCGGCATTGAAAACGCCGCTGGCGCCATCCAGTACGCCATCGCCGCTCCAGCGCAAAGTGCCGCCGGCAGGCGAAGCCTGGAAATTGACCACCTCCGGCAGCAGGATATCCTGGCTGACTGCGCAGGTCGACGGGCTGCCATTGACGGAAAGGCCGGGCAAGGCCTCCACCCGCACTGTTTTCGTCTTGCGGATGATGCAGCCCGTTACGTCTCCGTAAACGTAGTTCAGGTTGTAAGTTCCCGGCCCGGCCAGAGCGGGGTCGAAAACGCCGAGGGCAGGGTCGGCGATCCCCGTTCCCGACCAGGCGCCGCCTGTGGGGGAAAAGCTGAAGGTGGCCTGCCCCGCATCCACGCAGAAGGTATCCCGCGGCGGGCCGATATCGACCTGGGCGGCCTCCTCCACCTCAATGATGAGCTCGCCGGTGGACTGGCAACCCAGGGGGCCGGCAGTATAGGTGATGACGTTCTGCCCGACTTCGGCCTGGGCGGGGTTGAACAGGCCATTGGCATTCACCCCGCTGCCCGACCAGGCGCCCGCCGGCGGGCTGGCCTGCAACAGAAAAGGATCCGTGGTATTGCACACCAGCCCCACCGGGCCGAAACTGACATCTTCCTGTTCCAGCACCAGTAAGGTATCTCGTACCGTAAGGTCGTCGCAGGGCCCGAAAACCGTTAAAGAAAAGGGGTACAGCCCCGGGGTTGAATAGGACACCGTCGGAAAGGAATCGGTGGAAAATTCCGTATCGGCGCCGGGAAAGTGCCACCGCAGGCGGGAGATAGAACCTTCATAGGAGATGTCCGGAGTAAAAACCAGGCTGTTGCAGCCCGGCGCCGGCCTGGGCCCCAGCGACAGTACCGGCGGTTCGAAGATTTCGAACTCCAGGATGGAGGTGTCTGCGCCACAGGTATTTTCGGCAATGAGCAGAGCCTGATAATTGCCGCCTTCCGGGAAAAAGCCCGTTTGCGTGGAATCGATAAAGACCACCCCGCTACCGGGGAAAAACTGCCACTCGAAAAAGTCTTCATCTAGGGAATTACTGAAGAACTCGATAAAAGCGGGAACACAGGCCGAATCACTGGGCAGGCTGGAGGAGGCCATGGCAACGGGCACATCCCGGATTTCAATGGTTTCCTCGGTGTAATCGCTGCCGCACTGGTTAGTGACGGTGAGGCCGATGTTGTAGAAGCCCCGGTCATTATAGGTCACGGAAGGGTTCAGGTCCTGGCTGGCGCCATTATCTTCGAAAGTCCAGTTGTAGGTTACCGTTTCTCCGTTGCCGCAGGAGTTGTTCATGAAGGTGGCCACCTCCCCGGCGCAGAGAGCGTCCGGCTCGTCGAACGAAGCAACGGGTTCTACCCGGATCCGGACAAAGACGATCAGGCAGTTCCGGCTCACTCCCTGAGGGCAGTTATTGACAACAGTCATGATAATGGGAATGGTGAGCGAAGGGGAACTGATCAGGCAGGTGTCGTCCGGAAAATCATAGACGTGGATGAAACTGGGCGTTCCCGGAAGCCTTTCCACATTGCCGTCCCCCCAGTCGATGATGGTGGTATCCACCATATCAGAGTCGGAATTATTGACAAAAACAACCGTATCGCCTTCGCAGAAGAAAGTGGGGCTGTCGGGCGCAAAGCCTCCCCGTGGCTGCAGGTCTCCACATTGGTCGGCCAGGTTGCACTGGCCATAAAAGGTGTTCGCGGACAACAACAGGCAGCTTGTCCAAAGGGCTAATCGGATTCTGGGCATAAGTCAGATAGTGTTGGTCATCAGTGTAAGAGCACCAAAAAATAAGGCCCCGTCACCCAGGTAACGAAATACCTGGAGGGGCCGCTCTTACAGGAAAATTAACAGCAACTTGGGAATGCCTTCGCCAAAGTGCAGCTTAAAGATAGGAATAAAAATTATATATGCAACTATGCAAGGGCCTTGTTCTTCGCGCGTTTGCGTTCATGCTCTTTCAGCAGGATTTTGCGCAGGCGCAGCGAGTTGGGGGTAACCTCCACGTATTCGTCCTCCTGAATGTATTCCAGGGCTTCCTCCAGGGTGAAGCGTTTGGGGGGTACGAGTTTCAGCTTGTCATCGGAGCCGGAGGCCCGCATGTTGGTCAGCTTTTTGGTCTTGGTAAGGTTGACCACCAGGTCGCCCGGGCGGCTGTTCTCGCCGGCCACCTGCCCTTCGTACACCTCCTCGCCGGGAGCTACGAAGAATTTCCCGCGATCCTGAAGGTTGTTGATACTGTAGGGGATGGCCGTTCCCGTTTCCAGGACGATCAGCGAACCGTTGATGCGGCCGGGACTGTCTCCCTTATG
>CAZAXA010000263.1:0-8616 GCA_964488965.1 uncultured Phaeodactylibacter sp. | reverse complement strand
CGGGTAAAGCTGAGAATGCCGGCGGCGTAGCTGTTTCCGGCCTGGAAATGTCGCAGAACAGCCTGCGCTTGTCCTGGACAAGGGCTGAGGTAGAACAGCGGCTGAAAAATATCATGGCTAATATCCACGAGCAGTGCGTCCTCTACGGCTCTGATGAGGAAGGCAATGTCGACTATGTGCAAGGCGCTAATATCGCCGGCTTTGTCAAACTTGCCGACGCCGTCATTGCTCAGGGGCTTATTTAGGGGTTCTCGCTAAGCGGATTCTGGCTTACTCATTTCTTCTCCGGCATAGCGGGCGAAGCGGGAAGGGCTTCTTTCCTGCCGGCGTCTATCAGGATGCGGTAGGCCTTGCCGAAATCCGGAATGCCATACCCCAGTTCTACATCCGGAAAACCGGCCCGGGAAGCGCTGCGTTTGATGGCTTCGAGGATGGACTCATTGCTTTTATGCGGAAATGCTTCCCACAGGCAGGCCACCAGCCCCGCCAGGATAGGAGCCGCGAAGGAAGTCCCCGATCCGATGGTAGCCTGAAAGGTATAGGGGTCGGCAACAGTGACCCATGCGCCGGGGGCCGCGACATCGGGCTTGACCCGCCCGTCGGCCGTTGGCCCCAGTGAACTGAAGGAAGCCCTGTTGCCTGAAAAATCTATAGCTCCAACCGAAAGCGCCTGCCGGGCATCGGCAGGAATGCCTATGTGTTTCCATTTGGAGCTGCCTTCATTGCCGGCACTGGTTACCACGATCATCCCCTTGCTAAAGGCGATATCGGCGGCTATGCTGGCTACGGAGGTCCTGCCATTCAGGTCTTCATAGACGTAATTCATCTGACGGTCATTAAAGGTGGTGTATCCCAGGGAAGAATTCACCACATCAGCGCCCAGGCTGTCGGCGTATTCCAGCCCCGCCACCCAGTGGCATTCCTCCAGGCGGTATTCACCGCGGGTGTCTTCCGTTTTGATGCAGGCATAGGTGGCGCCCGGCGCCGTTCCGACCATTACTCCCGGCACGTTGGCGCCCATTGCGGAAAGTACCCGGGCGCCATGAGTGCTGGATTCGTAGGCTTCCGTGTCGCCATCGACAAAGTCCCGCGCCAGCAACAGCCGCCCATCCTTCCGCAGGCTGTCAAAAAAGGGGCTTTCCTCAACCCCGATAAAACCTCCGTCCAGTACCGCCAGCCATATACCCTGCCCGGTATAGCCCATTTGGTGCAGGGTATCGCCATTGAGCAACCGTATCTGCCGGGTAGCATAACCGTAGTACTGCCCTTCCAGGCGCTTGCTGAGGAGGCTGTCTGTTTTTATGCTGGTTTTTCTCCTTTCTCCTTCTTCATAGGGAAAGCCTACGTATTCCACTTTGCCCACAAAGGGCAGGCCGGCCACCTCAAGGAGGCTGTCTTCAGGGAGGAGAATGGCTGCGGCATTGAGCCAGCGGGAACGGTGATGGACTACGGCTCCCTTTTCCCGCAGGCCCTGCAGGTATCGGGGGTTGGGGGGGAAATCTTCTTCTGTAACCGGAATATTCCACTTGTTGCGCCGGTTAACAGCACGCTCCGACAGGAACGCACGGGGGGTGTCAACCCGATAAGGGCTGCCTGCTTTATCCCTGAATGTAACCCAGTAGTATTTGTGGGTGTTGCTGCTCTCCTGAGCGGAAAGCACATGAGGCGCAAGCAGAAGAAGAGCCGGCGCCAGCCAAAGCGGGTATTTCATATCTATAGAATTTCTGTATCCAGGTTAGATCGGAATACTTCCTCCATTTTCTCCATAATAAGGCTCAGTAGTATCGTTTTGTTGTACTCCCGGTTTATTTTATAGGCCGTATCTTTCAGCGACAGGGGGCCTACCACCCTGCGGATGGGTTGTCTGGTGTAAAAATCCTTGCGGTGAATTTTACGGGGGGTAGGGAAGGGGCTGTTGCCTGCCAAAACGATATAGTGCGCCGGCGGTTCACCTTCCTCCTTCCACTGCTGGGCGCCTTCTTCTTCCTTCAGGAATAGAAAAGCACAGTTGCCGTTGATGGAAAATTCGATACCCCAGAGCACATCGTTTTCCCTTTCGGGCGCCGGCGCCGTGTTTTCCACAGGAAGCCAGGCTTTCTTTATATAAGCTTCCCTCTTTCTCTTTTTGCCGGCGCCATCTTCGAAGCCCATGACTTCTTCGTTGTAAAAGCTGTCTCTGAACCATACGCTGTATGCCTGAAAACTGAAACCTTTTCTGTGGAACAGCTGGAGGTAAAAATCTGCCGCCCGGAGGGGGTTGGCCCCGTACACTGCCAGATGGCAGCTGTCGGCTTTAGGGTTCAGGCGTGTATAAACTTCCATTTTCAGGCCGAAGAAGGCATTTTCCCATTGTTGAAGGCCATCCGTCCAGGAGGGGTCATAGGGGCCGGCATCCAGGCAGGAAAGGGAGAGTTTCATCTCGAGTTCTTCGATCTGCCGGCAGAGTTCGTCAACATGCTGCCGGGTTTCCAGATAGTAAGAATAGCGTTCGGCCTGCTGGCGGTTATTCCAGAAGCGCTGTTTCGCTTTTCGTTTCTTCTGCTCCAGGATGTCAAGTTCGCTCAGCAAACGTACATAAAAGTGCCCTTCCTTCATTTGCTCGGCCTGCCGGCGCAGGGCGCTGGCGTGGTCGGCATGGCTAATCTTCGTGTATTCCTCAAGTAATAATTCGAGCCCCAGAGGGTCTGATTCCACCCTGGCCTCTATTTTCCCGTTCCCGGCCAGGGCCCTAACATCCAGCTGGTCGTCATAATCCTGGGTATTCAAAGCCTTCGACAAAGGCGCCGTCAGTTCTTCCCGGATGGTGCGCTGGAGCTGGCGGGCCCCGTATTTGCCGTCATAGCCTTTCTGCGCCAGATAGTCCAAAACGCTGTCGTCGATATGGAGGTGAAGGCGCCGAAAGCGGATGCCTTCCCGTTTTCGAAGCAGGGCGATCTCGCGCTCCACCACAAAACGGACGGTGAAGCTGTCGAGTGGCGCAAAAGGGATGACCTGGTCAATGCGGTTGTACAATTCCGGCCGGAAATACTTCCGGGCCTCGCCCTGAAAATATTCCTTGACGCTTTCCTTATCCATGCCCTGCATCCAGCCTATGGGGTTAGTGGACAACGCCTGAGCCCCGATGTTGGAGGTCATTATGATGATGGTGCTGCAGAAATTGGCCAGTTTGCCTTGCGCATCGGTTAGACGGCCTTCGCTGAGCACCTGCAGCAACAGGTCAAAAAAAGTAGAATGGGCTTTTTCGACCTCATCGAACAACAATACGCTGAAGGGCTCCCGCCGGATGGCCGCAGTAAGCAGGCCTTCGGAAAAATAATTCGTCCCCACCAGGCGGGCTACGGAATACGCATCGGAAAACTCGCTCATATCGAACCGGGCCATCCGTTCCCGGCTGCCGAACATAAAGCCGGCCAGGATTTTGGCCAACTCAGTTTTGCCAACGCCGGTCGGCCCTACAAACAGCAGGGAGGCGATCGGCTTTCCCGTCCGGCTGAGCGCCGTCTTGACGGATGCCAGCACATTGACGACACTTTCAACGGCTGCCTCCTGGCCAAATACCTTGCCGTTAAAGTTGCTCTGGATGGCGGCGGCGTTCATCGGCAGGGTAGGGTCTACCATGAACCGGGGCATGCCGGTTTCTTCACAGAACTGGCGGATGACTTCCAGCCGCGAAATATGCAGGGCATCCCGGTTGGGGCCGGCGGCGCTTTGCTTATTGATCAGCAGGCTTTCCAGGAAGCGGATGGGCTTACCCGGCATTCCGGCATAAGGGGTGAAACGCTGGTTGAGGCGAATGACCTCCCGGATGGCCTCTTCTTCTATGCCTATGCTCCTCACGCTGGCAATGTCCTTGATCTTTTTCAGGATGATCTGTTCCAGTTCTTTTCCTTCCGGCTCTTTGAGGTGAACCGATTGAAAAAAGGAGAGGTAGTTTGGGCTCTTCAGCTCTATCTGTGCCAGTTCCTCTTCCGTACATTCGGAAATAAGGGTGATTTCTCCCCGGCTGATAAAAGGCCGGAGATAATCCGCCATGCTCACCTCATTGCCTTCGTATTTTCCCACTTCGAAGAGTTCCATCAGGTTGCGGACGAAGAGGATACTCCCGTTTGCCGAAAGTTCCTGGCAAAGCTGCGTAAAGTTTTCCTGCCATCCCGTATCCCTCATTAACTCCTTGATCAGGGTTGACGCTGTGGTTTCCCAAATCTGGGGCCTGATGCGCCGCTTTTTCTGCTGGCGGGCCAATTCCCATACCAGGGCGGTCTTCCCGCAGCCCGAGGGGCCTACCAGCAGGACATTGCGGTTGAATTTTCCCTTGAGGGCCCGTACCAGTTGGTCGAGTTCCGTGTCTCTGCCGTATGCCACCTGGCGTTGGATGGAAAGCAGGCTGGCCACCTGCGGCAGGAGTTTTTCCTGTTGCCGGGTTTTTATGCCCTCAAGTTCTTTGGGCGCCGGCGCTTCAAGGTGGATTTCCTGCTGCTGCAGTTCCACGCTGTCAAACCAGATAGCGGAGATGATATCCTGAACGGCGTTAAGGCGGCGTTTGCGGGTGAAGTCCAGGCGGATGGCTTCTTCCAGCCGTTCCGCCAGGCTTTGCTCCTCTTCGGCAAAAGCTTCCACTCCCAGAGTGGGGATGATGCCCCATATACCCTTATCCTGCCGGTTGAAGAAAAAAGGGAACTCGAGGCTGAAAGCGGGATAGCTGAGTCCATCACGGGCGGCATCGAAATTTACCTCCAGGGCGCCTTTGTAAAAATGGCCTCTCTGGTATTCATTGAGCAAGTCCCGTAACTGCCCGCGGTTGAGGACTTTGCGCTGCAGAGCTTCGGCGTATTGCCCGGCTACAAGCCTGAGGGGTTGCCCCAGGCGCAGGGCCGTGTTGTCCGCCAGTGGCGCCAGCAGGCTGATACCCGGATAAAAATGCAACCGGAAAGCATAAAATGGAATGGAAAATCTGAATGCCATATATGCTCTAAAACTAAGTTTTTTTTTGATTTCTGCTTCGTCGCCGAAGGCAACATGCCGGCCATATGGTCAATGGCCCACCAGGTTTTTGAAGTGCAGGAAAAGCGCCTCCGCCACATCTTCTTCCTCTGAAACTTGTTCGTGAACAATGCTGGAATCCAGATAAAAAGGCTCCCTCTCAGCCAACTTTGACCGTATAAAACCCAGCAGTTCCCCGCCGGCGAAGCCTTTCAGCAACGGCCGCCGTTCCTGCCGGCGGGCAAGGCGGCGGGCCAGCACCTCAGCCGGCGCCCGCAGATAAATGGTGATCCCGTTTTCGTTCATCCAGGGCATGTTGTCAAAAAAACAGGGGGCGCCCCCGCCACAGGAAATGATAGCGTTCCGGAATTGGGCCATAGCCCGCAATGCCTCGCGCTCCACATTCCGGAAGTATGGCTCTCCCTTTTTTTCAAATATGCCCCTGACGCTGTCCTTTTCCTTCTCCTCGATCCATTCGTCCAGGTCAATGAAGGGGAGCCCTGCCAGCCGGGCCAGCCGGCGGCCGGTATAGGTCTTGCCACTCCCCATAAAGCCGATCAGAAATATTCGCATAGCCGGGGCAACAACAATTCAAAGGCTCGCAAGTTACTATATTAAGCTGCAATGACAAAGCTGAAAAGCTGCCGGGCAGGCTTGGTAAAACTTTTATTACATTTGCATCGCCTTTTTTCTGAAAGGAAAAACTTGGAGTATATGAACAGGTTCATCTTGCTGGCCTTAGCTGCCTTTGCCTTTGCCTGCAACAGCGACAAACAGCCCGAAGAGGCTGCCGAGAAGTCTCTGGAGGAAATTAAAAGCGAAGGCCCTATCCGCAATTCAGATATCATCCGCAACCCCGTCTCCGCCAACCAACCACTGGATACGGTAAACGTTGCCAGGATCACTTTTGAAGAGGAAACCTATGATTTCGGGGAAGTCGATGAAGGTACTGTCGTAGAACATACCTTCCGCTTTACCAATACCGGCAAGGCGCCGCTGCTCATCAACAGCGCCCGCTCCACCTGCGGCTGTACGGCGCCGGAATGGCCCAAAGAACCCATTCCTCCCGGAGAATCGGGCGCGATCCAGGTCAAGTTCAACACCCAGGGTAAAAAGAACAAACAAACCAAGCCGGTAACAGTAGTAGCCAACACCTACCCCTATGCTACCAAGGTGTTCCTGCAGGGCTTCGTCAGGCCCTCGGAAGGAACGCAGGAAACCTCCTTACCCTCAGAATAACAACTTAACGAAAATCCATACAAAATGACCTCATTCGATATGCTATTGCTTCAGGCCGGAAATGCAGGCATGTACAACCTCATTTTTATCGGCGCTATGATCCTCATTTTCTGGCTGTTCCTCATCCGCCCGCAGCAGAAGCGCCAGAAGGAACAGAAAACTTTTATGGATAGCCTGCAGAAAGGCGATGAGGTGGTGACCGCCAGTGGTATAATCGGCCGCATCAACAAGATCGAGGATAATATCATCACGCTGGAAGTGGCTGCCAAGACCTACATCCGGGTAGCCCGTTCGGCGATCTCCAAAGAAATGACGGACTCTTTCCTGTCGGCTGCTGATGATAAGGATAAATAGGAAAGCATTTACGATACAGATAAAGGAAGACAGGGCTGTCCTGCTGGCCTGCATCGGGATAGCCTTTGTCTTCTGGCTGCTGATCAAACTCTCTCAAACCTACCGGGCGGAAAAAAAGGTCTTCTTCACGATCGAAGCGCCGGATGATAAGGCGCTCACAGCCCTGCCTCCTGAAAATATGGCCGTAGAACTGGAAGGTACCGGATGGGATTTGCTGTTCGATTTCTTTTCCAGCCGTTATGTACGCCTTTCCTACGAAATGTCCGAAGAGGGAAACCTGCTCCTCAACCGCTCGCAGCTGCGTTCCGATATCCTGCAGAACCTCTATTCGGATGATATTACCGTCCGGGAGATAAATCCTGAAAGTTTCAACCTTTTCCTGGAAGCAAAAGCTTCCCGCCTGGTGCCGGTCGTTATCCGGGATAGCCTGAGTTTCGCCCCGGAACACCACCTGAGATCGCCGGTAAAGGCCGAGCCTGATTCTGTAAAAGTAACGGGGCCGGCGTCTCTTGTTTCTACTATCGACAGATGGTACACAGACTCTCTTCGCTTATCCAACCTCCGGTCGAACGTTACTCAAATGGTGGGGCTGGAAAAACCGGCGCGGGAAATTTCCCTTTCCGTACAGCAAACCATGGCCCGCATAGAAGTGGAGCCTTTCACCGAAAAGTCCATGTTCGTCCCCGTAATAGTTAAAAATGCCCCGGATAGCCTGCGTATCTTCCCGGAAAAGGTCACCGTGAGCTGTAAGCTGGGGCTCAGCAAATACGACTCCGTCTCTTATCAGGACTTCATCGCGGAGGCCGACCTTCAGGGCGTTTCTTCCAACGCCCCCAATAATACAGTGCCTATCGTCATTACTCAAAAACCGAAATTCGTCGAGTCGCTCAATTACACGCCCAAAGCTGCCAAATTCTTTATCGTGAAAAAACCGGGGGCGCCATTGGAAGGGAAACCGAAATCTGAGTAAATTTTTGTATTTTACCCGAGCGGCGCTGTAACGGCCCTGAAAAAAACTGCCCCGCACAACCACAAGGGAGGCGGGGCAGCCCACACACTATGAGAACACCCATTATTCTTTGCCGCTACCGGGGCAACTGCTAAAAGAGCTATGAGGGGCGCCCGGCATCCGGTATATTTTCCTTTGCTTTTTTCGCGAAAATTCGCTCATTTGCGATCTCATTAATATAGACGCATAATTTCTCCTTTAGGTTATATACCCTGATGTTATTGTTTTGTTATAGTTAAAGGGTTTAGTTAAGTGCATCTTCATAAGATGCTTTAAATCAATATTTTAACCTATTAAGGCATGATCAGGCCCAAAAGCGTGGAAGAAGTGCTGGAAACAGCAAAAATAGAGGAGGTGATACAGGATTTCGTCAACCTTCAGCGAAGGGGGGTGAATATGATCGGGCTGTGCCCTTTTCACGCGGAGAAGACGCCTTCTTTTACAGTCTCGCCTTCCAAAGGCTTTTACAAGTGCTTCGGCTGTGGAAAAGGAGGAGATGCGGTAAATTTCCTCATGGAGCATGAAAACCTGGACTTTCCGGAGGCGATCCGCTACCTGGCCAAAAAATATGGCATTCAGCTGGAGGAGGCCGAAATCTCTCAGGAAGCCAGGGAAGAGCAGCAATACCAGGAAAGCCTTTTTTTGATCAACGACTACGCCAGGCAGTATTATCAGGATCAGTTGTTCAATACCGATGTGGGCAAAAGCGTGGGGCTGAATTATTTTAAAGAACGGGGCTTCAGGGAGGAGATCATCAAAAAATTCGGCCTCGGTTTTGCCCCGGATAAAATGGATGCCTTTACGTTAAAGGCTACTCAGGACGGCTACAAGCCGGAACTGCTCAAAAAGCTCGGCCTGACCAGCCAGTACGGGCGCGACTTCTTCCGCAACCGGGTGATGTTTGCCATCCACAACCTCTCCGGCAAGGTCATAGGCTTCGGCGGGCGCATCCTCATCAAGGATGTCAAAGCGCCCAAATATATCAATACGCCGGAGACGGATATCTACAACAAAAGCAAGGTGCTCTACGGCGC
>CAZAXA010000262.1:2093-8629 GCA_964488965.1 uncultured Phaeodactylibacter sp. | reverse complement strand
GTTTTTCGTAGAACAGGTGCGTCCGCTCTACATGCTCTGTTTTCAGCAGCTTCCAGCGGCTCTCCAGCAGGCGCCTGCCGAAGTACATGCCGATGTAAAAGTTGGCCAGGTTGCCCAGGATCGCCGCAGCCAGCAATAAGAGTACCAGCCATTCTATCTGAAGAGCGCCCGAAGCCGCAATAACGCCGGCAGAGAACAACAAGCCGTCCCCCGGCAGAAAGGGCGTCACCACCAGCCCGGTCTCACAGAAAACCATCAGGAAAAGCAAACTGTATAACCACCAGCCGTAGCGGTGAGAGAACTCCAGCAGGTATTCCTCCGAATGAAGAAAGAATTCTAAAAAATCATGCATGGCATATCATTTTCAAAAGTGAATGTAAAGCATTGGCGGCATATTCACCCAACATTAGGCCCATCTTATCTGTTAAATAAAGGCGTTCAGGGTGAAAAACCACTCCATTTTCGAATCAAAAACTTATCAATAATGAGTATGCTGACCGATCAATTGAAAAGGGAAAAAACAGAGGTGAACATTGGCATAAGCCAAAGTAACCGGGAGCAGGTAGCAGAACTGCTCAGGCAATTGCTGGCCGATGAACATGTATTGTATATCAAACTGCGCAACTACCATTGGAATGTCATGGGCCCTTATTTTCAACCCTTACATGCCTTCTTTGAAGAGCAGTATAATGCAGTGGCCACTTATGCCGACGATATTGCGGAGCGCATCCGCAGCCTGGGTTCTTTTGCGCCAGGCTCTATGGAGGAATTCCTGGCCTATGCCAGGCTGGAAGAAAGCCGGCACCTGGACGGCAACGCGCAGAAAATGCTGGAGAACCTGCTGTCCGATCACGAGGCCCTCGTCCAAATCCTGCGCCGCGGCCAGGAAGTGGTTATGGAGCAATACGGCGATGCCGGTACGCAGGACTTTCTCATCGCCCTCATGGAAGCGCATGAGAAGCACGCCTGGATGGTGCGCGCCCATCTGTCCTGACCCCTGCCTTTGCGCCCGGGCGCCGCATAAGGTTAAAAATAAAGCCGCCGGAGAACTTTTCTCCGGCGGCTTTTCACTATATGTAAGTTGGCTTTAGCTGCTAGTTATATTCCAGCTTGAACTTCACCGGCAGGTTGAACAGTACTTTCACTGCCCGCCCGCGCTGCTTGCCGGGAGACCAGCGCTCCGGCATGTTGTTCATCAGCTCGACGATGCGAAGCGCTTCCTGCCCGCATCCGCCGCCTATATCCCGTACTACTTCAGCGTCTTTTACATAACCCTTCTGGTCGACGACGAAGCTGACCACTACGGTGCCTTCAATGCCGTTATCGCGGGCCACCGCCGGGTAGCGGATGTTTTCGTAGATGAACTCCAGCAACTTTTTGTTGGCGCACTGCCGTTTTTCCTCCATCGACGCACTCAGCTCTTCACACCCGGGGAAACGCGGCATTTCTTCGACGATCTTAAAAATCTCTTCAGCTTCCGGTTCCGGCGGCGGCGGCGGCGGAGGAGGAGGAGGAGGCGCCGCCTCTTTTTTGCTTTCGTGGTGGGCCGGCGCTTCGATATAAGTATCGGCATCTACAGACTGGTCCACGAATTCTACATCTTCCTCTTCGATCAGTTCCATATCCGGCACCGCTTCAATGGTGGGCGGCGGCGGGGGAGGAGGAGGAGGAGGAGGAGTGTTGCTGCGTGGAATGTCGACCTCAACGTCAACATCCAGGGCCAGCGCATCGTCCGGTATATAAACCTCTTTTTCGTACTGGGTCCAGTTAAAGGCGCCAATGAGCAGCAGCAGGGCAGCGGCCAGGCTCAGGCGCCAGAAAGTAGCGCCATAACGAAAGACATCTACATCCGGGTACTTGTTACGGGCCTCCAGCGGCGAGTCCCACTTCTTGTCGCGATATTTTTCCGTGAGGTTGCTGTCAGACTTGCGACGGAAGTAGGCTCTTGTTACTCCTATGAGAAGTATCAAGAGGATTAATCCGATCCCCACGCCCGTTAATAACCCGATGCCTGTGATTTCAAAGTTAGGGTTCATGAGTGAGGAGTTTTGTACCCGAGGGCGTTAAATAATAATCTGTTTCTCGCTATCAAAAATGCGCTTAAACCCCTGTTTACCAAATGACAATTGGCAGTATGCTCAGTGACTTTTATCAATCGCCTTTATTTGTTTCCACTCTTTTGGTAATCTGCCCGCGCCTGCCTAAATTGGCAGGGGAAGAGAAGGGCGATTTTTGCCCGCCCCTGGCGGGGCGGATAAAATTTTTGATTTGCGCCGCCTCAGAACCTCAATCCACCGCCGTGCCGGACGCCGCTGAACATACCCGCTGGATAAAAGAGGAAGCCCGCCGCCTGGGCTTCAGCTTTGTCGGCATTTCCAGGGCGGAGTTCATGGAGAAGGAGGCGCGCCGGCTGGAGGACTGGCTCAATCAGGGCAGGCATGGCCAGATGAGCTATATGGCCAACCATTTTGACAAGCGCACCGACCCCCGGAAGCTGGTTCCCGGCGCCCGGTCCGTCATCAGCCTGATGTACAATTATTACAGCGAAAAAGAGCAGGAAGACCCCGAGGCGCCGAAAATCTCCAAATATGCTTACGGCAAGGACTACCACTTCGTGTTGAAGCGCAAGCTCAAGAACCTGCTCTATTTCATTCAGGAGCGGATAGGGGAGGTGCACGGCCGGGTATTTGTCGATTCCGCTCCCGTTTTGGAACGCGACTGGGCACGGCGCTCCGGCCTGGGCTGGATGGGGAAAAACACCATGCTCATCCATCCGCGGGCGGGTTCTTACTTTTTCCTGGCGGAAGTAATCCTGAGCCTGGAACTGGCCTATGACGGGCCTCTTAAGGATTACTGTGGCGACTGCCGCCGCTGCATCGACGCCTGCCCTACCGGCGCGATCTCCCAGGAGGGTTATGTGCTGGACGGCAGTAAATGCATTTCCTACTTCACCATCGAACTGAAGGACGCCATCCCTGAGGAATACCGGGGCCGGTTCGGGAACTGGATGTTCGGCTGTGATATTTGCCAGGAAGTATGCCCCTGGAACCGCTTTGCCCGCCCCCATGCCGAACCTGAGTTCGAACCGCCGCCCGGGCTGCTGAAGCAAACGAAACGAGAGTGGGAAGAGATCACCGAAGAAGTATTCCGCGAGCTTTTCCGCCATTCGGCGGTCAAACGAACCAAATTCGAAGGGCTGAAACGCAATATTTCTTTTTTGAAAAACGAAGGCCCCGATGAACAGGAGTAAGCTGCAATACCTTGCCGGCCTCATCATTGGCGCTGTAGCCAAAGCAGGGCCTGCGCCGGCATTTTTCATTCTGGCGCTGCTGGCCGCCGCCTGCGCGCCCGAGGCGCCCTCCGACGGCAGTGAGAAAGGCGACGAGCCTGTCATCGTCACTTCCGGCAGTGAAAGCGAAACGCCCTTCCATCCAAAGGCAGGACAGCCTCCGGCGGCGCTCATCCTGGGCAGCACTTTCTCCGTCGCCCGTGGGCTTGCTCCGGAGCAGGCCTATGCCGCCCTGCTGCAGCAACGCCTCGCGGAAGCGCGCGCGCCGCTCGTGGCCCTCAATGCCAGTATTGCCGGCGAAACCGCCGCCGGGGCCCTCGAACGCCTGCCTTACCTCCTGGCACATCCGCTGGGGCGGCTCATCCTGGAAACGGGACAGGCCGACGAGGCCAGGGGCACGGGCCTGGCGGCCTTCAGCCGCGATGTGCGCAAAATCCTCCGGCAGGCCCGCGCCCGCTATCCGGAAGCCCCTGTGCTCATCCTCCCTTCAACCCGCAATGCCGCTTATCTCAGCGCCCTGGCAACGGTGTCGGCAGAAGTGGATGGGGTGAAACTCGTGCATTTTCTCACAGAGGCCGGCGAGGATATCCGCTCCGATGATGCCGCCCTGCACCGCCGCCTGGCCGCCCGGCTTTGGCCCCTGGTGGATGAGAGGAAGTGAATCGCCGCCCCCGGAGGATGCCTTTGGCATCTGTTGACGAGGCAGGGCCGGGTGCGATAACCAATACGCAATAATTGCTTTTCCCGGAGCTTCCGTCGTATCCCGTGGCAAATGTTTTCATTTGGCGCGATATTCTTCCGAAATGTAAATAATTAGACAAAACGAGATTAATCCGCTCCATTCTCCGGAACACGCCTGAACAACCCTCCTCCATCTTGGTTTAGACGGAGAAATAACGAACAATCTCCATTTACTTAAACCAAAATGTACTCTAATGAGAAAGACCATGTTTTGGATGGCCGGCCTGTTGCTGTTCGGGCCTTTAACGATCTTTACTGCCTGCAACGAAGATGACCCGGTTGTAACGGAAGAACCGAATACCGTTGTCGATTACGTGCTGGGAGACCCCAATTTCAGCCTGCTGAAAGACGCAGTAGTGAAAGCCGGGCTGGACGGCGTCCTCAGCGGCGAGGGCCCCTTTACGGTTTTTGCGCCGGATAATGACGCTTTCCAGGCTTTCCTGGATGCCATCGGCACGAACACGATCGACAATACGCCGGCAGATGCTCTGGTAGCCGTACTGACCAACCATGTGCTGAGCGGCAATGTGAAATCCACTGACCTGGCTACAGGTTATTTCTCCACGCTCAGCGCTACCGGTTTTGGCGACGCCACCACCAGCATCTACATCAACGTAGACAATGGCGTAACCATCAACGGAACGGCAAAAGTAAAAGCTGCGGATGTGAATGTGGACAACGGCGTAATCCACGTCATTGATGCCGTGATCGGCCTGCCTGATATCGTAACCTTTGCTCTGGCCGACCCCAATTTCAGCTCTCTGGTAGCCGCCCTTACTGTCGAGGGGTTGAGCGTCAATTTCGTGGAAGTGCTCAGCGGCGAAGGCCCCTTCACTGTGTTTGCTCCGACAAACGCCGCCTTTCAGGCTCTGCTCGACAGCAATCCTGAATGGAATTCTGTGGCGGATATTCCTGCGGAGGTATTGGAAACCGTATTGCTCTACCACGTTACCGATGCCGGCAATGTGCGTTCCACCAACCTTACCGACGACATGACGGTATCCACCCTCGCTTCCGGAGAGACTTTTACCATTGACCTCAGCCCTGCCACCCCAACCATTATTGCCGGCGCCAACAGCGCCCGGATTATCGCTACTGATGTACAGGGCGTCAATGGGGTGATCCACGCTATCGATACGGTCATTCTCCCTGAATAAAGGGCGATACGTAAATTTATCCGATTATCCGAATTCCCTTTTTTCTTCCAGTTCCCGGAACCGCGCCCATGCACGCTCCGAGAGCTTCTCCGTTAGTTTTTCGATATAGTAGCTGCCTGCGCCGGGATCTGCCACCCGGTGCAGGTGGCTTTCCATTTTCAGGAGGTGCTGCAGGTTGCGGGCAATACGGCGGCTGAAGGCAGTACCCGGCTCCCGTTTGGCGTAGTTGGAAGGCAGGACGTAGAGCCGGTCGGCCCCGCCAATGACGGCGGACATGGCCTGCGTGCTGGCCCGGATCATATTGGTATTGGGGTTGTCGTCCTGGGTTTCATGAGCGAAATGGACGACGAGGAAGGGCGCATGGGCCTTTCCGCTGTAGGCTTTCGTGACATTGGCCCACAGCAGGCGCAGCGCACGCAGCTTGGCGATCTCCACAAAGTAGCTTTTGCTGATGGCAACGGAGAACTGCATGTGTGCATTGACAGCCTCGGCAGAGATTCCATAGTTGCTGAACCGGGCCAGGTATTCGCTTCCCTTGGCGATGGTATAGGCCAGCTCTATGCTGCTGTCGTGAGGGCCGGAATGAAAGCGGTGCGCATTGATCTGAAAAGGCCGGAAAAGAGGCATATGCTCCTGGCAATAGCGGATGAGTTCCGCCAGCTTTTCTGCCGGCGGGTCGCTCCAGTCAAGCAAAGGGTCAAAATCTACAGAGCCGCGGATGAGTTTTTTGTCTATCCCTCGTTTTTCAAGCAGGCCGGCAAAGTTTTGAAAAAGCTCCCAGGGCGCCTTGCCGGTATAGTTTTCCGCCAGGTTGGTGGAGATACAGGGCAGCTCGATGCCATCCAGCATCTGTTCGACCCCGGCGGGGCTCAGGCGGAGGTTAAGGCGGAACAAGGGGGCTTCCACCCCGCCTTCCAGCCCCTCGCGGGCCTCCTGGTTGGCCTTTTTGGCCTCTTCCACATCGATGTATTCCCCTATTTCCCAGTTGTTATCCGGCTTGTTCCGGATGGGAGGCAGGGCCTCGCCCATATCTTCAGGGTGATAAAAAGGTTCAATGATGATATCTTCTTCCAGTTGCCAGCGCAGTTCCTGCAGGGGTTTGCCTTTGAGGTCTTTCTCCATTTTGGCAAGCCATTCGGCCCTGGCGGCGGGAGGGAATTCTGCAAAAAGGTGGTCCTTTTCCGTCATGAGCTCTGTATTTAGAGCTGAAATTTAAAGCATTTATCTTCCCCGGCAAAAAAAAAGGCAGCCGGTGGGGCTGCCTTTAACCAATGAAGCAAAAGATTAACACTCACTATAATACTGTTCGTTTCTTACTGCCTGGGATCGGGAGGCCTGCCTGAGTATCT
>CAZAXA010000262.1:0-2083 GCA_964488965.1 uncultured Phaeodactylibacter sp. | reverse complement strand
ATTATAATACGGGGCTAAAAAAGGGCAGAGAGCCTTCGCTCTCTGCCGGTAGTCCTGTATGAGAAACCCTTTACAAACCTACTAAATCATTATAAAACAGTTCTTTAGCTGGTCTAATCCAATAAGGCGGGCGCCTGGCGCTGCATCAGGCCCTCCAGTTGCGGCGACGTGCTGGAAACCGTATGGAGGGGTTGGAACAGCTCGTCGCCCCCGTCCTGCCCGGGAGGCGTTCCGAATTGCCCGAAGGGCATCGGGTTGACCGTCTCCGGGCAGCCGCCCTGCACCTTGATCACCTGAGTATGGCTTTCCACATTGCCGCCGCAGAGATCGCTGACGGTCCAGCGCCGGAAGATGATGCAGGCGCCATTGTCAAAAAGCGCTTCATCCTCCCATTTAAGGCCGAAGGCGCAGCCGTCGTCCTGCAGCGGGTACTGGTCGTGGGTAGTGGCCGTGGAGCCGTCTTCATCGATCACCGGGTAGCCCGTCCATTCGGGGCTGGCAGAAGCGCCGCCTTTGATGACAGGATATTCGGCGCCATCGTAGTTGCCAGGAAAAAGGACCTGGGTAAGGTCTGGTTTTTTGATGCTCACCCATTGGGTGAAAAAGCCTTTTTGGCCACTTTCCGTTGCAACTTCCCAACGGCGTTCGATCACGCTGATGGCGTTGCTGAGGTACTCAAAATTGGACAGCTGGATTTCGAAGCCTTTTGTGCCGGACAGGATGTTGAAGGCCAGCACGTCGCCCGGGAAAAGCAGGCCGGAGAAAAAATTGCCGGCCGTGTGCCCTTCGGCCATCGATTCGGCGCGCCTGCCGTTGACGTCGATCCAGAACTGCTGATCTAAAAGATTGGAGCCCCCAATATACCCCCAGTCAAAGCTCACAAACCCTTCGGCGGGAATGGCGATCCGATAGGACGCCGCGCTTCCGGGAGTGGCGATAACGGAGGCTCTATTGGCCCCTTCAACCAATATTGAATTGGGAGCTCCGGTGACATCTACCCCACCGTCACCTTTGATCTTGACGGCCGCCCAGCGGGACGGCGCGAAATATTCTTTAAATCCGGAAACTGCACAACCAAGGTTGAACTGTTGGTCCTGATATGTCAGAGAGAAAGCGCTATTGCCGGGAACATAGACAACAGGAGGAACCGCTTCTTCCGGTTTCAGGCAACTGATGGCCTGATGTATCCCATCGAGCCGGGCCGCTCCTGCTTCCAGGCCGGCGCCCTGGGCTGTACCGGTGTACTGGCCTATTCCCCAGGAAAAGGAAACGGCCGTAAGTACAGCAATAGGAATGAAGCGTTTTAGGATAGGGGATCGCATTGTAATGTTCTTAGGATTAAAGCAATAAAGTCATTGCAGCAAAAAGCGTACCAGGAAAGATAGCTGTCAGCGCAATAAAAAACCCGTTTGAAGTAAATTGAAAAGTGGCCTGAGAAGAAAAATGGAAATACAATGCGTCGGCAGGATATGCCTTACAGGGGCAGGTATAACTACTGTTGTCATGGGATTATGTAGTTTAAGGGATTAACTAATTTGTTTTGTAGTGGAATACTTAATTTGAATCTTTTACTTTCTGTTTTATTCCACCCGCAACAAAGATATAATTTCATAGGCAGTAGTACATACCATAAACAGGGTATTTTTGGGCTGGCCAAAAAAATCATGTGTTAAATTTTTTTGTTACCTGCCCGATTAGGGGTACGCTGTTATTTTTACCTGCCGGAAAACTTAAATTTCTTTACATTTACAACAGGCTACAGTAAAGGAAAAAAACAGGATCATGCCCAACGACCTATTGGCAAAGGTGATGGATGCTGCCGTTTATGCAGCCCTGAAGCATCAGTATCAGCGCAGGGCAGGTTATGAAAGGCTGCCGTATGTAAACCATCTGCTGAAAGTGGCCGGGGCGCTCATCCGGGTCGGGGAAGAACGAGATGAAGCCCTGCTGCTGGCCGCTATCCTGCACGACGTGCTCGAAGACACGGACGCCACCCACGGGGAACTGGCCGGCCGCTTCGGGCAGGAAGCTGCCGACATCGTGCTGGAGCTGACCGACGATATGAGCATTCCCTATATGGAAC
>CAZAXA010000261.1:0-8632 GCA_964488965.1 uncultured Phaeodactylibacter sp. | reverse complement strand
CCGGCCGATGTAGGGATTGGCATGCCAGCCCTGGTAATCATACTCACACAGTTTGGGATACCACTGCGCCATGGAGTAGGCGATACCTTCGGCATTGTCGCGGCCGGACCGGCGTATCTGCACCGGAACCTGCGACTCAAACTCCATATCCAGGCCAACTTTGGTATTCGGGAGAATGGGATTTTCCAGCTTCACTTCCAGGATAGTGCCCGCCACCTCAAAATCCAGGGCCTTGCCGTCCATCTCAAGGGAAAGGATGCGGTGGTAACCTATATCATCCTCTCCAAGCTCCTGGATGCGGCCGCCCACCCTGGGGTCGGGGTCGGCAATGGTACGGGAGCGCACGTCCATCATGCTGTTCGGCTGGAAAGCATTGAAATACAAGTGGTAAAAAAGCCGGCTAAGCGTATCCGGAGAATTGTTGTAATAGGTGAGCTGCTGAACCCCTTTAAACCGGTGCCTTTCCACATCAAAATCGATGGCCATCCTGTACTCCACCCTTTGCTGCCAGCGTTCCGGCTGAGCCTGTGAGCCGGCAGCCAGAAGTAGAAAGAGAGCGCCGGGAATCCATATTTTCATGTTCTTCTGCGTTTTTGATCTTTAGTAATTTGCAAACAGCTTCTAATATTTCAACCGCTTTCCCCTTCCTCCTCCCCGGGCTGTCGGGCCGTCCCCGGAATTTCCGAAGGCCCGATCCTGCGGAAGAGCTTCCCCCAGTCGTTCCACCCGTATTTTATGGCGGAAGCGATGAGGAACAGCAGCCCGCTGGCCACGGCAATGCCTAACATCAGGGGCACGTTCAGCGCTTTCACCCGGAACAAGGCGTCTGTTTGCAGTACCGAACCAGCAAAGCTAACGATCGTCGCCCCATAAAAATTGGTAGCGGCGTGCAGGCCAAGGGCCAGTTCCGTACCTTCATCCATGACTGTACACAGGCCCATCAGCAGGCCAAAGCCGATGTAGTAAGGCATCATCAGGGCAAAGCCGAACTCCCCGACTTCCGGGTTGGCAAAGTGCAGGCCGCCAAAGGCCGCCGACGTCAGTAATAAAGGAAGCCAGCGGTTGCGGAACAGAAGCCCGAAGCCCTGCATGAGATAGCCTCGGAAAAGGGCCTCTTCGAAGGTGGTCTGCATCGGTAATACCAGCAGGGAGATCAGCAATAATGGAAAGAAGCTGGCAGGTTCAAACTGCAGGCTGTAATTGGCGGGGGCCAGCAGATAAGCAACCCCTTCCAGCACTGCCGACAGAATGAGCCAGAAGCCAAAGGCAAAGGCCACCCGCCGCCAGTCCAGATGCTTCCTGCCGGTGAGCACATCCGTTATGCTCTTGCGATGCAACACCCTGATACAGAAGAATAGGACGAACAGGGCGGCGACAAAAGCCAGCAGGATGAGGAACAAGGAAAGGTTGGAGCCGAGCCCCAGGCCGGAAAAGTCCAGTGGCCCGCCGGGGCCCGCCGGTTCATCAAGGCTCACTCCCTGCCGGCGGGCGGCCATGCTCACGGCAATGACGAGCGGGGCCTGCCCGATGAAAGCGCCGAGGGCCACCGCGATGATGGTCAGCAGGTATTTAAAAAAAGCATTGTCGCCCCGTTTTGCGGCATCAAAAAATGACATACTGAAGTTTTTACCTTCTCTGGCAGGCCTGTCTCCAGGCTGCAGGATTTGTCAAAGTATCTGTTTTTATTGCCAGCCTGCCTCCCGGAGGATCTGCACGGCAAACTGGTTGTACCGCCCCAGCAGGTTGAGTTCCAGGTCGTCTTCTTCCACCGGCCCTACCTCCTCGATGATATAGTCGGAAGGAATGGCCATCACATTGGCCGGATGTTCCTGGGCGGCCTGAGGATACTCCATTTGCGCTTCCTGGCCGGTCATGTATTCCAGAAAAATCCTTGCCAGCCGCAAATCCCCGCCTTTGGGCGCCGTTGCGCAGGTGGCGTTGATATGCGTATTGAAGGTTCCGTTTTTCGGAATGATGAGCCTGGACGCCTGGCCGATTAGCAACTCCTCATAGGTAAGAGGATAGCGCAGGTAGCCCAGCTCGCTGATGGTAGTAATGGCCACATCGCCCTCGCCCGCAGCGATGGCCTTCAACTGGTCCATAGTATTTCCCCGGGGAGGGCGGGCAAAGTTGGCCGTCATGGCGCTGGCCCAGGCCCGGGCCGCCTCCTCTCCGTTGTGGAGAATGAAGGAAGCCACCAGTGACTGCAGATAGGGGTCATCGGCCGAAGGCGCCAGCACCATGCCCCGGAAGCGGGGCATGGCCAGGTCGACCCAGGAGTCCAGATCCTGCGGTTGCAGTCGTTCGCTGCTGTAGGCAATGGCAGGGATGACGCGGCTCAGCCCGGTCCAGTACCCTTCCTCATCGCGCAGGCCATCCTTGAAGTACTGGTCGATCCCCGGGAGGCTGCAGGCCTGCAGCAGGCCTTCCTGGCGGGCGAGAATCGCCATCGACACTTCGGGGTAGATCACAATATCGGCGGGGCATTGCGCCCCTTCCTGTCTCAGGCGGGCAGTAAGCTCCCCGGCCGGCACTTCCACTACCTCCACCTGTATACCGCTTTTCAGTTCAAACTTCTGAAAGACGGAATCCTGCCCGGGCAGGCTCCGGTAAGTGTAGAGGGTCAGGATATTGTCCGGCCCGCCCGCCTGGCCGGCATTGCCGGAGCCGCTGTTCGAACAGGCAGCGGCAGACAGCAGGGCCAGCGGGAAAAGTATCCGGAAAAAGGTAAGGCCTTTCATAGCTCTGATTTAAATTTGAGATGCAAAGCTAAGATATATTTGGGGCATCGCCATACAAGCCGGCGGCCATCTGAACCTGCGATTTGAGATCCTGAGATTATTGATTTATTTTTGCGGCAACCCATAAAGCCACGCTAACCAAAACATGAAGAGTTATGAGCAACAAAATCCAGCTTCGAACCGGCATTATTTCCCTGATGATACTGGCGGCGGCCCTGAGCCGGCTCCTGCCCCACCCTTACAATTTCACACCCATTGGCGCCATGGGTTTGTTCGGCGCCGCCTATTTTTCTCAAAAATACCTTTCCCTGCTGATCCCCCTCCTTGCCATGTGGATCAGCGACCTGTTGCTGAACAACCTCCTCTACGCCCGCTTGTATCCTGAATTCTACGGCGATAACTTCGTGTGGTTCGGCAGCCTGTGGGTGTATGGCGCCTTTGCCGCCATCGCCGGCCTGGGTTTTCTCCTGCTGCGCCGCCTCAGCTTAGGAAAGCTGTTCCTGGCCAGCCTGATGGCCTCCGCCCTCTTCTTTTTGATCACGAACTTCGGCGCCTGGGTGGCAGCCCCACAATACCCGAAAACCGGAGCGGGCCTGCTGGCCGCCTATGTTGCGGGTATTCCCTTTTTCTGGAACACCCTGCTGGGCGACCTGTTCTACACCGCTGTCCTCTTCGGCGCCTGTGAATGGGCCCAACGGCGATTTCCGGCACTGGGCCTGAAGCAGGGGTGACAGTGCCTGAACTGGTGTTTTTTTTTCAGCGCTGCTGCTTCGTAAAGCTTCAGCTTATCAAAGATATCCGGAGACATGCCCCAACCAGAGCCATTAAAGGAAGGAATTGATTACTATATAGAGAACGGATTGTTCGTATTCACCGGGCGCTACCTCCTGGAACGGGGATATTGCTGCCAGAGCGGCTGCCGCCATTGCCCCTATGGTTATAAAAAAGAACGAGAGGATGGAAAAGGCAAAGGAGCAGATATAAAAATACGCGGAAATACACAGAGTTAGCCTTCCCGCGCCTTCTCCTCTTCTTTACCGGCTTTCTCTTCCGGGTACTCGATGCGCACGTGATGGACGGACCGCATCATCTGCTTGAAGACTTTTTTGCAGGTTTCCAGTTCTTCAAAAGTCATATCGGAAACTTCAAACTGCCCCTGGGTGACCTTCCCGGCAATGATCTTGTCGATCAGGTTATTGAGGGCTTCTTCGGTAGGTTCCTTCAGGCTTTTGCAGGCCGCTTCGATGGAATCCGCCATCATCAGGATGCTCTCTTCCTTGGTGCGGGGTTTGGGGCCCGGATAGCGAAAGTCGCGTTCATCCACTTCTTCCGCCGGATGGTCCTTGAGATGGTTGCGGTAAAAGTATTCCGTGCGGGTGGTGCCGTGGTGGGTTTTGATGAAGTCGATCAATATTGCCGGCAGGCGGGCCTTTTTAGCCATCTTCACCCCTTCAGTCACATGGCTGATGATCACCTGGGCGCTCTCCAGGTTGGAAAGCCCGTCGTGGGGGTTCTTTCCGCCCTGGTTTTCGATAAAATATTCCGGCTTCAGCGTTTTGCCGATGTCGTGGTACAGCGCGGCAACCTTTACCAGAAGAGGATTAGCCCCGATCTTCCGGGCGGCCTCCTCCGAGAGGTTGGCCACCTGGAGCGAATGCTGAAGGGTGCCCGGCGCCTTCAGCGACAATTCCCTCAGCAAGGGGCGGTTCATATCCGACAGTTCGACCAGCGTAATGGAGGAGGTGAATCCGAAAAAGCGCTCCAGCAGAGGGATCAGAGGATAGGCCAGCAGGGTGAGGAAGGTGCTGAAGGCCAGCCAGGCCACCTCGGCCCAGTCTATATCTTCAATGCTGCCCTCTTCGATGAGGGACAGGCCGAGGTAGCCGATCCCATATACCAGAAAAATGAAGAAGATGGAGTAGAAAAAACGGGACCAGTCGCGGGTTTCCACATCGCTCAGCAGGACGACGATGCCCGCCAGGATTTGCAGAAAGGCGAATTCATAACCCAGGCTGGACAGAAAACTCGCCAGCAACACCACCACTATATGTGTAAACAGAGCAAGCCGTTCGTCATAGAAGTTCTTGATAACAATGGGAAGGATGCAGAAGGGGATCATATAGGTGCTCAGGGCCTCCACCTGTTCCACCGCATATACCAGATAACTGAAGGCAACCAACCATAGAAGTATGAAGATCAACTTGTTAAAACTGGAAAAAACCGGCCCGGCATACGACTTCACGTAGAGCAGGAAGATTCCGATGATCAGGGTAGAAAGCAACAGATATCCAATGAACACTCCGAGATAGGATTGTTTCTGCGTAACTTCCTCCTCGTACTGTGCCCGGAAGGAGGCCAGCTTCAGGTAGGCTTCATCCGTTATATAGCCGCCTTTGGGGATGATGAGTTCGCCTTTGGATACCCGGCCGCGGAAGGTAGGCACTTTCGACAGTTCTTCTTCCAGTATTTTCCGGCTCAGGGTATCGTTGTAGGTAAGATTGGGGCTGATCAGCCCTTCCAGTATGGGGTACAGGAACTCCGGTTCAGTGAGTTTACTGTAGGGGAGAGAATCGCTGAGTATTCCCCCGGCCTTTTCTACGGTCAGAAGGTTGGCCACTGTCTGCGGCTGAGTGGTGTTCCCCCGCACCACGTTGATGACAAAATCTCCTCCCTTATCCTGATGCTGGGGCGCCAGTTCCAGGACGCCCCGCTGAAAAAGGTTTTCCAGAAAGCGCTTTCCGAACTGCAGGTACTGATCCGGCCGGCGGAGGACGTCCGGGAACTGCCCTTCCTGCTGCACCAGTTCCAGTTGATGGTCGAACTCTCCGGCCAGGCTCCGCTTTTTCTCTTTGATCACTTCCAGGTTGAGTTCGTAATAGGGCGTAAAGTTCTCCCGCAGTTTTTGTTTTTCGGCCTCTACTTCAGCTTCCGGTTTGCGAATAGCGAAATCAAAGGGCGCCCTCAGGTCATCGTACCTCCAGGACTGGCCCTTATCAAATTCATACTTGAATTTGACATTATTGGGAAAGAGGAAAGTAATGAAGGCCACCACTCCTGCCACCATCAGGTATTTAACCAGGGTAGGCAGCCCCTCTATCGTTGTTCTCCAAGCACTCATATAACAAAGATAGGCATTAGCCTACAATTGGCGGCGGCAATTTTAGAGGCCGCCTTTCCGGCGCGGCGCCCAGCTTATTTCTTCGGCGCCATGTTCCCTGGCTATCTGGCGCGCCAGGACGAAGAGGTAATCGGAAAGCCGGTTCAGGTATCGAATGATCATTTCATCCGCCCATTCGGCCTGTGCCAGGGCCACTACCCGGCGTTCGGCCCTCCGGCAAACACAGCGGGCAATATGGCAAAAAGAAACTGCCGGATGCCCTCCGGGCAGAATGAAGTTCCGAAGTTCCGGCAGGGACTCATCCATGCGGTCCATCTCTTTTTCGAGCAGGCCGATATCTTCCTCCCTGAGGTCGGGCACGGCCATATCCTTGTCGGGGTCGGAAGCCAGGTTGGCGCCAATGGTAAACAAGCGGCCCTGCACTTCTTTCAGTACATCTCTCGTGGTTTCGTTTGCGCTGTGATCGCGAACCAGCCCTATGCAGGAGTTCAGCTCATCGACCGTCCCGTAGGCATCGATGCGGATGTGGCTTTTGGGCAGCCGTTTTCCTCCGAACAAGGAAGTTTCGCCTTTATCTCCGGCCTTGGTATAAATGCGGAATGCCATAGTCTTTTTGTTTGTTCCAGTCAAACATAACAAAACTATGGGAGAGAAGTTTGAGTGGGAGGGGGGGGTAAGTTGGTTTGGTTGATTGAGTTGACTCAAACCCGCTTCGGGGAATTTCAACCAATCAACCTTGCTTATACCGATGATCCGGGTCGTCCACCGTAATGATATTTTCATTGAGGACATCGCTCTCCACCATGCCGTCGCGGAGGCGCACGGCGCGGTGGGCGTGTTCGGCAATATCCGGTTCATGGGTGACCAGGATGACGGTGTTGCCCTGGCGGTGGATTTGCTCCAGGATGCCCATGATCTCGATGGAAGTTTTGGTATCGAGGTTGCCGGTAGGCTCATCGGCCAGAATGATGGAAGGGTCATTGACCAAGGCGCGGGCGATGGCCACGCGCTGGCGCTGTCCGCCCGACAGTTCATTGGGTTTGTGTTCTACGCGGTCGCCCAGGCCTACGGCGTCCAGCACCTGCAAGGCCTTCTGCCGGCGGGCAGCTTTGTTCATGCCGGCGTAGACCAGGGGCAGGGCTACATTTTCGAGAGCAGTGAGGCGGGGCAGCAGGTTGAAGGTTTGAAAAACAAAGCCGATCTCTTTATTGCGCACTTCGGCAAGGTCATTGTCTTCCATGGTGCTGACATTGATACCGTTGAGCCAGTACTCTCCGCTGGTGGGGGTATCCAGGCAGCCCAGCAGGTTCATCAGGGTGGATTTTCCGGAACCGGAAGGGCCCATCAGGGCGACGAATTCATTGCGCTGGATATCCAGGGTTATGCCCCGGAGCGCATGCACTTTGGTGGGGCCCATGATGTAGGTTTTGGACAGGTCTTTAACGGAGATCATTACACTCATACCAGGTATTTTTAAATTTTGCTCACCCGCTCAGATGCCGATCACTTTGGGCGTCCTGAAGTGCGCCGCGTCGTGGTCCGGCGCAGCCCGCAGGGCTTCCTCCCGGCTCACCTGCCCCTCGACGGCATCTTCCCTCAGCACATTGACATCCTCGTTGATATAAACCAGAGGTTCCACCTCGGCGGTATCCAGTTCCTGCAGTTTTTCGACCATTTCCAGGATGTTGTTGAGGTCGCCCATAAGCTGGCCGGCTTCCTGATCCGATAATTCCAGGCGGGCCAGATGTTCAAGCTTCGAAATTAACTGCTTATCTATTTTCATGGCAGATTTTTAGATGTTCGCCTGTTTTTCTTCGTTGAACATGCCTGCCAAAGGTAGGGAGCAAAAAAGGAAACTTTAAGCCCAAAAGTTTAAAATTTTGCCTCAGGCGGTATATTTTCGTGGCAATCAATGAAACTATACTATGAGCCAGCCTCAAAAGGATACATCGCCGAAGATAAAACACGTCGCCATAGCGGGAAATATCGGCGCCGGCAAAACCACCCTTACCGAACAGCTGGCCAAACACTTCGGCTGGGATGTTCATTATGAGTCCACCGACGACAACCCCTACCTGAGCGATTTCTACAACGATATGCAGCGCTGGTCGTTCAACCTGCAGATTTTCTTCCTCAACAGCCGCTACCAGCAGGTGCTCAAAATCCTTAACGGGGACCGGACCGTGGTGCAGGACCGCACCATCTACGAAGACGCCTATATCTTCGCCCCCAACCTGCACGATATGGGGCTGATGTCTTCCCGCGATTTCCAGAACTATTTCCAGCTGTTCAGGACCATGTCTTCCCAGATCCGCCCTCCCGACCTGCTGATATATCTCCGGGCGAGCATCCCCACCCTGGTAGCCCACATCCAGGACCGGGGGCGCGACTACGAAGGCAATATGAGCCTGGACTACCTGAAGCGCCTCAACCAACGCTACGAAAACTGGATCGGAAATTACAGGGAAGGGCGCCTGCTGATCATCAATGCCGATGATGTGGATTTCATCCATAACCCGGAAGACCTCGGCCAAATCCTCAACCAGGTGCGGGCGGAGTTGCACGGGCTGTTTTGATGGAACGCGAATGACGCCGATCAGGCTGGCTTGGGCGGATCCGGGCCCTTACGGGGCTTTTACACATTTACACTTCGCACCTTTACACTTTTCCTCAAGGCTTCGGCACATCCACCTTCGCCGTAGCGGCGCCGTCCTCTTCCATCCCCAGCAGGGTTTTGACAAAATCAGGCGCGTACTTTTCCATCTCCTCTCCC
>CAZAXA010000260.1:0-8655 GCA_964488965.1 uncultured Phaeodactylibacter sp. | reverse complement strand
CCGGCGCCGCTTCGCGCAGGGCGTACAGCACGGCTACGACGTGTTTGCAAACGGGCCCGCCGTCGTAGGGGCAATCGCAGCTCCAGGCTTTTATCTCTTTGCCGGCCAGGGTTATGGCCACCTCGTAGTCCTCGCCGCCGGCTACGACAGCCTCCCATTGGCCCTTGGCCGTTTCCTCCAGGCGCTCTACGGCGCGGTCGTTAAAATAGGCCAGGCCGCAAGCCAGGATCTTTGCCGGCAAGTGGGATTCGAAATCGTCGGGGGAGAACATATACTTTTTATGAGCTAATATAGGGATTCTGGTAAGAATGAATCCGGGGGAACTCATTTCCTGCCTTTGGGAATTCCGGTGATATTTTTACTTTGTGAAAAATGAGCACGATGAAACCTCATACTCTCCTCTTTTGCCTCGCCCTGGCCTTTGCTTTTTTGCCTTGTCATGCTCAACTGGGTGGAAAAGCCGGATCAGGCACGGCCGTTGGAGTATCCCCGGCCACGTACAAGCCGCCGGTTTTTGCTGATAAGGATCGCCTCAAAAAAGTCCGGGATATGGCTCCGGCCTTTGAGCAGTTGTTCAAAGCACAGTCTGCCAACCGGAAAATCCCCGGCCTGGCCTATGGCGTTGTGGTAGATGATTCCCTGGTGGTGGCAGGCGCTACAGGTATAATTGAGATCGAAAGCGGCGCCCCTGCCGCCACCCGGTCTGCTTTCCGCATCGCTTCCATGACCAAGAGCTTCACGGCCATGGCTGTTCTGAAATTGAGGGATGAGGGGAAGTTATCCCTGAGCGATCCGGCAAGCCGTTATATTCCCGAAATGGGCGGCCTGGCCTACCTCACCGGCGATGCCCCTCCCATCGACATCGAAAACCTGCTGACCATGACGGCGGGCTTCCCCGAGGACAACCCCTGGGGCGACCGCCAGCTGGCGGTGCCGGATGAGGCGCTCATTGGCCTGATCCGGGACGGCGCGTCCTTTTCCAATGTGCCTTCCGTGCAATTCGAATACAGCAACCTGGGCTATGCCCTGCTGGGAAATATTGTCACCCGTGTTTCAGGCATGCCTTATCAGGATTATATCCGGCAGAACATCCTGCTGCCCCTCGGCATGGAACACACCTGCTGGGAATACGCTGACGTACCGGAAGGCCAACTGGCGGCCGGTTATCGCTGGGAAGACGATCAGTGGAAGGATGAACCCATGCTGCACGACGGGGCCTATGGCGCCATGGGCGGACTGATCACCACTATTGAGGACTTCAGCAAGTACGTCCGCTTTCACTTGTCGGCCTGGCCTGCCCGGAGCGGCGAGGATAATGGGCCGGTCAAACGAAGCACACTGCGGGAGATGCATACGCCGCAATTTCCACGCTTAAATACTGGCGGAACCAATTCCCAGGGCGAGCCCTGCCCCTCGGTAACGGGCTATGGATACGGCCTGGGC
Source organism: uncultured Phaeodactylibacter sp. (assembly GCA_964488965.1). GTDB lineage: Bacteria > Bacteroidota > Bacteroidia > Chitinophagales > Saprospiraceae > JACJXW01. Next base: position 7,212 of record CAZAXA010000260.1, on the reverse strand, counting down.
GTCAACCTGAATTGTGAGGGAAGAATGCGGGTTTCCCACGGCGGCGCCCTGCCGGGTTTTGGCAGCAATTATGTCTTCTACCCGGAATACGGAGTAGGCGTGATGGCTTTTGGCAACCTCACCTATACCGGCCCCTTGCCCCTGAAGGAAGTTGAAGCCCTGCTTTTCGACACCATCGGCCTCGGGCCCCGGAAACTCCCGGCTTCCGATATTTTGCTGCAGCGGCAGGAGCAGGTCGTTCAACTCATACAAAGCTGGGACTCTGGGTTGGAGGCCTCCATACTGGCTGAGAATTTTTACCTGGATTATTCCCGAGAACACCGAATGGCCGATATCCGGAAAACAATAGATGCGGCCGGTCCGATCCGGTCCGTCGATCCGATAGAACCGCTCAATCAGTTGAGAGGAGGCTTTACCATGCAGGCTGAGAATGGGGCTGTCAGCGTTTTCTTCACGCTCACGCCGGAAAGGGAAGCCAGGGTTCAGTACCTGGAAGTAGAATTCCAACCCAAATGATGGGTTAGGCAAGCAGTGTTCGTTCCAGCGCTTCTTCCCATATTTTACATCCGGATATAATGCTCATCCCACAGATTTTCCGCCAGGTTCATCTCCGGGAAAATATCGCGAAGCTCGATCACCAGATCAGGAAAAAGCACCGGGCTGATCTTATCCTCCTTTACAAATGGCGGCAGGCCGATGTATTTCCCCTTTGCATTCAGGGTGTAAACGAGAACGCTTTGCTCCTGAGGAAAGACGATCCAGTACTCCTTCACGCCGGAAAACTCATACACCTCAAACTTGTCTTTCATGTCCTTCCGGGAAGTACTCGGCGAGGCGATCTCGATGATCCAGTCCGGCGCCCCAAGGCAGCCGCGGATATCGATCTTGCTGCGGTCGCAGATGACGGAAATATCCGGCTGTACGACGGTTTGAATCTCCTCATCTTTCGCCTGATCGGGCGGGAGGGGCAGGCGAACGTCGAAAGGGGCATGGAAGACCTTGCAGCTTTTATCTCCCAGGTAGCACCCTATTTTCAAAAGGAGCTTTGTAGAAATATCCTGATGATAGGTGTTGGGCTCGGGAGACATTTTAAAGACCTTCCCCCTGATCAACTCCACCGCCTCTTCGAATGTCCAGCGGAGGTAATCGGCGTAGGTATAGGTTTTGCTGAGGTCCAGGTCTTTCAACTTCATGATTATCGTTTTGGGGTGGTGAACACCTGCTTCAAAAATAAAGAAATTCGCGGTGGCAATCAATCCTATCCCATTCAAGCCATATTGTACAACGGCAGGCCGTATGTATTCAAAACAAACTCCCCTGCTCCGCGAAGCTCATCGGGTTTTCCAGGCTCAGCAGCTGGCGTTTCATTTCCAGCCCGTAGTAATATCCCTGGAGCTCGCCGCTCTTGGCGATGCAGCGATGGCAGGGCACTATGATGGGGATGGGATTGTTGCGGTTGGCCTGGCCGACGGCGCGCACGGCCCTGGGGTCGCCCAGCTTATCGGCAATGGCCTTGTAGGTGGTGGTGTGGCCGTAAGGCACCTGCAGCAGTTCCCGCCATACGGCCTGGTGGAAGGCCGGGGCGGCGCCGAAGTCGAGCTTCAGGGCGAACTCCCGGCGCTCTCCCCGGAAGTATTCGTTGAGCTGGATCACGCAATCGCGCAGCACTTCCGGTATGGGCCCGGCAGGGCAGGGCTTTTTATTGACCAGTTTCACGGAACTGATACCGAGGCTGCTGCCCTCTATCTCGAAGCAGCCGAAGGGGGAAAGGAAGTAGGTTCGCTCAGCCATGGCGCCAAAGTGGAAGGTTCCCTTCAAAAATACGAATTTCCGGGGGAAAAAACAGGCTCAAACCTTTGAGGTTTCCGAAAACTCAAAGGTTTTCAGCATTGCAGCTTAAATAAGTTTATTAATCCGGCAATCGCATCAATAACTAATGCGCCCTATTCCGCCAGGGCCTTGATCTTTTCCTCCAGTTCATATTCATCGCCGGGTACGTAGCCGGAATGGCTGTAGACGATGTTGCCCTCCCGGTCGAGCAGGAAGGTCTGGGGTATGGCCTGGAAATTCAGGGAATTGCGCAGCACCTGATTGGCGTCGGAAAGGATGATGAAGGGCCAGCCTTTGGATTCCACCATGGGTTTCACCTTGGCCAGGGCGCGCTGGGTATCCATGGTGATGGCGACCAGCTCCATGTCGTACTCCTTCTGCCACTCATCGTAGAGCTCGGCAATGGCGTCCAGCTCTTTCTTACAGGGGGAGCACCAGGTGGCCCAGAAGCTGATCACTGTGATCTTGCCATTGGCGGCGTATTGCTGAATGTCGACCGACTGGCCATCGAGGGTCTTGACTTCAACGGAGGGCAGCCCCTTTTGGCCAAAGGCTAGAAAGGCTAGAAAAACAAAAACGGCCGTGGACAGTGCTTTCATTTTCATACGGATGCAATATTTTTTGTGGCGTCAAAGGTAAGAAATCCTGTTTGCTTAATTATCCGGCCCGCTTCAGGCATCTTTGTTTTTTGAATGACTAACTTTACCTAAAATTTTTTTATCCTCCATTTTCAAAGGATAATTGTAGAATCTTTTGGCAACCGGGCCATTTTTCTGACGTAAAAACGGATATTAGTAACCCTGCAATGGCAACAGGAACGCAAATCTATACCAGCCCGGGCATGTAAACTGAACAAATGAAAAACCTGAAAGCGCTACTTATCTTACATCTGGCGGCAGCCCTGGCCCTGCCGCTGGCTGCTCAGGAGGGCGGCGGCGGGCAGATATCCGGCAACCTGGAAAGCAATGCGAACTTTTTCATCCGCGACTCCCTCATCGGGGCGGCCAATACGCCGCAGTACGACCGGCAACTATACGGCGCCGAGGCCTGGCTCAACCTCAGCTACAGCAACTGGGGTTTTGACTTCGGCCTGCGCTTCGACCTGTTCAACAACTCCAACCTGCTGAACCCGACCGGCTCCTATACCGACGAGGGCATCGGCCGCTGGTACATCCATAAGAGCATACAGAAGCTGGACATCTCCGTCGGGTACCTCTACGACCAGGTCGGCAGCGGCATCATCTTCCGGGCCTTTGAAGAGCGCCCCCTGCTGATCGATAACGCCCTGCTGGGCGCCCGCCTGGCCTACGAAATCCTTCCGGACTGGAAAGTAAAGGCATTTACCGGCCGCCAGAAGCAACAGTTCGATCTTTATGGCTCCGTCATCAAGGGCCTGAGCTTCGATGGTTACCTGAGCGGAGGGGAAGAGGCCAACTGGGCCATCGCTCCGGGCTTCGGGATCGTCAACCGCACCCTGGACGATGCGGCCATGAACTCTATGGTGGCCACCATCAACACCTACTCCAAGGAGGATGCCTTCGTGCCCAAATACAACGCCTACGCTTTTTCGGTTTTCAATACCCTGACCGCCGGCAACTTTACCTGGTACGCAGAAGGGGCCTACAAATCGAAAGATAACCTCAATCTTCTTGCCGGCGTTGGCCCCTTTATTGTCGCCGGCGACCGGCTGTTCCTGTCTTCAGGCTCAGTACTGTATTCCAGCCTGAGCTACGCCCATAAAGGCCTGGGCGTCACCCTGGAGGGTAAACGCACGGAGAACTTCGACTTTCGCACCCGCCCCCAGGAGCAGCTCAACCGCGGGCTGATCAACTTCCTGCCGCCCATGGCGCGCGTCAACACCTACCGCCTCAACGCCCGCTACAACGCCGCCACCCAACCCCTGGGCGAACAGGCCATACAGGCGGATATCCGCTACAACTATAAGCGAAAACTGGGCTTCAACGTCAACTTCTCCAACATCACCAACCTGGAAAGCGAACTGCTGTACAGGGAAGTGTACACGGAGGCCTCTTACAGGCACGAACGCCTCTGGACCCTGCTTGGCGGCGTTCAGATACAGCGCTACAACCAGGAGGTGTTCGAATTCAAGCCCGATGCTCCCATCGTGGAAACACTGATCCCGTACTTCGACTTCCTCTACAAGTTCGACCGCAAAAGGTCCATCCGCTTCGAAGGCCAGTATATGGCCACCGGCAAGGATGACAAAGGGGCCAGGCACGACTATGGCGACTGGCTCTTTGGCCTGGTGGAATTCAGTATTGCCCCGCACTGGACTTTCACGGTGTCGGACATGTACAACACAGGGCCGGGCAAGAATTCTCCGGCCGATCCGGATACAGGGGAAAAGCTGCGCCTGCACTATCCGCGTTTCGACGTCTTTTATACCCATCGCTCCAACCGCTTCTCCCTCAGCTACATCAAGCAGGTGGAGGGCGTGGTCTGCACCGGCGGCATCTGCCGCCTGGAACCCGCCTTCAGCGGGGTGCGGCTGACGGTCAATTCAAGCTTCTGAAAAATCCATATTATAATGAAAAAGCTGAGTTTTTTCTTCTTCGTTCTGGTTGCCCTGTTATGGCCGGGCTGTGAGGAAATCCCTCCTATGATCAACCCCTCCATGGGCGGCCCCGGCACAGACGAGCCTACTCCGGTCGAAGATCAGCAGCGGCAGGTGCTCATCGAGGAGTTCACCGGCGTGCGCTGCGTCAACTGCCCGGCGGGCAGCGCCGCCATCGAAAATCTGATCGGAATCCATGGCCAGCGCCTGGTCGCCATTTCCATACATGCAGGCTCTTTCTCGCCACCCTATCCGGAAAGCCTCTACGATTTCCGCATCCCTGAAGGGGCCAGCCTGCTGAGCTACCTCGGCGAACCGCTGGGCTACCCCACCGCCGTTGTTGATCGTAAGCTGTTCGACGGAGAATTCGACCTGCAACTGGGCCGGCAGCAGTGGGCCGGCTTCATTGCCCAGCAATTGCTGGAAGAACCGCTGGTGAAGATCGATATCCAAAACGCTTACAGCGATGAGGACCGCAAACTGGAGGCCGCCGCCACCCTCTATGTGCAGGAGGACATCACGGATGAGGACGTCCGCATCAGCGTCGCCATTACCGAGAATGATATTCAGGACCTGCAGCTCACGCCCGAAAGCGGCACGCCCGACCCCAACTACAAACACAAGCATGTGCTGCGCGACATGCTGACCAACTTCAGCGGCGACCTCATCAGTGAAGAATTGGCCGCCGGCGCTGCCATCGAAAAGAACTTCACCATGACGCTGCCCGTGGAATGGATAGCGGCCAACTGCCATGTCGTCGTTTTTGTCCATTTCGGGGGAGATAAGAAGGATGTGCTGCAGGTGCATCAGGCGGGGGTGACGGAGTGAGGGTGGGTGTTTGTGCATCAGTGTATCAGTGCATTTGTGAAACCGTGAAACCATGAAATCCGTCGCCATCATTTTGGGAAGCGCCTTTTCGGAAAGCTCGCTGAAAGAATATCAATGGTCTAAAGAGAGGATTTTGACGCCCTTCGGAGAACAGATTCTTTACAAAGCGGAAGGCCTGGAGCGGCCGGCCTACCTCCTCTTCCGCCACGGTTTGCCCCACAGCATATTGCCCAACCAGATCAACTACCGCGCTCAGGCTGCCGCTCTGAGGCAGGTGGGCTGCGGCGCCTTGCTGGCGACCAGCTCGGTGGGCGTTATGGACGCTGAGTTGCCGCTGTACCAGCCCATGCTGGTTGACGACCTCATCATGCCGGACAACCGGTTGCCGGATGGCAGCGCCTGCACCATGTTCGAAAAACCCGGCCCGGACAACGCCCACCTGGTGCTGAACGAAGGCCTTTTCTCCAAATCGCTGCGCAAACAACTGCTGGAAATATCCGACGGCCTGATAGCTGCCGTTTCCCGGGAGGTGGTATTCGCTTACGCCGGTGGGCCGAGAGGTAAAACGGCTGCCGAAAACCGCATGTGGATAACCATCGGGGCCAATGTCAATTCCATGACCCTGGCGCCGGAGGTGGTGCTCGCCAACGAGATGGAAATTCCCTGCGCTGCTTTGGTCGTCGGGCATAAGTATTCCGTTCCCGGCATGGCCAACCCTGAAGAAGAAGGCGTTACCGCTTCCCTGGAGCGGAGCCGGGAGGCCATGAGGCAGGTGATCATCCGCTTTATAGAAAAGGGCATGGCCGTCGGCTTTGGGAACCACCTGTACCGCTTTGGCCCGAAGACAACTTCCAGATAAACGAACCCCTGGAAATATGGACTTTTCTAAACCTGAGGAGGCCATTTCTTTTGCATCGGATGCGCTGCCCGCCTTCCTTCCTACCGGCGAGGCGCAGGAACTCAGCGGCGGAATTCTGAACCGGGTATGGAGGGTATTCGGCGAAGGGCGGCCGGTTGTTCTCAAACACGCGCCGCCTTATATTGCCCGTGCTCCGGAAATAGCCCTCAGCCCCCGGCGGATACTGATCGAGGCGGAGGTTTTACGACTGTTTGAAAAGCATCCTTTGCTGTCTTTAATTTCCGACGACATCCGCCCGCCCCGGCTGCTGTATGCCGACGAAAAAAAATTCACCATCATTCTTGAAGATGTGGGAGATTTAAGCTCCCTCGATGAGGCCGAAGCGCCCACCTCCGGGCAGGGCGCCCGCCTCGGCTCTTTTATAGGCCGGCTGCATAGCCTTACTTTTGGAAATGAAAACATAGCCGAAGCCCTCGATAACCGGGAGATACAGCAGTCCCGCCTGGAAGTGCAATACGCTCCCATCCGGCGCCTTTTAGAAGATCAGGGTATCGGCAATGCCGCTGTACTGGGGCGCAAAGCCCGGCAGATGGGAGAAAAGTACCTGTCCAAAGGAAAATGCCTGATCATGGGCGACCTCTGGCCGCGGTCGATCCTGGCGGATATTCCAAAAGATCAGATCAGGGTCATCGACTGGGAGTTTGCCCACTACGGCCGGCCCGCCCAGGACGTGGCGCATCTGCTGGCGCACCTGTGGATGCTTCAGCATCGGGCAGGTTCTGCGGAAAAACAAAAAAGCCTGCGGCAATTCCGGGAGGGCTTTGTCAAAAACTACCGGGCGGCAACGGCAAAGAGCCTCCCGGCGATCTTTGATGAGGAAGAGATACGGGATGGCGGTATACACTTCGGGGCAGAAATCCTGGCCCGAACCCTCGGAAGTTTCAGGGAAGGGTACCTCTATGAAGGCCTGGCCCCCCGTCATCCCGTGATACGGGAAGCCGTGGCTATGGCCATTGAATATATGGAAAGCCCCGGCGCATTTGCCCGGTTGATGGAACCCCTGAAACCGGATATTGTATAAATGCGGATGGCGTCTCAGTTTTCCCCAAAGCCTTTGCCC
>CAZAXA010000259.1:0-8660 GCA_964488965.1 uncultured Phaeodactylibacter sp. | reverse complement strand
TCCAGCAGGTTGCCCAGCAGGTGCTCCAGCTTTTCGGGGTCGGTGTCCATCCATAGCTCCTCCTGTTGACAGGAAAAATGCAGGCTGATGCCTTTCGCTTCGGCCAGGCTGTGGAAGGACTCCAGAAGGTATTTCAATTCCGCCACCACATCGGCCTGCACGTAGTGCGCCTCCAGGGTTCCAGCCTCCAGCCTCGACAGGTCGAGCACCTGCTCCACCAGGCGCAGCAATTTTCCGCCGTTGCGGCGGATGAGCACGGCCCTCTCGGTAACCTGCTGAGAAGGCGCCTCCTGTATCTGATCGGCCATGCCCAGGATGACCATCAGCGGCGTGCGGAATTCGTGGGAGATGTTGGTGAAAAACTGGCTGCGGGCAGCATCCAGCGCCCGGAGCTTTTCCGCTTCCGCCTGCCGGAACCGCACCCGCTCCCTCAGGTAGATGCGGACGAAAGAGTACAACGACAGTACCGACGCAAAAAAATACAGGACAAAAAGCACCAGGTTCTGCACGGCAGAAAACTGAACTGCCGGCCTCAGCCAGGGTTGAAGGACGGCCTCCAGAGAAACCGTGCCCAGGTATAGCAACAACAGGAAACGTACCTGCCCGGGCCGGGGAAAGGCCAGGGCAAAGAAAATACCCGCCAGGCCGATGAAGACAAAACCTCCGGAGTAAAGAATACCCCCACTCAGGATCACCGCCACAAAGGAGAACAATACCTTGAACACTTCCGAACTGAGGAAGAACCACTCTATATATTTCCTCAGATGCAGGAACAAAAGCATGCTGGCCAGGAAAAAACCGCAGAAACCGGCCATCAGCCACACCAGCAGCTTCAGATGCAAACAGGCGTAAACGATCCCGGCTATAGCGCCCAGGATGAAAGAAGAGCCGGCAATGCCGTTCCATACTTTTTTGGCCAGCGTGGCCTCTTCATCATCTTCCGGAGCATAAATGGCAGCATGCAGCCACTGACCCCATAGTTTTCCATTCGGGAAGTTCATGCGCAGCGGGTTATTGCTGCGATAAGTTAGGGAGCTGTACGCTTTTTTTCACTGATTTATGTCAGGCGGCATGAGGCAAATCAGCAATTTCTCATATAAAACATACACGTATTGCCACTCCCAAAGGGATGCTTTGGCATAAAACACGAAGGCACATGCCGAGAAGCATATGTTTTGGTGCTTTTGTGGCAGCTTTTCATCACGTGTGCACCTTACATGAGAAATGACTGGAGGCAAATGCTTGCTTTAGCCTACTTTGCCTGCACCACCACCTTGCGCTCAAAAATCCGCTCTTTCTCCCCCCTAAATCCCACAATAATATGCAAGCCGTTCGCCAGCCCGGCGAGGTTCAAAAAGCCCTGATTATTGGTGAACCGGACGGTGAACTCCCGCTCCAGCCGGCCATCGGCGCTGAAGGCCTTCACGGGCATTTCTCCTTCATATTCCAGCTCGATCTGCACCGCGCAACTCGTGGGGTTGGGAAACACCTTCAGCTCACTTACCTCCCTGGGTACTTTTGCCTTGTTGAAATACTGCTCCGCAAATTCAAAAGCTTTCGGGCCGATCTCCCGCCCGATCCTCCGCCCGGGGATATCGTCCACGGGCGGGTGGATGCCGCCGTAAATCCTGGAGAGGCTGCACTGGTCGGCGGCGTCGCGGTAGGTGGCCCATTGCAGGGTAAGGTCGGCGCTGGGGCCGTCTTCGAATACCAGGAATTCGTTTTTCGGGCAGTGGAATTCGCCCATGCCGCCGGGAAAGAAGGGGTCGCCGGTCATGGCCGTCAGCACTTCGGCGGCCGCCCGGCTGTAGGTGGAATGGCCGGAAACGTAACCGGCAAAGGGCGGCGAAACGAAAGTAGGCCGCTGGTAAGGCCACCAGAAGTTGGCGCGCACCCAGCCGACGCCCGCCACGTCCGTCCTCGGGTCTTCGATGAAGTTGGGCCCCCGCCATGCTTTGATCCTGATCTCGTTGATGTACTCGCCGTTCTGCCCCTGAAGGGGGTCGCCCGCTTCGATCAGCTCGATATAGCCGGGAATGAGCGGCAGGCCGCCGGGGTGGTAGTTGGGCCGCGCCGGGTCGCTGCTCTGCCCCAGTTCGGCCATGCCCCGGATGGCGGAGACCGGCCGTACGCTGTCGTACCAGCCCTTGATGCCCCAGACGGTAATGGCCACGTCGTGCATGGCGCCTCCCAGGGCAAAGTAGCCCTTGACATCCCATTCCAGATCGTCGAGCACCGGCCCCTGGCCGCGCATCTTTTTTACCAGCTCCGGCTGATCGCTGACGTAGTTGAAAATGGTGAACCAGTGGCCGGGGGGCGTCTCCGAGGCCGGCCCGTCGGCCCAGAACTCGGCCAGCACCCGGTAGTAGTCCGCGCGGTGGACGACCTGTGGTTCATAGGGCCGTCCCGTTTTCGGATTCACGGCGTACCCCTGCCCGGTATCCCCCCCTTCGAAGAGATCGTAAAAATCGCGGTAGGCAAAGACATCCGCCGGGTATTCGCTGATGTTGCCCAGGGAGGCCGGGGAGATATCGGCCAGCACGCCGTCCGCCGGGTCGAGCAGGGAAGACCATATGGCGACCAGGGCGTAGCCCCATTTGTATTCTTCGGAAAGACCGCCCACGGCCGCGGTATCCAGATAGGGCGGCGGCCCCGGATCGTGATAGACCCAATAGTCGTTTCCGCCCCTTTTGAATATTTCCGCACTGTTCCGGTTGAGGGAGAAGGGCAGCACACGCCCCCATTCGGGGCTGACAAAGGGGGGAGTAAAATTGCCGAAAGGGTTGCCGCTCTGGTCGATAAACTGAGTGAACCCCAGGGGCTGCCAGCGGTTCAGGTCAGCAATATCCGGGTTTCCCGGCACTTCGACGAACAGGGGGGGATTCACCGGCTGGTAGTACAAGCTGGCATAGCCGCCCACTTCGTTCGATCCGTCCTGCAGGCCGTAAAGGATAGTCTGTTCGGCAATGTAATTCCCCAGCTCTGCCGGGCCGCATTTGTAATCGGTAGAAATATTTCCCTGGTCATAGCCCAGCGAATCCATTAAAAGATCGATCTCGTAAAACAAATCCCTCCATCCCGGGGAATCGGCAAAGCGGTGTCTCAGCAGGCGGTAAACGGCAAAACTGAGGGCTTCCTCCTGCGCCGCCCTGATATCCGGCGGAATGGGCGTGCCCGTGAAAGGGCAGGTAAATCCGTGCACCGTCTTGCCCAGCAAATAGGTATCGCCCGTTTCGCTATAGGCCGCCCAGGCGTCGTACATGGCCAGGCTGGTATGGAAGAGGTTGCGGGCGTGGACGGTCGGACGCGCCAGGTCGCCCCGGATGCCGTCGAGCACGGCCTCGTTCCAGAGGCGGGCGACGGAGTGCCGGGCCGGGAGGCCGGCGATTAAAAGGAAGAGGAACATTTGTAAGGCGATTGCTTTTTTCATATCCGCTCTTTTTAGGGTTTGGTATTCCAAAATAACCAAACCGTCCGGTAATATAAGGAAGCAATACCGCTTCGCGAGACATTTTGGCGGCAATCACTTCACGTATGCATGCTGTAAAGCACTTCAGCGTACAGGCGTGTCAGGATGAAAATCAGGAAATGCGCCATGCCACATGCGTTGTGGGCTCCCGTATTGTTTGACATTTGAGCCCACTGTCAGGCGATTATTTTCCTACCTTCACGATCTTCCCCTCCATCTTTTTTTCATTGAATTTTGCCGTGTAAAAATAAAAGCCGGGAGCTGTTCCCGATGCATCCCAGGGGGCATTCAAAACGCCAGGTTCCGCCAGTTCCGCCTTCGCCTGGAAAACCAACTGGCCCATTGAGGAAAAGATGGCCAGTTCCAGCACGCCCGGTTTTGCCAGCTCAAAATGCAGGGTGGTTTCACTAAAGAACGGATTGGGCAAGGCGAGGGCCTTCTCCACGATGGCGCCGCCCGGCGGCTCCGGAAGGCACTTTGAAAGTACCTTCCATCTACACCTGTGTTATCAATTATGTCCCGGGTTCTGCACATACAGCCCCCGGCTGATCGTGATCTGCTGCTGTAGGATGTGCGCAGGCCGGCTTTGAGCGTGCGGGCAAGCTCGAGGCCGTTCATGCCGGGCAGCATAATGTCGCAAATGATGAGGTCCGGAGTGAGGCTGAAGGCCTTTTGCAGGCCGTCCCTGCCGTCGGCCGCAACAACGGCCTGATAGGCGCCGCCAAGCTTCTTTTTCAGGAAAAACTGCAAACCCGGGTTATCCTCAATGGCCAGAATCTGTTGTAAAAAGGAAGCAGAGGCAGGCAGCAGGGCGCCGGCATCTTCCGGCAGTTCTGTTTCGGGAGCGAAGAAGAATCCCCGTGAACAGTAACCAAGGTATGAAATTTCGGGGATAATCCATTTTCGATTAAGATTAGGCACAGGGCGGCCATCCCTTTGAAATATTTGATTAATTTGACAGCAAAAACACCTTTAGACTCGTCCAGGGTTACTTTTTTGCCGCCTGCAAAATTAAATTAACGTGAGGTTTGAGGTTAAGGCTGAGGTTGAGCCCGGAGAACGCCTTGTGAACAGAATATATCCAGGGAAAGACGGTTCCGTATTGCTTCGTTGAGTTAACCTTAACCTCAACCTCAACCTCAACCTTAACCTCAACCTGGCTTAAATTGCTGAAAAACAGGCTAATCAGGTCAAACCTCACGTTAAATTAAGGAACGTTTAAAAAATAAATTCGACGTCAATGAATGATGGTGAAGGCCGGTAGCCTCAAGGCGTAGGCCAATCTATCATTCATTGACTCAAAATGTCGAATTTATTTTTTAATCACTACCAAGTACCAAACCATCCAGGCCATGAGTTCCGACGCCAAATTGCCTGTCATCCTGCTCGTTTTTTCCAACGAAACCTTCACACGCAGGCCTTCGACTGGAACCTGGGCAGCGAAGCCCATAATCCCCTGTTCGGCCTGCCCGAGCCGCTGCAGGCGCCCCTGGAGGAATTGCCGGAAGACCCCTTCCGCTATCTGGAGCGCTACGGCAGGAAAGACGCCGAAATATTCTTTGGCCGCGGCCGGGAAATCCGCCAGTTGTTCAGCCTGCTCACTTCCCGGCAGGACTCCCCTCTTATCCTCTTCTACGGGCAGTCCGGAGTAGGTAAATCGTCAGTATTGGAAGCGGGGTTGTTCCCCCGCCTGGAGGCGCGCAGCCCCTATCTGGGCAACCGGGTCATTTATGGCCGTCGCGACCAGGAAAAGGGCCTGTTGGGGAGCCTGAAGGCCGAATTGGCGGAATCGCTGAAGCCATACACTTCCGATCCGGTAGGGAAGATGGTGGATTGGCCGGTGCGCCAACTGGTGGAAAGGCGCCTCTCTTCCGCCAAAGCGGACAGGGAAGAGGAGGAGCCCTCCCGAAACCCGTTTTTTCAGGTACCCCGGCTGGTGATCCTGCTCGACCAGGCGGAAGAGGCCTTCACCCGGCCGATGAACTCATCGGCTACCGGCATACAACAGGAGTGGCATCAATTGCTGAAAGCGCTTTCCCCGGTCATCCTGAACCACCGCTACAGCACTGATGTAAAGATCATTCTGAGTTATCGCAAAGAATACCATCCGGAAATCCGGGCCTACTGCCAGCGCTTCGGCCTGAACTGGGAAGAGGTATTCCTCCGCCCCCTCGACGAACAGGGCATACGGGAGGTGGCCATGGGCATTCAATCCACCGAAAGGCTGCGCGAGAAATACAGAGTGGCAATCCAGGAGTTCGACGCCAACGGGCAGTCTCTCCCGGCCAGCATTGCCGAAGACCTTCTGGAAGACAAGTACTCCGCCATCGCGCCCATCCTGCAGATACAGCTTTCGGAATTGTGGGACCTCGAAAAGCCTAAAAAGGAGGGCCGTGCCTTCACTTACGACAAGTACAAAAAGATGAAACGGGAAGGAGAGGGGAAGCTGGAAAAGTTCTTCCTGGAGCAAATGCAAAAGCTGTGGAAAGAACAGGGGCCGCTTACGCCTTACGTGCATGCCGGCCTGGCGCTCGACCTGCTCCGGTTCCATACCACTGAGATGGGGACTGCCGCTCAGCATCGCCCCCGCAGCCTTTTTGACAATTACATCGGCAATGAAAATGGACAGGATGGGCGGGCCGGCAAGGAGTTACTTCAGGCAATGGCCGACAGGCTGGCCGACCTGAGGCTGCTGCTGAAAGTAGACGGCGGCGCCACCCGCCTGGCCCACGACACCCTGGCGCCCTACGTACGAAAGGCCTTTGCCTTCTCCGACCTCCCCGGGCAGAGGGCGGCCCACATTCTGGAAAGTAAGATCAACCAGCCGGCCGGCGGGATGCCCCTGGCGGCGGCGCCTCAGGAGCCTGTGCCGCCGCCGGAAACCGACCGGCTGGCCATTGCCCGGCGCCTCGATGCCCTCCGCGAAAAAATTGAAGCCCTTGCCGCCGCCAAAACCGACGACTCCGACCCGCTCCTGCTGGATCCGGCCAACCTCCGGATCATAGAAGAGGGGAAGATCGGTATGCGCAAGTGGAACGAGCAGGAACAGGTCCTGGTGGAATACATCCGTAACATCCAGAACAAGGCCGTCCGTAAGACGCAGGGCAACCGGCTCGTAATGGTAGGGCTTGGCATCGTTATGGCCGGCATGATCTTCTGGGGGTTTCGAAACCTGGCGGCCATGTGGGAGCGGGAAGATATGCTGAACGCTTATCAGTACCTGGCGCAGGCCGATGAAGAACTGGAACGAGGCAACCGGGAAAACGCCCTGCGCCTGGCCTCCCAGGCCTACCTGTACAATTTCCCCAACGATGTTTCTCCCATACTGAAGAGGATAGTGATCCCCGGCGCCGATTCCACCGAAAATCCCGGAGCGCTGGAATGGATCGGCGCCATCCCGGAGCCGCTGGAACAGGCGGCCCTGTCGCCCGACGGCCGTTTTGCCGTTACCTGGGGGGGGAACCGACGCCAGACTGGCGCCGATGGATCTGGAAGACGAGGCCCTGAAAATCCTGTTATCCGGAAACGACAGTGTGAGCGCCGCGGCATTTTCCCCGGAAGGCCGCTATCTCGGCCTGGCCCTGAACTCGGAGCAGGGGCAGGGCATCCTCCTGGTGTGGAACCTGCAGGAAGAAGGGCTCCCATTGGCCGCGCAGGACACCTTTGCCCACCTGGTCTCCTGCCTGGGTTTTGCCGCCGGCAGCCCCAGGATAGCCCTGGGAACCAGAGACAGCGTAGCCCTGGTGTGGGATTTTCAGAGAAAAAAAATGGAGGGGCGGCCCCTGGTTCACGAAGGGAAAACCGGTATCGGGAAGGTAGCCTTCAGCCCTGACGGCAAAGCCCTGTTAACCAGCCTGGGCTCTCTGAATGAATACCTGTGGCGGTTCGACGACGGATGGAACAAGACGCCGCTCTTTCTATCTGAAGGTTTCGAGGACTTTTCTCCCGATGGAAGCCTTTTTGTCACTTCTACCAAAGGAGCTGCTTTCCTCTACGAATTTTCTAATGGCTCTCCACAGAAGATCGGGAGCATCAAACTGCCCGGCCGGGAGATCGAGGCCTGCCGGTTTAATGCCGGCGGGGAAGTCATCATTCAGGCTTATGGCAACCGGGCCTGGGTTTTTGATCAATATGGCATGCCCAAAGATGTCTTCGATTTCAATGACACCCTGCAATTCATATAACATTACCCCTGCTAAATCACAAGCCCAATCACTTTAGCCGCTCCACGACCTCCTCGCTCATCGGCTCCACCTTCGACGGGAAATGTGCCAGCCACTTCCCCTCCGGCGAGATGAGAAACTTGTTGAAGTTCCAGCTTACCGTGGCGTCGGAAACGCCGTTGTATTTCTGCTGGGTCAGCCAGGCGTAGACGGGGTGCTGATCGCTGCCCTTGACCTTGATCTTCTCGGTAAGGGGGAAGGTGACGCCGTAGTTGAGCTCGCAGAAGCTGGCAATCTGCTCTTCGGAGCCGGGTTCCTGCATGAGGAACTGGTTGCAGGGGAAACCGATGACCACCAGTTTGTCCTGGTATTGCTCGTAGAGGGCCTGCAGGCCTTTGTACTGGGGGGTGAAGCCGCATTTGGAGGCCACGTTCACACACATCACGTACTTGCCCCGGAAGTCCGACATCTGGATGGTTTCTCCATCTATGCCGGCCACGGTGAGCTCGTAGAAGGAATCGGGTACGGCTATCGGGGGTTCGGACTGCCCTCTGCGCTTGGCAGCACTGACGACGGTAATACCCAATAAGGCCAGGAGTATGATGACAGTTGCGATTTTCATAGTTTAATGTTTTGGGGGAAACAACCGGAAGGGGGAAAGGTTTAGAGTTTAATGTAACAGAGGCCAAGCTTTGTAAAAAGCTAAACCGCTGGCTGGCACACTTTGGCTTTCCATCAGCCTGCCGCACCTCTTCCCAACCGGACAGGGTGATGCGCTTGATGGAAAGGACTGCATCTGCGCCCCCGGCCACAAATTTACCTCAGAATTCATCCCTATATTGAGCGGTAAAAACCAGCTCATGATGAGGACCCTTTGGATAGCCCTTCTGTCGGTTGTGTTCATCCCGGATACAGATGCTCAGGCGGACAGCCTCTTCCGGCTGCCCCGGATCGAAGGCATCCTCTTTGACGGCCATGTCGATGAACCTGCCTGGGAGCGGATACCTCCGGTGCCCCTGGTTCAGTAC
>CAZAXA010000258.1:0-8708 GCA_964488965.1 uncultured Phaeodactylibacter sp. | reverse complement strand
GGACGATCTCTTCCTCTACATTGGAAAAGCCGGGCACGGCGCGCAGCTTGCCGGCCACCGCCTGGGCCTCTTCCGGCAGCAGTACTTTGTAAATGCTCCTGTAGTAACCGTCTTCCGCGGAGAGAAAGCCCACCGCCTCGGCCACGCCGATGTCGAGGGCTTCCTTCAGGCCCTTGCCGGCCTCTTCCTGGCTCAGGCCGCCGCCGAGCAGATCATCTTTTGCCTGTTTGGCCTTTTCCAGCCATTTCTGGGCCTGCAGGCTGTTCAGTACCAGGGCGCAAATCATCAATAGCGCTAGTTTTCTGATCATTTTTTCTGATTTTTGTTTCTCATGCCGCGATCATCCTGATCGCGAGGCTAACGAATGGGAAAACGATATTTTCAGCGCTAAATTATGTACCTATTCGTTCATTGGCTGGCGAAGGCCCCTGCTTAACAAAAACTAAACATTTGAAACCTTAGTTTGACTTTAACAGAACCTGCCAAGTATTATACTTATTGGCGCCAGTCCGTACGGTAGCTTTCGCGGGCCTGGAGGCCCGCGCTCCTGTTAAGTTAACAAAGTAGTATTAGGGGCCTGAACAACACAAAGGGCCCCGGCAGACGCCGGGGCCCTTTTTATAAAATCATTCGCCTTTAAACAATTGGGCCGGAACAGCCTAACGGTTCAGGACGATCTTCTGCGTTGTATAAGCATCCTGAGTGCGCACCGTCAGCAGGTACGTCCCATTGCTGAGGCCTTCGCTGCTCAGGTTCAGCCGCTGCGTGGGCGCATCCAGGATGAGGTTGCGGGTCAGCACTTCCTGTCCGAACAGGTTGCGGATCGTAAGGACGGCCTCTTCGCCGGCGGCTTTCTCGAAATCGAGGAAGAGTTCGCCGTTGGTCGGGTTCGGATAGGCCGTCAGGTTCAGCGGGTTGGGCGCTACGCTCAGGTTGGCCGGGCCGTTACCCGGCAGGACAGAGGTGTTCGTATGCGTTACGGAGCAGGACACGGAGTTGTCGCAGTCGTCATATACCCGGTAGTGGTAGGTGACGCTGTTGCCGTTCATGGTCGTGCCGATCCGGTAGGCGTGTACCGACGAGCAGTTGTCCGTATAGCCGGCAGCAACACCGGCCGGGTCGGGAGGCGGTATAGTGGAGCTTACCGTGCCGGCAGGGCAGCCGCCGTTCGTGGGGAATGGCGGGGTCTGGTCCTGGCCGCTGTAACTCAGCACGCAGTTGGTGCGGGCGCCGGTGCAGGGGTCGGTGATCGAGAACATATGGCGGATCGTGAACTGACAGTAGTTGTTGATCGTGGTCGTCGTGACATATACCACCGTTGCTCCCGGGAAGGCCGCCTGCATGATCAGTTCCGCTTCGGCAGCGGAAGGCACATCGGCCCAGCACTGCAGGCCGGTGACCGGCGCGGGGCAGGTACCGGTGACGCCGGTTTCGCCGGTTCCGGGAACGGTATAGCTAACCGAGCAGAGGGTCGTATTGTCCTTGCCGCAATCGTCGCGCACGGCATAGTTGTGCGTAATAGTCAGGCCGTCGCAAACGCTGCCCGTCTGGGTAACGTTCAGCACCGTGACCGTTACGTGGCCGCAGTTGTCGGTATAGTTGGCGCGGATGAGTTCAGGGTCCGGAGCGGGCACTTCGTTCAGGTAGTCGACCACTTCGCCGGCCGGGCATACGCCGGTGGGCGCTTCGTGGTCGCCGCCGGAATAGGTAATGATGCAGGGCACGAAGTTGCCGCAGTCATCCGAAATCCAGTACTCGTGCGTGACGGTAAAGTCGCAGTCGTTCTCCGACAGGATGAGGTCGGCCAGTTGGCCGATGACGATACCGCAGTTGTCGGTATAGTTGGCGGCAATGGCGTTGGCATCCGGTTCCGGTATTTCGCTGAGACAGGTCAGGCCGGTAACGGATGGCGGGCAGGTACCCATGGGCGGTATATTGTCGGGCGCCACGGTGAAGGTACGGGTACAGAAGTTACTGGCACAGCCGTTCGGCGTGGTGGCCCGGTAGGTTACCGTTACGGAGCCGCCGCACTTGCCGGGAGCCGGCGGGATGAAATCAAAGCGGCCTTGAGTGCCCGGGCAGGACTGAGCGGCGTCCACCTGGAACATGTCCAGCCATGCCTGATATTGGCTGTTTACCGCCGCCTGGGTCAGGCAGGCCGGCAGGTTGGCGTTCATCGGGCAGTTGAGTACCGGCGGCTGCGTTTCCAGCACCGTGAAAGTACGGGTGCAGGATACCGGCGGATAGCAATCGATCTTATTGCGCACGGTGAAGGTGACCGTCGTGGAACCGCCGCAATGGTTCGGAGCAGTGGGAGTGCCTTCGAAACCGCCGATGTCGTCGTTGACGTCGCAGTTGTCCACCGCTTTGAACAGGCGCAGCCAGTTGGTGAAGGCCTGTTCTACTTCACCCTGAGTGACGCAGGGGCCTATGGTCATGTCAATCGGGCAATCGGCTGCCGGCGGCGGCGGCGGCACTACCGTAAAGGTAGAATAGCAGTCGTCGCTGGGATTGTCACAATCGTACAGCGTGACCCTGACGACGCCGCCCGTGCACTTCTTGGGCGCTTTAATGTCATCCAGGTCCGGAGCGACCTCACAGTCGTCATAATCGAAATCGGATTTCCAGCGGGCAAAGGCGCGGTTGATGTCACTCTGCCAGGAACATACCGGCATGACTACCGGGTCGGGGCATTCCTGCCCGCTGCGGGCCTGAGCTTCCTGGGGCAGGGCCAGCCCGAAGGAACAAATAGCCGCTAAAATTGCTGTTTTAATAAACGTGTTGAAATTTTTCATGTCAGACAATCTGATTTTTTTTAGTTTAATATAGTGCTTCAACATTACATTGCAAGTTGTAATAAGCTACGGTGCACGGTTCGTTTTTCTTCGTTTACGGAGTAGAAAAAAAAAGGTTACAGGGCGCGCCAATATTGGCCTGCGTCATGTAGGGGAGCGCTTTGGAAAATTTACTCTTCTCATGTTCATGGTTTTTAAGATTATGAAACAGTACGGAGCCTGGCTTCCTGAGCGTAGCTTCCGGAAAAAGCTGTGGCCACACTGCGGCAAGCGCAGGGCATGCTCTGGTGCGCCGGGAACGAAGTTCCTGCGTAGTTTCTGGTTTTTACCCGGCTGAGCGCAGCGAGGACGAGCCTGGTTCCTGCGGTCTTTGGAAGGAAGGAGCGTTCAAAGGAAAGAACCCCCAACCCGGTGATGTAGCGCCTCCGGGAGGCTGCCCTGAAACGGGCAGTTTGCCGTCTGATAAAGCTCTTGACAGGATACGGGCTGGTTTGCCTGTTCCTGGATTATCCCATATCTGATAGCCGTTTTCCCGGAAAATCCGGGAAAGAAAAATGGGGGTAAGGATTTGCCGGGCTAAAAAATACCGGCTCGGCGGGCAGTTTATGCTTCGCCGTCAAATCTTGGTGAATGGATTGTATAAAAGGGGGGCTTTCACGCCAAATATAGGGGAACTTGAGGAAAGCGCCAAGAAAATATAGATGTTTTTTTATAATACTACAATTTTCTATTTCGTTCCGGCTTCGTTTTCAGGATAGGCGATTTTCAGCACATCGTCGAAGTAGTCTACATAATGCACTGTAATGCCTTCTTTTATATAATCCTGTAATTCATCGAAATCCCTTTTGTTGTCAAGCGGCAGGATGAGCCTGTGGATGCCAACGCGGCGGGCGGCTATGGTTTTTTCCTTTACGCCGCCGATGGGCAGCACCTTGCCGGTCAGGCTCAGCTCTCCGGTCATCGCCACGTCGTCGCGCAGCGGTCTGCCGGTGGCCAGGGAAAAAAGTGCCAGGGCCATGGTGATGCCGGCGGAAGGGCCGTCCTTGGGAGTAGCGCCCGCCGGTATGTGCAGGTGTACCAGGTGGTTGTCGAAGTAATCCCTGTGTTCGTCGGTTTGGGCGATCCGGGAGCGGATATAGCTGTAGGCGATCTCGGAGGATTCGCGCATCACCTCGCCCAGTTGGCCGGTCTGTTTGAACCCGCCGTTTTTGCTCAGGATGCCGGCCGCCTCGATATAGAGGGTGGCGCCTCCGAAGGAAGTGTAGGCCAGGCCCAGAGCTACGCCCGGTATAGATTTGCTGTACAACTTTTCCGTATTGAAAATGGGTTTGCCGAGCAGTTCTTCGACGTCTTCTTTTTCGACCTGGAATTTTATGGCCTCGTTCTCTGCCAGCCTCAGGGTGGCCTTGCGGATGATCTTGCGGATTTGTTTTTCGAGGTTGCGCACCCCGGCTTCGCGGGCGTAATTTTCGATGATCTCTTTCAGGGCCTCCTCGCTGACCTGTATCTCGCCTTCCTCAAAGCCGTGTTCTTTCAGTTGTTTGGGCAGGAGGTATTGTTTGGCGATCTGCACTTTCTCGTCCAGGATATAACCGGCCAGGCGGATGACCTCCATGCGGTCGAGCAGGGGCGGGGGGATGGTATCCAACTGGTTGGCCGTAGTGATGAACAGCACTTTGGAGAGGTCGTAAGGGATGTCCAGGTAATGGTCGAGGAAGGCGGTGTTCTGCTCCGGGTCGAGCACTTCCAGCAGGGCGGAGGCGGGGTCGCCCCGGAAGCTGTTGCCGATCTTGTCGATCTCGTCCAGCATGATGACCGGGTTGGAAGCGCCCACCCGCTTGAGGGCCTGGATGAGCTTGCCAGGCATGGCGCCGATATAGGTGCGGCGATGGCCTTTGATCTCGGCCTCATCGCGCATGCCGCCCAGGGAGAAGCGAAAGAACTGCCGCCCCAGCGCATTGGCCACCGAGCGGCCGACCGAGGTCTTGCCCACGCCCGGAGGGCCGGCCAGGCAGATGATGGATCCGCTCACCGTGCCCCGTTTGATGATGGTGCTCAGGAATTCCAGAATGCGGCCCTTGACCTCATCCAGGCCGTAATGGTCGTGGTCGAGGATTTCTCTGGCTTTATGGATATCGCTGTTGTCCTCGGTAAAGACGCCCCAGGGAAGATCGGCGATGTTTTCGAGGTAGGTTCGGGTGACGTTAAATTCAGGAGACTGTATGTTCAGGGTGCGCAGCTTGTCGAGTTCCTGCTCCACGGCTTTTCTGGCCTCTTCGGGCAGTTCCTTGCCGGCGAGCTTGCTCTCGATCTTCTCTATTTCGGATTCGCCCTCTTCCTTTTCCATGCCCAGTTCCTTCTTGATGGCTTTGAGCTGTTCGCGCAGGAAGAACTCCTTTTGTTGTTTGTTGACCTTCTCGTCGATCTGCTGGCTGATGCGCTTCTGCAGTTTGGCGATCTCCAGTTCTTCCTTGATCATCCGCAGGAGCAGCTTGGCCCGCTCCTCCAGGGCGAAGGCCTCCAGCAATTCCTGCAGTTCATCGCTATTGGAAGACAGCAGGTTGCTGATCACGTCCATCGTCAGGCCAGGCGACTCGTAGTTGAGCTGGGAAACCACCATATTGACCTGCTCCTGGAACAAGGGGTTGAGTTTGAGCAACTCCTTGACCTCCGAGCTTATGGCCATCATATAGGCTTTCAGGGCCGGGTCCGGTTTTTCCCTGGGCTCAGCATAATACTCTACCTCCCAACGCAGCCTGGGCTTTACCAGCAAGGCCCGTTTTTTGCGAAATCGGGTAATGCCCCGCCCCAGCACCTGCAGGGTAGCCGGGCCGATGGGGTGAACCCTCAGGATCTGAAAGACGGTTCCGGCCTCATAAAAATCGGACTCCGTATAATCCTCCTCGTTAAATTCCTGGGTATAAACCAGCCCGATATATCCATCGTCTTCTTCAACGGCCTGCTTCAGCACATCCACCTGGCCCTGGCCGGAGAAAGTCATCGGCAGGGCCAGGCCCGGAAAGATGGGGCGTTGGGTAAGCGGAAGGATGGTCAGGTTGTGAGGCAGGACGTTGTCCACCCGCTGAAGTTTGTTTTCTTCCGGTTCTACTTCGATGGCGTCGTCCGTCGTTGCGCCATGGTGTTCTTTGGTTTCTATCTTGTCTTCTGGCATGAGATTAACCTTTTTTGAAAAGGGGTATCCTTTCTCTGTTTTTCCAGCTTTTCCTTTTAAGTTAACTCTTATTTTGATCAATTTGGGTACCAAAAAGGCAAATATGACAAGTTGGCGGAAAAAAATGCCGCCTGCGCCGTAATGGCAGGATTTCAGAAGCTTAAAATGATAGGACATGCTCTCGTTACCTGATCCGCTTTTTTTCATTGCCCTTCTGCCCGCCGAGGACATACAGGCGGAAGTGACGCGCTTCAAAGAGTACGCTGCCGAACATTTTGGCAGCGCCCGTGCGTTGCGTTCGCCGCCGCACCTGACCCTGATCCCGCCTTTCAACTGGCCGGAAGGCAGGGTGGGGGAGTTGGGAGAAGCCCTGGAGCCCTTTGCTGCGCAGGAAAGGCCTTTTCCACTGCGCCTGCACAACTTCAACTGTTTTGCGCCCAGGGTTATTTTTGTAGATGTGGAAAGAAAAGACGAGCTCCTCGGCCTCCGGAACCGCCTGGAAGCTTATCTGGAAGAAAACCTTGGCCTGAAGCCCAAAGGCCGCAGGGAATATAACCCGCATATGACCGTGGCCTTCAAAGACCTGCAGCGAAAGGCCTTCCCCGGGGCCTGGGCTTATTTCAGCCGCTTGCCATACGAGCGGGAGTTCGCCGTTGACGCGCTGGCGCTGTTGCGGCATTCCGGCAGGAAATGGGAAGTATCTGAACAGTTCGGGTTCGGAGCGGAGGGGGTGGCCGGCTAAATTATAGTTCGCGCGGCATAGAATGTGAATTTTACGTAAGCGCGAACTTAATAGTGGCCGGCTTAGAAGCTACTTCTGTTTTTAACATTCTAAGCCGCGTCATCTATAAATAGGGCAAAGAGAGCGTACGGGAAGGGGTATTACCTGGCGTAAAAATTTCCGGGGCTTTATTCAAATTCGATAAGCGCTTTCACATTTATATTCAGCCCGCCAATAATTTCAACATCCTTTGCCCAGTTTAAAATCTGCCAATCTTTATTCTTTTCTGCGGCCATAACTTTTTCGGAATCGGTGAATATCCATATTACCTTTTTTACCCCAAATTCCAATAATTCATCTGTTTTTTTATGAAAGTAGCTAAAAGAATGTTTTGCTTCTTCAAGCTCAGCCTTAGTATCAATTTCTATAACGATTTCCGGAGCGATATTTAAATATTTATTCGTTTTTGCAACTCCTTTTAATTTATCGGCTTCCATGATGGCTATATCTGCTGCTCTCCACCCCTTATCCTGAAATTGCAGGCCAATTTCATTTGTTAATACGAGGTATTTATCACTTAAATTAGACATTAAAAAGTAAACTAATTTTGTGATGATCAGAGATTGCAAATAACTACTCCCCATTAATTCATCGAGTTGTACATTTCCTTTTAAATAGTCTTTATAGCCTTTGTAATAGATAGCTTTTCCCCCTGTCTTTTCGTAAATTAAGTTTTCAGGAATTTTTTGGACGGCGCCTTTCATTTGTCAATTTTTTGTTTGTAAACCTGCAGGCTGTTTGCAACCAAGTTAAGTTTTTCATTGCAAATATTCAATCAAAAGCAGATTACTTACTGTTCCGGGCATTTCTTGCACCGCTTTCCTTTCTTGTGTTTTTTGCAGCATTTCTTTTTGGCCTTCCCCTGGATGACGGGTAGCGGAAAGGGCAGCCGCGGTGCGGCGGGGTTGGCGTCCATCCTGTTTTTTCTGGCGTGCATCTGGCCGGCTGATTTTCTGCGCCTGTGATAAAAGCGCCGTTTGTTTTTATTTAATCTAAATAGCGGCAGCAAAGATAATCTCCTCTGCAGCAACAAGTCAATAACAGAAGTCATTGTTTTTTTTCAATTTATTGCCACGGTTAAAAAAAGTGGTCAACCCCCTGGTTTTGATGTCGTATATATTTGATTATCAAATTTTTGTTATGCTTTTCGACTTTTTGTGGCCAATTAGTCAACTTGGTCTTTTTCCCCTGTAGCCTCAGGGATGCCCGGGCAATGTATAATTTTGGAAATGCCAAATTATGAATTATAAATAAGCCATAAAGTAGCATAATATTTTAGGCCAGTTCCATCTGTTAGCTAAATATTCTAATTGCAAAACATTAAAACCTGAAAAGAATGAAACGATTGTTTACACTCACAGCCCTGTGCCTGATGTCTGCTCTGGCCTGGGCACAAAACGGGACAGTAACCGGCGCCGTTACGGACGCCAACACCGGCGAGCCGCTCGTCGGCGCCAATATTTACCTGGAAGGAACCAGTTCAGGTACGGTTTCGGGCCTGGACGGCAACTTCACGCTGCTGGCCCCGGCAGGCAGCCAGACCATAATAGTTTCCTACGTTGGTTATGCCGCCGTTTCCCGCCAGATCACCATTCCGGCCGGCGGGACGATGGGCCTGAACTTCGAACTGGCGCCCACCCGGCTCCTCAGTGAGGAGATCGTGGTATCGGCCTCCCGCAAGGCGGAAAAGCTGACCAATGCGCCGGCGACGATCTCGGTGATCAACGCCAGGGCCATCGCCGAGCTGCCGACTTTCAACGTCGCAGAATTGCTCGGCCGCCAGAAAGGCGTGGATTATGTGCGCTCCGGCGTGCTGGGCATCGGGGTGAACGCCCGCGGCTTCAACAGCGCGTTCAACCCCAAGAACCTCCAGATCAACGATTCCCGCCTGTCGACCCTGATCGCCACGGGCCTGCCCTTCGGCGCTTTGAGCACCACGGTAAAGGAAGATGTGGAAAGG
>CAZAXA010000257.1:0-8724 GCA_964488965.1 uncultured Phaeodactylibacter sp. | reverse complement strand
GCGAGGATGAGTCGGTGGAGATCATCATGCTGAAAGGGGTGGGCTATCATTTTGCGGTGGGAGGGTGAGGTTTTTAACCTTAGCAGCTGTTCGCACCTTTATTTTCCTCTTCCAGTTCCTTCCTGAATTTTTTTTCGGCAAAATGATTGCCATTTCTCTTTTTCCGAAAAAAATTTCGACAACTCATTTATAAGTAACTGATTAACAGCGCTTAAAGAATTTTTGGCACAACCTTTGCCATTCTTTAGGAGACGAAAATATTTTTTAACCATCAAAACTTGTCATCATGCATAACATGGATCGCATTATGAACGAAGAATTGGGCCAGGAATATGGCCTGCACAACGAGGGCGAAGGCGAATGGGAATGGGAAGGCGAAGGCGAATGGGAAGGCGAATGGGAAGGCGAAGGCGAATGGGAATGGGAAGGCGAATGGGAAGGCGAGGGCGAAGGCGAGTGGGAATGGGAAGGTGAAGGCGAATGGGAGTTTGCCTCTGAACTTTCGGAAGAGAACCTGGAGTACGAACTGGCTGCTGAATTGCTGGCAGTCACCAATGAGGGAGAACTCGACCAGTTTCTCGGCAAGCTCGTTAGCAGCATTGGCCGGGGCGTTTCGAGGTTTGCCCGCTCAGGCGTAGGGCGCAAGTTGATCGGGGGCCTGAAGGCCGTTGCCAAAAAGGCTTTGCCGATCGCCGGCGGCGCAGTCGGCACCTTCTTCGGCGGGCCGATGGGCGGGGCCATTGGCGGCAAGCTGGGCAGTATGGCCAGCAGGCTGTTCGAAGTACAAATGGAAGGCCTCAGCCCTGAAGACCGCGAATTCGAGGTGGCCCGCCGGTATGTGCGCTTTGCCCGGACTGCGGCGCAGAATGCCGCCGCTAACGCCAGCCGGCCGGCCCCTCCGAAGAAGATCGCCTACGTAGCCATGAAAAAGGCAGCCGCCAAACATGCTCCAGGCCTGGTGCGCCCACCGGTAAAAGCTGCTGCCGGCCCCGTCGGCTCATCGGGCCGCTGGGTACGGAAAGGGAACCGCATCATCATCCTCGGACTGTGAGTGCAGTACCCCGGTATCCTAATTTCCAAACCAAAAAATTGAAGCGTCATGAGTTATACATCATATGAGTTTCTTCCTGAACTGGAAGGTGAATATGGCTACGAATTCAGCGAGAATGAATTGGCCGACGAGCTGCTGGCCCTGCAATCGGAAGGGGAACTGGACCACTTTCTGGGCAGCCTTTTGAGCACCGCCTGGCGGGGCGCCAAAGCGCTGTATAATTCCCCTATCGGGCAAGCTGTTAAACGGCAGGCCATCTCCGGCCTGAAATCGGTCGGGCGCCAGGTGCTGCCCTCATTGGGGCGCACCGTGGGCGGATATCTCGGCGGGCGCACCGGCGCCAGGATGGGGAGCAGCCTGGGGAGGGCCGCCGCCGGGCGGTTCCTTGGGCAGGAGTTTGAAGGCGCTCCCCCTGAAGGCCGCGCCTATGAGACGGCGCGCCGGCTGGTATCGACTACCCGCCTGGCTGCCCGCGATATCGGCCGCTACCTGCAGGCCAACGGAACGGCCACCCGCCGGGCCATCCGGGGCATCATTATGAAAGCGGCCCGCCGGTACTTCCCGGGCCTGCCTCCCTACCGCATCGGCATTACGGGCACGCCGACGTCTCCCCCTGCCTATGCCAGTACGGTTCCGGCCGGGCCGAGGCCCCGCGCACCCTACTCTAAAACCCAGGGAACATGGTACCGCAAAGGACGGCGCATCGTCGTGAACCTGGCCTGAACCAGGGGGAATTCCTCATCCACGAGGCCGAAGGGCTGCTCACACGCCTGCTGAAAGTGGCTCCTTTTGAACTCACCATGCCTATGGTATCGGCAGCGGCCATCCCACGGGAAGCCAGCAAGCGGATTTATCAACTGGTGAGAACAGGGCGGCAGGAACTCTACCAGCGCATCCGGGCCTTCATTCGCGCCATACGGGCGGGCCCGCTCTCTTCACCCGAAAAAGGGCAGGCTGCTTACAGCATCCTCAAGCTGCAGTTTAACGCCCTGCTTGACCAGTTTGACATCTTTGCCGACGTGGTCAGCCAGCGCAGTGAACACGAAACAGGGACCTGGATCGCCGGCCTGGACGTTCTGGCCAGGGATGCCCTCCGCCTGGAAGGTTCGTTCTACCGGCCTCCGCCGCTGATCTGCTACCTCGACCGCGGCCATGGCGCCGCTATCCGCCGGGCCCGAACCCGCCTGCCGGGAGGGCGCGACAATCCGGTTGCGGTGATCAAGATTCCGCGCGAGCGCATGGTGGCCAGCGGTATCGGCTCCTCTCTCGTCCATGAGGTCGGCCATCAGGGGGCGGCGCTACTCGGGCTCCTCCCTTCGCTGCGGCCCGTGCTGGCACAGCAGGGTGCGGAAAACCCGGAAGCTGGGGATGCCTGGATGTTGTTCAGCCGGTGGTTGTCGGAAATCCTTTCCGACCTCTGGTCTGTGGCCATGCTGGGGGCCAGCGCCTCCACCGGCCTGATGAACGTGGTCAGCCTGCCGCGATACTTCGTCTTTCGCATGCCGGATGCAGACCCGCACCCTTTCCCTTATATCCGGGTCAAGATCAGCCTGGCCTTCGGCAAGGCAATGTATCCAGACCCGCCCTTTGGTGAATAATGAATTCAAACAGCTCATGAGGAACGTCTTGCCCCCATTTTGCATACCCTATCTTCCCGGAAAGGAGAAGCAAATGGCAACCGTATCCACAGTTCTTCGGATTTAATTTGCAATAGCTTGCTTCAATTCAAATGGAAATTATTCAATTGAGATGTGAGGCCAGGGCCATCTGTTAAGGCCAAATGAAAAGTCAGAAAATCTGCACACAGACTCCCGAATAGATAAATATCAGAACAATATAAAAAAAACCAACCAATTGCCAGAATTTTTTTCCGCGCATGCAATGTTCTTTCGGAAAATATGAGCGCCCTGAAGTTCACTTGCCTTCTGCCTGTTTTTTCCCTATGTTTGCGCTCTTGTTCGATATTTGTTGCCCGTTGTTCGTTGTTCGTTTCCCCGGCAACTGTCGACAAATAACGCCCAACGCTATGCAGCTCTTCACCGAACAAAAACTGTCGCCCCAACTGGAGGTCCTCTACGACCTCTACCCTGCCGGGGAAGGCCTGTACCTGCCCGTAGCCTACATCGTCAGCAAAGGGCGCGACGGGGAGCTGGCCCATATCCTGCAGAAAGCGCTGCCGGAAACGATGGAAGCGCTGGGATTATCCATTAGCCCGGCACAGGAGCGCCTTTTCCCCATCATCGGGAAGCTGCAGCCAAAAGCACTGGAGAAGCGCTTCAACCCGCCCAAAAAAAGGCCACGGGAACTGGCGGCCCTGATGGAAGATAAAGAGCTGGCGCGTACCATTGCCAACTATTGCCACCGGCTGCTCGATGAACTGCTCAGCATCGCCACCCGGCATGGGCTGCCTCTCAGCTGGGAGGCGAAGCGCAAAGTGCTGGCCAGGGATTTACTGCTGGAATACCGGCCGGAACCTCTGGAAGCCTTCCTCTACTTCGCCCGTGAAGAGGACGGCGTGCGTTACCGCCTGCAACTGACCAATGAAAATGGGGCCTGGGCCATACACTCCAGGGAAGTCATCCCCATCACCAATAACCCCGCCTGGCTGTTCGTCGACTACCGCTTGTACCGGGCGCCGGGCATCAACGGCAATATGGTGCTGCCCTTCCGCAATAAGGAAGAGGTCGTGATCCCGAAGAACTCTGTCAAAACCTATTTTCAGAAGTTTATCCTCAAGGTGGCCGCCCGCGCCGATATCGAGGCCGAAGGTTTTGAAGTGGTACAGCACGATCGTCTGGAAGCCTGCCGGCTGGAGCCGGTGCAGGATTTGTTCAGCGGCCAGTGGGTGCTTTCGGTGCAGATGGTTTACCCGGGCGCCGTTTTCAACTGGAGCGACAAGAAGGACAGGCGCAGTACGCTGGAGTTTAAGGAGGAGGAAGAAGTGCGCATCCTGCAGGCGGTTCGGGATTTCGCTGTGGAAAAGGCATTCCTGGCGAAGCTTCAGGGTTTTGGCCTGCAGAACAAGGCCGGCAGTTATTTCCAGCCCGAAGAAAGCCCGGACGACCCTTTCTTTCTGCTGGAATGGCTTGGCGAACGGCGGCCGGCCCTGGAAGAAGCCGGCTTTACCGTTATCGAACCGGCTTTCGAAGGGCAGCCCGCCTGCCTGCGCCAGGCCAGGCTCATCCTCAAGGCCGAACAGCACAACGACTGGTTCGACCTCTACGGCACGGTAACCGTCGGAGAGTTTTCCTTCCCCTTCACCGCCCTGGCCCGGCACATTCGGGAAGGCAACCGCCTGTATCCTTTGCCCAACGGCGCTGTTTTCGTCATCCCTCAGGAGTGGATGGCGCGCTATAAATCCATCACTCAGTTCGGCAAAAAGGAAAAAGAGAGCCTCCGCCTGGCCAAAAGCCAGTTTACCCTGCTGGATGAGGCGGGCCTGGCAGGAGAGGCCGAAGCCATGGATGATGGGGAGAGCATGGCCGGTTTTCAACCCTCGCCCCTGTTAAAGGCTCAACTGCGCCCCTATCAGATGGAAGGCGTAAAGTGGCTGGTGAAACTCTACGAAAACCAACTGGGCGCCTGCCTGGCCGATGATATGGGCCTGGGTAAAACCCTGCAGGCAATAGCCGCCCTGCTCTATGCCAAGGAGCAGAAGGGAAAACAAGGGGCAGCCTCTCCCGCCGGCAGCCGGCAGCTCGGCCTGTTCGAGGCGCCCGCCGACGCTGAATTCCTCAACCCGCTGAACGCCCTGATCATCCTCCCCGCTTCCCTGGTATTCAACTGGGAGGCCGAACTTCAGAAGTTCGCCCCCAGCCTGCAGTCGTACCGCCATACCGGCCCCGGCAGGTACGGCGACCGCCGCCTGCTGCAGCGCTTCGATGTGATCCTGACCACCTACCAGACGGCCCTGCGGGATGTGGCCTTGCTGAAGCAACTGGAATACGAATATATCATCCTGGACGAAAGCCAGCAGATCAAAAACAAGGACAGCAAGGTGTTCCGGGCCATCAACGAGCTGCCGGCCCGCCATAAGATATCGCTCAGCGGCACACCCATCGAGAACTCCCTGTCCGACCTCTGGGCGCAGATGCAGTTCATCAACCCCATGTTGCTGGGCAGCTTTAACTTCTTCAAGCGGGAATTTATCACCCCGATCGAGAAGCACAACGATGAAGAAAAGAAGAACCGCCTGCGCCGCCTGGCCGCTCCTTACCTCCTGCGCCGCACCAAAGAGGAAGTGGCCCGCGACCTGCCGGAACTGGCCGTCAAACTATTCTATTCCGAAATGGCCCCGGAGCAAAAGCGCCTGTACGAACGGGAAAAATCCGCCGCCCGCAATTTCCTGCTGGAAAACTTTCAGGGCGACAACCCCAGGTTCCGCTTCCAGGTGCTGCAGTCCCTGACCAAACTGCGCCAGTTGGCCAACCACCCCAAACTGGCAGCCGACAATTACGACAAAGAAAGCGGCAAGTTTACCGACGTTCTGGAACACTGGGACGTGGTGCGCCGAGGCGGGCATAAGGCGCTCATTTTCAGTTCTTTCGTCCAGCACCTGGAACTGTACCGGCAGGAGTTCGAGACCCGCCGCCTGCCCTATGCCTGGCTGACCGGCAGCCAGAATAGCAAGCAGCGGCAGAAAGCCATACAGGCCTTTCAGAACGACCCCGCAGTACAGCCCTTCCTGATCTCCATCAAATCGGGCGGAACCGGCCTGAACCTGACCGCCGCCGACTACGTCTTCATCCTCGACCCCTGGTGGAACCCCACTACCGAGCAACAGGCCATTGCCCGGGCGCACCGCATCGGGCAGGACAAGCACGTTATCGCCATCAAATTCATCACCAGGGACAGCATCGAGGAGAAAATCCTCAGGCTTCAGGAGAAAAAATCGCAACTGGCGGAAGATATCATCGGGGAGGTAGGCAAGGCCAGCTGGAGCCGGGGGGATATAGAGTATTTGTTTGATTAACATAGCGGGCATTTAGCCAAAACATTGAAGCATAGCCCTCCCTGATCTCCATCAAATCCGGTGGCGGCGGCCTCAACCTGGCTGCCGTCGGCTATGTTTTCATTTTAAATCCCTGACAGAACCCCAACGCCGAAGGAAAGGACACTCACTTCATTTCGGAAACTACAACGCATTAACAACATGAGGATCGAGGAAGCCATACAACAGACCAGGCCCTTCCGCAATTCCTGGCACAAGGCGGCCGTCAACCTGATCTATACCAATAACTGGATGCAGGAGCAGATCAGGGCCCGGCTCAAACCCTATGGCATAACCATGCAACAGTACAACGTCCTGCGCGTGCTCAAGGGCGCCGGAATTCCCATCAGCACTTCTGCCATCCGCGGCCGGTTGCTGGATAAGATGGCGGATACTTCCCGAATGGTGGACCGCCTCTACCAGAAGGGCCTCGTCGAACGCAATGAATGCGCCCACGATAAGCGCCTGGTGGATGTCAGCCTGGCCCCGGCAGGCGAACAACTCCTGGAAAACCTGCAGGCCATCAACCCCGGCATGGACCAGATCCTCTACAACCTCTCGGAAACAGAAGCCGAGCTGTTGAGCGAACTGCTGGACAAGGCCAGGGGGAGGAGGGAGTGAGGGAGTGAGGTATCATTTCAGTTTTCCACTCAACTCTGAGAACTTCAGCTGGAAGGCCTTCGGTTCAGGCTCCATGAGCGCGGGGTAGAGCACTTTGCAGAACTCCAGATAATCCGGGCCGATGACGAAGGTTTGGAGGTCTTCCTCTGTAATTTCAGCCTCTACCTTATAGTGGGAGCTGATCTTTTCCGCCAGTTTTTCCTTCAGCAGTGCCCGGTGATCGACGCCTTCGCGGAACAAGCTTTCCAGCCGTATCAGGGCGTCCGCCTCCGGGTCGTAATTGACATTATGGAAGCGATACAAAAGGGTGGAGGTTCCGGGCACTGCCCAGGTGTACATCTGCCGGATGCTGGCCACCCGGGCAGTATTCTGAACGAGCTGGTATTCCGAGCTCATCACCCGGTTTTCACTGTTGAAGTCCTTGATGAAAGCGATGAAGTCGTCGATGGCCCGCTCCATGCCTGCCCGCACGGCTGCGTTAAACACCTCCCGGTTGCGGATGGCGGGATACCTGATGTCCAGGCTATAATGCAATACCGAATCTTCCCGGCTGAAGCTAATGGTGATGATCTCCGGCCCGGGGCCGGCAACGGCCGCTTTGGCCAGTTCCGGGCTTTCCTGCGGCGCCTTGTTATCGGAGCGGCAGGCAGAGAACAACAGCAGGGCGATGCAGAACAGAAGGCTCATTTTGCTCATATCGTTCATTTATGGTAATGGAATGGCCATGTTTCAGCAAACAATATAGCCCTATACCCCTAGCGCTTCATCAGGTGTTTAACGACTTTCCTGCCCGCCCTTTCCAGCCCCAGCAGGTACATGCCGGCAGGCAGGCCGGGGATACCGATCCATTCTTTCCAGAGGCCGGCGCCCGTCAATTGTTTCTCCCACAGCAGTTTTCCCTCCGGGCCGGCCAGCCAGATGCGGATCACCGCCGGTTCCGGGCTGGCGAACTCCAACTGGAAGCCATCCCTAAAGGGGTTGGGCGCTACCGACAGCTTGGTTAAGCCGATCTCTCCTATGCTGTTCACGATCAGCATCACCGTTTCGGAAGTACGGCGGCAGCCATTGGCATCCGTCACCTCGACGGAATAGCTGCCATTTTCGGCGGCGGTGTAGGCATTGCCGTTGGCGCCGCCAATAGGTTGGCCGTTTAAAAGCCACTGATAAGCGGCGAAGCCGGCCGGGGCTGTCAGATCGAAGCCTTCGACGGCGATGAGTTCCTCGGGGAAGGCCGGGCCGGACACTTCGAAGGCGGCAGAAGGAGGAGAATTGCAGCCCGCCGCTTCCTGTGCCAGGAGTGCGACGGTATAGCTTCCGCCTTCCGTGGCCTGCAAGGTGCGGCCGCCCCCCAGTTGCAGCAGTATGCCGTTACGGTACCAGGCATGATCATAACCGGCAGGCGCTTCCGCCGTTTCCAGGATAGCCGGCTGATCCGGCCCGCAGGTAAACGCATCGCCACTGGCCGCCGGCGCCGCCGGCGAATCGCAGGGCGCCGTCAGGCGGTAAACGGACCCCTGCCCGATGGCGGCGGCGTACAGTTCGCCCCGGTTGTCCTCTCCGAAGGTGACAAACTGGTTGTTGGACAGGTTGGCCAGCTCGGCATTGGACCAGCCGCCCTGGCCGTCAGGCGCCAATGACCAGAAGCGGCCGGAGCAGTAATCCGTGTAAATGTAGTAACCATACATATCGGGATAATCAGAACCCCGGTAGACGAAGCCCCCGCTTATGGAGCAGCCCACGTTGCTGTTGTTGGCATAGACGTGAATGGGGAAAGTATATTCCGAAGCCGGGTCACAGCCGGAAAGGTTGAAGGAAGCCTGGCCTTCATAGCAGCGCCAGCCGTAGTTCTGCCCGCCAGGGCTGCCCGGCGGCTGGTAGTTGACCTCCTCCCAGCGGTTTTGGCCCACATCGGCGATCCACATCGCGCCCGTCAGGCGGTCGAAGCTGAAACGCCAGGGGTTGCGCAGGCCCAGCGCCCAGATTTCATCGAGAGTAAAATCGTCGTCGGCAAAGGGGTTGTCCTCCGGAATGCCGTAGGGGTTGCCGTTGTCGACGTCGATGC
>CAZAXA010000256.1:0-8732 GCA_964488965.1 uncultured Phaeodactylibacter sp. | reverse complement strand
TTAACGTGAGGTTTGGCCTGGATGTGTTCCCATTCAGCGGACTGAGGCAGGTTGAGGCTGAGGCAAAGGTTAAGGTTGAGAACCTTGGTGGCCGGGAGTCTCAGGCAAGCCAGGCTTGAGGCATACTTGCCAGAGAATGCCGGGGTTGCGGCTGCCTTCTATTGCTCTCTGCCTCAGCCTTAACCTCAAACCTCACGTTATATTATTATTTCCCCAGCGCCATCCGGCGGCTCGCCATCCCATACGGCGTACGCAGGGAGTATGTGTACAAGCCCGCTGCCTGGCGGCCTTCCCGACGGAAAACATAAGTATGGCGCCCTGCCGGGTAATACTGCCGATGCCGTTCCACCACCCTGCCCAGCGGGCCGGTGATGAGCAGCTCCGCTTCACATGCCTCAGGCAGAAAGAAGGGAATCCCGGTTTCCTCTCCAAAGGGGTTGGGCTGGTTCTGGAACAGGAGCAGGCGCCCGGCGGCCTGCGCCTCCCGGCTGCCGGTTCCCATAGTGACGAACACCTCGGAGTCGCTGAGGCTTGCATTGTAAGGCCCTGCGAGTTGCCCCTCCAGGTAGAAATAAGCGGAAGGCGGGCCCGGCGCCACTATATCGCAGCGCGCCCCCGGCTGGCCAAGAAGCGTGAGGTGGATCAGGAAAAGCGTGTCGGAGGGTTCCAGAGTGATCCCCGGCGGGTTCAGGCTGGCCCATCCGACAGTGACGTATCCTGCGTCGCCCAGAATCTCATATTCAAAGAAATTGCCCGTCCCGAGGGCAAACGGCGTCAGGCTGTCGATCTGCACCACTTCCGGCGACAGGAACCAGAGGGCGGCATCCAGTTGCCCTAACCGGAAGGCGCCATTTACCGTTACCGGCAGGGTAAGGCCCGGCCCCGGGGGGCCTCCGGCTGCCGGCATTTCTATCCGGAACGGCAGAAAAACTTCATCACAGCTGGTATCCTGCCCGCATTGGTTTTCCACCGTAAGGCAGGCTTCATACAGGCCGGGGTAGGCATACTGGCGCCACGCCTGCAGGCCGGAACCGCCGCCGCCATCCCCGAAGGCCCAGTTGTAGGAGGGCAGTTCCCCGGTAAGCGGGCTGGCCAGGAAGGAAACTGCCGTCGAATCGGCCGTGTAGGTGAAAGCCGCCAGAGGAGGCTCGCCGCCGGTGTTCGGGACTACCACTTCTTCCGCCAGTTCGCAATAGGCGCCCGCGCGGATTTCCAGCTTGTACAGCCCGGCCGGCAGGCCGCTGTAAGAGGGCCCGCTGCCCAGGAAGGCAGGCGGAGACAGGCCGAACAGCGCAATACCTATGTTATTATAATTCGGGTTGCTGAAAAGTTCCACCTCCAGGCCGCCAACCCCTTCCCGGCATCGGTCGGGCATAATGGTAAGGCCGAAATCCAGCTCCTGATAGGTGTAATCGGAGAAGACGATGCTGTCGCAGCCATCGCCCCCCGGCAGCACGAGATACTCGTCCTCCTGCAATGGATCGCAGGTAATGCGGGCAACAGTAGCGGTATCGGCAGGCGGCAGGTAGGCCACTTCAGTTATAATGGTGCTGTCGCAGCCATTGGCATCGACCAGTATGATTATTGAAAAGCCTGCCTGCGCCGCTATGCAGGTGGCGGCGCTCAGCCAGCTGGTATCTGCCGCAAACAGGCTTACCTGATAGTTGACGATGCTGTCGCAGCCGGCTTCGGTAGCCAGAATGGCGGTCAGGACAAGAGGAGTGTCTATCGGGACGCCGTTGAGCATACCGCCGGGGCAGAGGGTGATATCCAGCGTATCCACATAAGAAGGGAGCACTTCGACGGTAAAAGTGGTGTCGTACACGCAGCCGCTGGTGTCCTGCAGGATGTAGGTAAAAGCGAAGGCGCCGGGCTCATCGGCAGTGAAGGCGAGGGTATCGCCGGCAATAAAGGCGGCCGGGTTGTCCATCCAGCTCCGGGCAACCACAGCGGCCGGGTCAATCGCTGCATTCCTCCTGCCGACCGACCAGAAGAAAACGTAGCCGTTGTCAGAGGCCCATAGGTCGGTGACCTCGATCCGCCACTCGCCATTCCAGGGGCAGCCCAGCAGGTTGCTGAAGGGCTCCGCCGGAGCATAATCACCCGGAGGAAGGGTGTACTCCGCTGGCCCGCCCGTGCCGTTGGCCTGTGAAAATTCCGTCCAGGCGCCTGCAGGAGCATCGGCTACCCAGCAGTAGGTATAACCAGTACCGGGAACTGGCGCCGGCCCGGGGCTGGCATCGTCCATTTCAAAAGGAATGCCCAGGAACACTTCATTGTTGATAAATTCCTGGTTCTGTAACCGAATAACGGTGTTGTCGGGGCATCGCAGGGCGATTTCCAGGTCGTGCATCCAGGAATGCTCTATATTGATACACACCTCGATATCGGCTGCATCCTCTATCACGGCCCCTTCGGGAAAGGCATCGACGGTAATGGCGGCGGAATAGGTAGCGCCGGCGCCGTCCGGGAGGGGCAGGGAATCCGTGCGGGCAAAAGTAAAGGGATTGGCCGTCCGGGAAAAAAAGTCCTCGCCATAGATCAGCCGCAGGTTTTCGCCCGGGCACATCTGTGTGGGGATATCGGCAAGTACGACATAACCGGCGTCTACAAACCGCAGCCGGGTTTCGGCGATACTGTCGCAGCCATTGGCCCCGGCGAGGGTTGTCGTCCACGTGGTATCGGCCGTGAAGGCCTGCCCTTCGATATAGAGGGTGTCGCCCGGGCAGGTTTCATACAGGAGCAGTTCGTAGGCGAGCTGGCCGGTATCCAGCCGGGTGTCGATGACTACCAGGCTGTCGCAGCCGTTGCTGCCGCTGAACAGCAGGGTATCCGCCCCCACCTCGGCCAGCCGGCACACCGCGGCCTCTCTGAAGGTTATGGCAAGGGGCTCGAAGAATATGTAGTAGGTGACGAGGCTGTCGCAGGGGCCGGCCGCAGGAAGCACCTGAGTCAGTTGGCTGTTTTCGGTGAAAGACAGGCCAAAAAGGGCGACGGTATCTCCCTGGCAGGCGGCCATATCAATGCGGCCCCGCGGTGATTCCAGGACTTCCAGGGTGAGCAGCAGAATAGCCGTATCCATATCGCCGGCAAGGGCCAGCGTATCCTGGTTGAGGCCGGGAACATAAGGGTAGAACGAGCCATCCGGAAGGATGAACGGGCCGCTGTCACAGATGGCAGTGTCAATAATGATGGTATCCGCAACCGGCCGGCCAGGCAAACGGGCCCAGGAGCTTATACCCAGGAATAAAAAGCTTAAAAGGAGGATACCCCTTTTCATAGGAGGAGGATTTCAGGATTTTCAATTATCAGCCGGAAGATAGAAAAACAAATTAAGACCATGAAAGCCATATTGCCATAATGCGCAGAGATGGCCATCGGCATCCTTATGTTCAGTAATATCTTTATCTTTACCCGCGTATCAAAACAGGATGATGGGCGGAGAGAAACACATATTTCAACGCATGCAGGCCGCCCGGCAGGAAGGCCGGAAATGCCTTGCCATCCTTATCGACCCCGACAAGGCCCTGGCCCATCACCTGCAGAAGGTCGTACAGTTGGGCGTAGATGCCGGCGTCGACTTCTTTTTCGTCGGGGGGAGCCTGTTAGTGAAAGACGAGCTGTCCCGCTGCCTGGAGTTCATCCGCGGCCATTGTTCCATTCCTATAGTACTCTTTCCCGGCAGCCCGGTGCAGATCGACGAGCAGGCCGACGCGCTGCTCTTCCTGTCCCTCATTTCCGGCCGCAACGCGGAATTGCTCATCGGCCAGCAGGTGGCCAGCGCGCCCTACCTCTACCAAAGCAGCCTGGAGGTGATCAGCGTAGGCTATATGCTGGTCGACGGCGGCGTACCCACCACGGTTTCCTACATCAGCAATACGCTGCCCATCCCGGCCGACAAGCCCGATATCGCCCTGGCCACCGCCCTGGCCGGCGAAATGCTGGGCCTGAAAACCCTCTACCTCGACGCCGGCAGCGGGGCCCGCCAGCCCGTCAGCGAGGCCATGATCCGCAAAGTGCGCAAACATACCCGGGCGCCCCTCATCGTCGGGGGAGGCATCCGCCGGCCGGAACAGGCCTGGGCCGGCGCCCAGGCAGGGGCGGATGTTATTGTGGTGGGCAATGCAGTGGAAAAGTCGGCGAGCTTGTTGACGGAAATGGCGTCGGCGGTGCATGGTTGTGGGGCGGACCCCTTCAAAACTAATGGATACTGAAGTTGAGAACCAGTCCGGGTTCTTTTGCGTTCTAATCGTACCTTTACCGCCACAAAAAAAGTACCTGAGAAGAATTGGAAAGAGGAACAGTCATAAAATCAACCGGTAGCTGGTATCAGGTGAGGCTCGACAGCGGGGCCGTCGTCGATAGCCGCATCATCGGAAAATTCCGGCTCGACGGCAAACGCCTGACCAACCCCGTGGCCGTAGGAGATGAGGTGGAAGTGGAGATCGATGATAAGGACGAAACCGCAACGATCAGGAATATTCTCCCGCGGCGCAACTACGTCGTCCGGCAGTCGCCCCGCCGCAAACACGACCTGCACCTGCTGGCCAGCAACGTCGGCCAGGCCATGGTCATCGTGACCATCGTGCAGCCCAACCTCAAGCAGGGCTTCATCGACCGCTTCCTGCTGATGACCGAACCCTATGAAATTCCGGCGGTCGTCGTCTTCAACAAAGCGGACCTGTACGGGGAGGAGGAAATGGCCATCTATGAATACCTGCGGGAAATCTACGAAGCGATCGGCTATCAGGTACTGCTCACTTCAGCCACAGAAGGGACAGGCATGGAGGCGTTCCGCGACGCCCTGCAGGATAAAGTGACGCTCATCGCCGGCCAGTCGGGCGTCGGCAAATCTACCCTGGTCAATGCCATCCAGCCTCAGTTGGAACTGCGTACCCAGGAGCTGAGCGATTACTCCGGCAAAGGAGTGCACACGACTACCTTTGCCGAAATGCACCAGCTGGATTTCGGCGGCGCCATCATCGATACGCCGGGTATCAAAACTTTGTCGTTCAACCACCTGGAACCGATGGACGTGGCCCACAACTTCCGCGAATTTTTCGAACATTCCGAAAACTGCCGCTTCGGCGGCAAATGCCTGCACCGCGATGAACCCGGCTGTGCCGTCAAGGCCGCCATCGAAAGCGGAATGATCAGCGAACTGCGCTACGCCAACTACCTCGCCCTGCTCGATGAGATAGAGGAGCAGAATTACTGGGAAAGGCATAGCGAGTATTAACCGATAACGCCATGGGATACCAAAGCCGCAAACGGGGCTACCAAAGCCGCCGCGAAAAAATTCAGGAAACCGGGCGCGTCCTGCGCATCGTCCTGCTGTTCTCCAGTATTGGCGCCGCCCTGTGGCTCTTCATGAACCGTTATGAGTTGTGGGGGTGGATGAAGACGTATATCTATTAAGTGGAGCGATCATCCTGTTTCCGCAGGCAATAGCCTGCTACAACAGGCGGAGGCCTGATCGCAACCCCGGCAACCTCCGCCGCCGTGCGGCCAGCGGGCCAGAGGCCCGCGCCACCTTATCTTCGGCCAGCGGGCCAGCGGGCCGCGCCACTTTATCTTCGCGGGCCAGAGGCCCGCGCCACCTTATCTTCAAAAGTGTTCAAAAAAGGCCTGAGGTAATGTAACGCCTACCCCAAAAAGGATATTAATTACTACAATCACTCATGATGCGCCTGATCTGCCATACGTAGCCGGCCCCGGCCTGAGGCTGCTGCCGGCTACGTATGCCGCAGAAAGCATTCACAAACCAAACCACAAAAAACCATGAAACTCAAAACCACAATCCTGCCCGTCCTTTTCCTGCTGAACCTCACCGTTTTCCTCGCTGCCCAGGACCGCGTCCTGGTCATCTCCGGCGGCGGCGCCCGCGGCGCCTGGGGCGGCGGCCTGGCTCAGGCCCTGCACGAAACAGGCAGGGACTACAAGGTTGTCATCGGCACCAGTACGGGCAGCCTGCTGGCGCCCCTGGTAGTTATCGACTCCTTCGCCCGCCTCGAAGAGGCCTACACCGGCGTTACCCACAAAGACATCTTCAACGTTCGGCCCTTTTATACCAAAGGCAAGAAAAAAGGCCAGGTGCGCGGCTTCAATGCCTTCTGGCGTATCATAAGCGGGAGAAAAACCCTGGGCGAAAGCAAGCGCCTGAGGAAAACCATCAGAGCATATTTTACTGAGGAAGAGTTCAAGGCCATTACGCTGTCGCCGGACAGCCTGGAGATTATCGCCACAGTGGTCAACCTGCATGCAGATTCCACCGAATACAAATCCTCCAGGGACTGTGATTATGAACAAATAGTAGACTGGATCTGGGCATCGGCCAACCAGCCGGTCTTCATGTCCCTGTATAAATTCAGGGACGAGAAGGGCGAGAAGGGCTACTACGCCGACGGCGGCGTAAAGGAGAATGTACCAATCCGCAAGGCCATCATGAAAGCCCGGGAGATCGGCGCCACAGAGATTGACGTGATCATCCACAGCACCGACCAACCCAAACTGGATGCCCTGCCCAAGCTGCGGATATTGAAACTGCTCGCCCGGACGATCGACCTGTTCAGCACCGAAGTGCGGGAAAATGACGTGGATATCGCCCGCCTGCTCGGGCATATGGGAGCTTTCAATGAACTGAACGAAGCGGCCGAAGGTATTAAAGTCACCGTCTATTACATGCCCGCCGAAGATTACAACAAGGTGCCCAACTCCCTGCTCTTCGAAAAGGATAAGATGATGGAGTTGTGGGAAAGCGGCAGAAACCTGCTGAGCAGGCCGGACCTGGGCCGGTACCGTTCTGAGTACGTCATTGACAATGGCGCCGTCGTTCCCATCGAAATGTCGATCAGCCTGCCGCTGGGCAGCAACTGACGATAAGCCCGGTAAACCAAAAGGGCCCCGCCAAGGCGGAGCCCCTCCTCTAACCACTTGGTTTAGAAAGCGAGATTTTTAAGGTTTGGGAAGTGAAAATCCCTGCCCGGACACGTATTGTTCAGCTTAAAGAGGCGGCAGGATAGCGCCCGGTTGGCTGAACGGCCCGCTTTTTATACCGGAAAAAGCCCGGGCAAGCCCAACGGCCTGCCGGCTGCAACATTGATAACCAGCAATTTTTTCTTTAAATTGGAAACTTATCCTGAAACCGATGAAGAGACCTGAGAAAGAAAAAAACACCGGAAAGGTTTTCGAGACCCGGCGGGCTGCTTTCCGGGAGGCCAAGCGGGATCATGGGGCGCCGGTGGGGAAGCAGCCGGATGAAGTTGTAAAACCGCATACCCGGATCGGAAATGAATATAACCTGGACAAAAGAAATCGCAGATTATATATTTTCCGTTTTATCTTAGGGTTGTTTGGTTTAGGCAGCAGCCGGGAGGAAGTATTCATCCGGGAAGATAAGGAGGCATTTTACTCTGATAGTGGAAAACAGGGAGAACATTTTAACGCGGAGAAGATCCTAAAAGGTTGAAAAAACATTATTACTACAAACGGAAATGATCGACGTTCAGTATATATCGGACAAAAAGGCCCTATCGGAATACTACCTCTT
The DNA here is from genome assembly GCA_964488965.1 of uncultured Phaeodactylibacter sp. Classification (GTDB taxonomy): domain Bacteria; phylum Bacteroidota; class Bacteroidia; order Chitinophagales; family Saprospiraceae; genus JACJXW01. The sequence continues at coordinate 1,183 of CAZAXA010000256.1, read as the reverse complement.
CAGTGGCGCTGAAGAGGTAGACAAACTATTGCTAAAAAACCTTAGTCTTACCCGCCTTAAAGTTCACGAAGCCGGGTTCGATTCAATGATAAATGAAGCGTTGGAGTTTCAAAAACTGATAGAAGAATCTTTAGTCCACTTTCTGCCAACGCATGAAATTTTAGCCCTTTTTGTGGAAGGCATTCCGGCGCCGAGGCGAAAACTCAGGTCCTACGCGGGAATGTTCTACCGTTTGAAAAGACAGCTTGGGGACGAACTGTTCATAGAACAGGAGTTGGAACTACCTGGCGATAAATCGCTTTTTGTCGGTATGATGAAAGTTGAAATGCCTGTACTTTCCGTATTTCTTGGAGAACTAATTTCCAGCCGTTTTATCATTGGTATTTTAAAGGAAAGGGATAAAGAACAACTGCAAACCAATGAAGAGTTACTGAATTGTTTTTATAAAGAAACCATATCTATCGAAAAGGAAAAACACGTGCGGATCAACTGGTTAAAAGGGATACGCCTGCTCTGTGGCGATAACAACATCGTTTTCCGCCTTGCCTCCGATGGCCAGGACAACCAGTACCTCGAATTCTACGGCCCGCACGAACTGATTGAAAGCCGGATCATTAATACCCTGCTCCCCCGCCTCAAAGAGCACTTCTACCTGCGCCGCCGGCAGCCGTGGATGGATGCAGGCTGAGACTCGAACTTTGGTGTATATGTGTATTGGTGCATTGGTGTATATGCCGCCATCTGCCATGGCCATTCCCGCATGCACATATACACGTTTACACGTTTCCCCCCTACTCCGGTTCAAACCCAAGTACGATATTGAAATCCCCCAGCGCCTGCAGCGAGCGGTCCGTTCCCGGCTTATCGAAGCCGATGCCGTAGTCGAAGCCGAGCACGCCGAACATGGGCAGGAAGACCCGCAGGCCTGCGCCCACGGAGCGCTTCACGTCGAAGGGGTTGAAGTCGCGGAATTCGCGCCAGGAGTTGCCGCCCTGGGCGAAGGCCAGCACGTAGATGGTCGAGCTGGGGTTGAGCGACAAGGGGTAGCGCAGTTCTCTGGTGAATTTATCAAACAGGGGCGTTGCCGAGGTGCCGCCGGAGGGGTCGCGGTTGGCCTCCAGCTCGTTAATCTCGTAGCCGCGCAGGGAGATGATGTCTACCCCGGCGAAGCCGAACTGCTGGT
>CAZAXA010000255.1:0-8759 GCA_964488965.1 uncultured Phaeodactylibacter sp. | reverse complement strand
CGTGCATTCAGGATATCTATCTGTCCTTTTTACGGGCGAAAGGGGCAGCAGCATGGTTAGGGCGCTGCTGCCCGGCTTCGCTCCCCCGGGCACAGGCGCCGTTTCGCCGGCTGATGTGCCTCATACTATGAAGAAACGATAAACGCATAATGTTCATAGGGCAATTCGGAAGCCCTGCCCCCTTGCGGTGTGCAGGGCATCTGCCCTTTGAATCGATGAATTTTACCCGGCCGGGGTACGAGGACGGGAAGTGAACAGAGCGGCCGGAAAATCAAATGAGCAACCCAGGCAAGAGGATTCAAACACTACATACCAGACGCTAGATTTTAATTCCACGGTGTTAAACGAAGCCTATTCAAAAGGGGAGGGCTGACGCAAACCGGCCTACGGCAGAGCTGCGCCAGCCCCCTTTTAAGACATAGCCCCCACTACCAGATGACAAAGATTTAGGGTGTTTTATTTTCAGAAGGGCATGTCCACAAAGGTGGGCATAAATCTAATTGGAGATAAGTAGATAGTTGCTATTATTCCGGGCTGGGTAGTGGTTTGAAGAACTGCTGCCCAGTTTTTTTTGAAATGCCCGTTACCGGAAACCTTTGCAGGCTGACAGGAAAACGTGAACAATAAATAAAAGCTGCGGGCAGTTGGCTGACTGTTGCCGGCGGCAAAGAAAAGACACTTGTTATTAGCACATCGTTAGCGGGGTACGGAGGCCCTCAGGCGGAAAGCTTAGGGCAACGTACCGCCGTTAGCGATGAAACGAAAGCCAATGGCCTTACAGCCAGGGGCTATTCGCGCATCGGGAATTATCCACCAAAAACCATAAAACCTTATGAAAACAATAGTTTTACCTCACCCCTACCGATCCCGAATATTTTATTTACCTTGATGTGTTTTTTCCGCCCGGGCGGCCGGCCGCGAAGCATGCAGTGATCCGGCGAGGCAGGTTTGGAGTTGCAGCAGGAAGGGCCCCGGCGTGATCCGGAATTCCGGAATGTACCGGCCTTATCATTCAATTGCCTAACCCCCATAATCCAGCAACTATGAACCGTTACCCGTTCCTGTCGTTTTGGCCAGCCTCTTTACTGGCCCTGATGCTGTTTCTGCTCCCCTGTTTTACCGCTGCTCAAAGGGTGGTGGTCAGCGACGCAGAAGGCTCTTCCACCGTTGAGATCAAGGATCTCCCTTTTCTGAACCCGCTGAACGCCGACGACCCGCCGCCGCCCGCGCATGAGTTCCTCTACATCTTCAGCGACGGCAGCTTCATCAATAAAACGCGGGATTCCATCGTCCAGCACGCCCTCGACACCAGGGGCGCTCCCACTGCGGAAATGATCACCAACACGGTGGTCACCAGCGTTTATTCCGGCGGCGCGCCGCCGCCGGACCGGATCGGCGACACCACTACGGTGACGAGCAAGGCCGTGCCCAGCCAGCTCACCCGGGCCGTCCCGCCGGGCGCCCTGGTCAACCTGCAGCGCAACCACACCCGCCTGGTTGCCGGCCACAACACCACTTTCATTTTATCCGTCAGGAATACCTTGCCCCAGGATACCTTTTCTTCCCTGAGCGGCGAACTCCTGCTCTTTTACGACGGCCGCATCGACCGCATCGTTACCGAAAAGCAGGATACGCTCTATATCCCGAAGACCGATGAGGCCGGCGATACGCTGTTCGCGGCTTCCGCCCCCCTCGAGGTGCTCGACTTCATTGGCGGCCTGGGGTATCGCGTTCCGGGCAGCTATCCTCCTTCATTCTACGACATCGAGGAGGACGCGTTCAAACCTCATTACAAGAAACTGATGCGCTGGCGCTTCGACGGCCTGAAGCCCGAAGAAGAGCGGCGCCTGTTCATTACCATACAGACCGACAAGGGGCTGCTGGAAAAGGCGCCGGAGAAGGAAAAGGGCCTTACCCGCCTGCTGGCCATGGCCCTTCTGGACGATTTCGGGCAACAACTGCCGGCGCCCCTGCTGGCCCAGGAAGAGCAGGCATGGCTGGAGGAATCCGGTATCCTGGAAGGCCTGTCCGACGGCCTGTCCGTTTCCGTATCCGGAGACGGCGCGACCATAGGCTCTGACGGTATTATGGTGATGGATATCTACGAGAGCGCGGCCAGCGTCGCCAAAGGGCATGACCCCAACCGCCTGTCCGTGGAGGCCTGCGAGTGCCCGGCCGGCAGCGAACTGGGGCAAAAGCTGCTGGTAACCGTGGAATACGAGAATGACGGCTCGGGAGATGTCAATACCGTTTTCATCAGGATGGACCTTCCGGAAGGCATGAGCCCCTACCGCATTCCCGACACCCTGGCCGGTTCGCACCCGGCCATCCGCCCCGAAGACATCGAAATCAGCCGGACGGACAATTCCATCACCTGGAAGTTGAGCAACATGCTTATCCGGCCGGTTATGGACTTTGGCGCCGGCCATCCGTCAACCTTCGGCAGCATCACCTTTTACGCCTACCTGGAGAAAGGAACCGGACTGGATATCCTGAGCGGGCGGCAGGCCTGCATTCGCTTCGGCGCGGAAACCGAACCGGCGGTCTGTACTCCGCCGGCCATTATCAACCTGGCCACCCCCGACGACCCCACCTATGGGCGCGGCGCACTGGATTGCGGCGCCTGCGAAGCGGCTTCCATCCCGGTGGTGGATAACGGCCCGGCGATCCCCTGGTGGCTGGGCCTGCTGATCCTGTTCGTAGTGGTCGTATTCTTCTTCATCGCCCGGCTTTTCTGGCGGAACAGGTGAATCGGTTTTACCGTGTTGCGGCGTTATGGTATTATGGTGTTATGGTGGACGGCCAGCAACACCATAAAACCACAACACCGCAAAACCATAGCGCCACAATACCCTGAAAACAGTTTAATAACCTCTCAAAAAACCAGGAAATGCGACTATCCTCTCTTGTCCTGTTATGCTCTTTCCTGGCCTTCACGCTGAATGGCCGGGGCAATTCTCTGTCCGCTGGCCCCGATGCCCTTTTGGCCGAAGCCGGCGCCTTGCTGGAGGCCGGCAAAGCGCCGGAAGCTATACCTTTATTCCAAAAGGCCGTAGGTATTTTCAAGGCCGAAGGGCGCGCCCGGGATTGGGTTGATGCCCATAAGGCCTTTTCCAAAATCTATCGGAACAAGCTGGGCGATGTAGCACAGGGAGTAGAATACCTGAAGGCCGCCCTGGCGGTGGAACGGGAATTTCCCGCCGCCGCCATCGACAGCTCGACGCTCGACGCTCTGGCCTGGGCCTACGTCAACCTCGGGTATTTATATGCTTATCAACTGGAAGACCAGTCCGTTGCGCTGCGATACTACAACGATGCCGCCGATCTGTTCCAGCAGCGGGTGAAAAGAGAGGATCCCACCGTGGCGTCCTATGTATACCGGGAGATGGGTATCCTCTACATCAAATTTGGCGATTACCAGGCTGCCGAAGTGGTGCTCAGCCAGGCCAAAAACGCAGCCCTGCGATTCGGGGAAAATGCCCTTGCCGCCGAGTTCATTTCGGACCTTGGCGTATCTTCCTACTGGAGCGAAGGCCCTTCCAGTGCCCTGCAGCATTACGAATCGGGGCTTTCGCTACCCGGCATCAACATTTCCACCCGCGGCCTTCTGCTGATCAACAAATGCAAGGCGCTGGCCGACCTTGGCCGGTATGAGGAGGCCAGAACGGCGGCCAGGGAAGCCAGGCGCGCTTTTGAACAAGCCATCGCCCGGCCGGAATGGGCCTATCTGGAGGCCAGCATTCCCAGTTGCCTGGTACATATGGCGGAAACCTACATGATGGAGGGCAATTTTCCAAAGAGCGAGCAGTTGTTCCTGTCGGCGGCCAAACAGATCGGAAACCTCAAAGGGCAGGGGACGGCCCGGCAGCTCGCCAAGTGTTATTTTGCCACCGGCGCCCTGTACCAGGCCTGGCAAAAGCACGAAGCGGCCCTGGAATATTTTCAGAAGGCCCTTTCGGCGCTCATGCCGGATGAAAATCTTGGCCATTGGAGCCGGAACCCGCCTATATCTTCCCTTTTCCCCGAGAACACCATTATGGACGCCCTTTCGGAAAAGGCCAATACCTTATTTAAATGGTATGCCACCGATGGCGACAGCAGGAAGCTGGAGCTGGCGCTGGAGTGCCACGAGTTGGTATTCAAAGTTGAAGAACTGCTGCGCCGGAGGTATTACTACGAATCGTCCAGGCTGTTCAATGTTGAAGAGGCGCGGGCCCGCAGCGCCGGGGGCATAAAGATCGCTCTGGAATTGTTGGCCGTTACCGGCGATGAAAAATACAAGGAAACGGCCCTGGCCTTTGCCGAGCGCACCAGGAGTACGCTTCTGCTGGAGGCCTTTTACCAGTCGAAGGCCGAGGCCGTGGCGGGTATTCCGGAAAGCGTGGTGGAGGAGGGGCGGCGGCTGTCGGTAAAAATTGCAGGGCTGGAGGAAGAAGCCTTCCAGGCCCGGCAGGGCGGCGATCCGGCAGGAACCCTTTCCAGGCTGGAGCCGGAATTGCTGGAGGCCAACAAGGCCTACAACGCCTGGGTGGAAAATATCGAGCGGCAGTATCCCAAATACTACCAGCTGAAGTACGATGTGCGGACCCTGGCCTCCGACGACATCCGCCGGCAGTTGTTGCCCGGCGGCGAGGCCTTCATTGAGTACTTCGTCGGGGCGAAGCAGGCCTATGCTTTTGTCATTACCTCCGATCGTTTTGAGGTCGTCGCTATCGAAAAGGACTTTCCAATGGAGGAGTGGGTCGCCCGGCTGCGGGACGATATCACCCATTTCCAGTATCCCACCTATGATAAGAGCCGCCTGTGCGCTTCTTACAGCGACTATGCCTACCGGCTGTACGACAAGCTCTTCCGCCCGCTGGAGGCCCTGGGCCTGCCGGAGCGCCTGATCGTCGTCACCAGCGGCGTACTGAGCCTTCTGCCTTTTGACGCCCTGCTCACGGCGCCGGCGCAGGCCTGCGATTTTCAGCAGTATCCGTATCTGATCCGCCGGCACGATATCAGTTATGCCTATTCGGCCGCTTTGCAGGCCGCCCTGAAGGAGCGCCCTGTCGGCAATCACCGCTTTGCCGGCTTTGCCCCCGCCTTTGACGGCCGGGGCGGGCTCAATAGACTGGAATACAATATAAGCCTGCTGGAAGTGGCCAGAGGCCTGCTCGGCGGGGCTTTGTTCACCGGCGACAGCGCCACGGTGGCCCGGCTGCAGGAAGTGGCGGGCAGCTACGGCCTGCTGCACTTTTCCTCTCATGCCCAGGCGAATACGGAAGAGGGCGACTTTTCCTTCATCGTCTTCTCTGACGGCCGGGGCGGTTACGATTCCCTTTATGTCAAGGACGTCTATCTCCTGCCGCTGCAGGCAGAAATGGCCGTCCTCAGCGCCTGTGAGACCTCTGCCGGCACGCTGTACAGCGGCGAGGGGGTCATCAGCCTGGCGCGCGGCTTCCTGTACGCCGGCGCCAACAGCGTGATCACCACCCTGTGGAGCATCAACGACGGCGCCAACAGCCAGCTGATGGAAGCCTACTATGGTTTTCTGAAGCAGGGTTACTCCAAATCGGAGGCGCTGCGCCTGGCCAAGCTTCGGCAGATCGAGGAGGCCGGGCCGTTCCATGCCCATCCGGCCTACTGGGCTGCTTTTACGCCCATCGGCAATATGCGGCCGGTATTTACGCCACTGTGGGTGAAACTGGCGATCGGCGCTGTGGGGGCGGTGCTGGTGCTGGCGCTGTTCCTGGCAAGGGTAAGGGGAAAGGGAAAGGTTGAGGTTGAGGCGGAGGAAGTATTTCACCCAAACAGGCCCTCCCTCTTTTCGGACAAATACGACAGAAAATTTACCAAAAATACCTTTTGATCATTTCCTTCTTTTCATATCGGCGAAAGGAGATTCACGGCCTGAACAAGATCAGCAAATCCTTATCCTAACCTCCTCAACCTCAGCCTCCCCGTACGCTCGCGCTACAGGGCAGGCAACCTCAGCCTCCCCGTACGCTCGCGCTACAGGGCAGGCAACCTCAATTCGCCCACTTGTAAAGCGGCGACTGCAGGTTCTTCAGCAGCCGGCCGGCCTGTTGCCGGAAGGCGTGGCCTTCGGTGTTGGCGATGCGCCGGGTTTCTTCTTCAGGGTTGAAGGGAGGCGGTTGCAGGGCCAGGGCGGCCAGCAGGCGGTTCCATTCGCTGTTCTGCCGGTAGAGGGAGCGGCTGAGGGAGTCGATCGGAGCGGCCGGCAGTTCGGCCAGGAGGGCGTCGAAGGCCTGGTAGGCGGCCTGGTAGTCTTCCTGCCGGAAGAGGCGGTGGGCTTCTTCGTAGCGGTTGCTGACGGCTTCCCGTGCCGGCGCCTCGCCGCCCATCATGTTCTCGCCCGGCGATGGGCGGTAGTAGGAACCGATCAGTGCGTCTCCGCTGAAGTTGTTCTGCACGTACCAGTTGAAGCCGAAGCCGGCGAGCAGTAGTATGGCGGCGGCGGCGGCGATGCGGGGCCAGAGAGGCCGGCGGGCGGCCAGGCGGGGCGAGGGCTTTTGGGCATTTCCCCTTTCCCATCCCTGCATCTTTTCCCGGAAGTTTTCGCTGCGGGCGGCCAGGAAGCCTTCGTGGAGCTGCCGGTAGGCGGCCAGTTCGCGGGCGAAGGCCTCATCTTCTGCCGCTTTCTTTTCCACAAGGGTGCGGGCTTCGCCCTTTAGTTCTCCGCTGAGGTACCATTCGATGTATTCCGCTTCGTCGGCATGGGCGTTGCCCGCCGCCTGTTCCCAGGCGGCCAGTTGCCGGCGGAAGTTTTCACTGCGCCGGGCCTGGAAACCCGCCAGGAGTTGCCGGTAGGCGGCCACTTCGCTGCTGTAGCCTTCATCCTCCTGAAGTTGGCCTTCGAAGGCGGCCCGTTCCTCCTTCCCCATCTGGTGGGTGAGGTAGCGTTCTATATTGTCGATATCATAATGTTCTGACGGCATCTCGTTTCAGTTTTGGTTAGTTACAGAAGGCTACGCATTTTTTTGAGGCAGTCGTGTTTGCGTTTGCGGGCGGCCCCTGCCGAGGGCAGCCCCAGCTCTTCGGCGATGGCTTCCATGACGAACCCCTGCAGGTAGGCCATCTGCAGGACCTGCCGGCAGGGCTCATCTATCCGGGCCAGCAGGCGGTTGACCAGCTCGGCCCGGGCGGCCTCTTCCTGGCGGCTTTCCACTTCGGGTTCCACCGGCAGGTCGGGGATGTCGTCATCCCAGTTGTGGGCGTCCGTTCCCTTTTTTTTCAGCAGGACCTTGCCAATACCAAAAAGATAGGTTTTGATCGTGCTGGCCAGGGGCGGCTGTAAGCTTCCCCCGGACACGTTGCGGTAAAGTACGGCCATAGCTTCCTGGTAGAGTTCCAGCGCCGCCTCGGGGGGCATGGCGCCGTGCTTTATGAAAAAAAGCCGGAACGGGCTGCGCAATTCATTATAGAGCTCCTGCCAGTCCTGGTCTTTGCCTTCGGCCAGTTGTTTCAGCCGGCGGTCGTCATCCGGATATTTACTCATTAATGGGCTGGTTTAAGTTCGTGTTACGATTTGCCGGGCCTTTTTATTGTGAAAAGGCGCGGGGGTAAAGGTAGGGATTTTTGGGGGTAAGGGTGTATCAGTGTATCAGTGTATCAGTGCATCAGTGTATCAGTGTATCAGTGTATCAGTGTATCAGTGTATCAGGGGGGAGAAGATATTTTTTTAAAAAATGGGAGTTATGGCGTAACGAATTGCGGGATTGTAGTATAAAGCAATAAAAACACCTAATGCCCGGGCTGGTAAGGCGGGATGGTGAAGGCCATCCTGCCGGGCCGGCCGATACTCCTTTAAGGCGCCAACCCCAGGAAACCAGGCCGGCCCCGGAGGGAACGAAGGGGCCGGGTTTTTGAAGGAGTGAAGAAACAGGCAGCCGGGCGTGCTTTTTGTGCTACTTCGTTTGACGCCATCTTATTATCCCAAAACAACGGCTTTCAGCCTGGCTGCTTTTTTCCCATCAGAGCATATTATACGGCAAGGGCGCCTTTCCGCAATGCAGGAGAGGCGCCCTTTTTCTTTTGGGGGCAGGATCGCGCCCCTTACAGCCAGCGCACCAGCGGCAGGTCCTGCCGGTGAGGCAGATGCTGGTGCGTGGGGAAGACGCGGAAGCCGTATTCGTAGACGCCGGCCAGTTCGGGGTCGACCTGGCAGGTGTAGGTGGCTATACTGCCTTCGACGGATTGAAGCTGGAGTTCTTTTTTGACTTTCAGCTCCAGTTTTTCCTCATCGATGCGTTTGAAGAACACCACTTCCACGCCCACGTGCTGAGCTTCGATGCCGTCGAGGTTCAGTTTGATGGTGGCGGTGAAGGGCTGGCCGACGGGCAGGGCGAAGTTGTCGCTGTCGAAGACCTCGGATCCGGCCAGTTCGATATCGTCCCAGTGTTGCCGGAGGCGGGCCTTCCAGGCGGCCATCTGGCTGGCCAGGCGGAACTTTTTGTCCTTCATGGCGCGGCCGCGTTCGTAGAGCTTATTATAGAAGCGATCGTAGTAATCGTGGAGCATGCGCGTCATCGTAAAGGTGGGCGCCACTTCGGCGATGATATTTTTGATGTAGCTCACCCATTGCGGAGAGACGCCCTGCTCATTGCGGCCGAAGTAAGTGGGGATGATCTCGTTTTCCAGGATGTTGTAGATAGTCTCGGCATCCAGTTCATTCTGCAGGCTCTGGTTATCGTAGGTGCGTTCTTCCGGCAGGGCCCATCCGGCGTCGGGGCGGTAGCCTTCGGCCCACCAGCCGT
>CAZAXA010000254.1:0-8765 GCA_964488965.1 uncultured Phaeodactylibacter sp. | reverse complement strand
TGCACAAGACCTTCGCCATACCGCACGGCGGCGGCGGCCCGGGCATGGGCCCCATCTGCGTCAACGAAAGCCTGAGGCCCTTCCTGCCCAAACACCCGCTGGTGGAAACGGGCGGCAAACAGGGCATCACAGCGGTCTCGGCAGCGCCCTACGGCAGCGCCAGCATACTGCTGATCTCCTACGCCTACATCAAAATGCTGGGCAAGCAGGGCCTGGCAGACGCCTCGAAATACGTCATCCTCAACGCCAACTATATCCGCGCCCGCCTGGAGAAACACTACGACGTCCTCTTCGGCGGCAAGCACGGCCACTCGGCCCACGAACTCATCATCGACCTGCGGCCCTTCAAGGAACTGGCCTCGGCCGAAGATGTGGCCAAACGGCTGATGGACTACGGCTTCCACGCCCCTACCCTCTCCTTCCCCGTGCCCGGCACCGTGATGGTAGAACCCACGGAAAGCGAGAGCAAGGACGAACTCGACCGCTTCTGCGACGCCATGCTGGCCATCCGCAAAGAACTCGACGAGATCGCCCGCGGCGAGATGGACGCGCAGAACAGCCCGCTGCATAACGCGCCCCACCCCGTAGATATCGTCACCGCCGACAACTGGCCCTACCCCTACTCGCGGGAAAAGGCCGCCTACCCCCTGCCTTACCTGCGGCATGGGCATAAGTTCTGGATCGGCGTCGGCCGCATCGACAACGCCTACGGCGACCGCAACCTGGTCTGCACCTGCCCGCCGATGGAGGCCTATGAGGTGGAGGCGGATGGTGGACGGTAGGCGGACCAAGCGATATAACTATTTAGTAGCTGTTATAGGTATGATGGAATTTCGGTGTTATGGTATTGCGGCTACCTGATGCAGGCCCGCTATTGAGCCTGACATGGCCTCTGGAAGGGCCTGGCCACAAGACCGGCCTGTCTGCCTGCGGTGAGCAGGCAGGAAAACCATAAAATTTACCCGGCCTAGGGGACGGGCCGGAATACCTAAACAGTTATACCATTTGACAATATAGCCGTGAAGCCAGACGGCCGACGGCTCCATTTGGGAAAGTTCCCCGATTGGAGTATCTTTAAGGGCTTGTTTGCATTTGAAAAGCTATTTTGCCGGAATACCTATTTGGAGATTCCATGTCATTACCACTAATTTACCTGGCTTTTGCTAATGACCCTGTCTCCCCCCTGCCTGCACTGACCCGGGAACACGATGCGCTCCAGGAGTTGCTCACCGCGGGGGCCAGCCGGCAATTCTACCAGCTTCACAACGACCCTTTTGCGACCATCGAAAAAGTGTGCAAGAGCCTGTCCGGCTTCAAGGACCGGGTCTACCTCTTTCACTTCGGCGGCCATGCGGGGGGGCGGCAGCTCATCCTAACCGGCGAGAAAGCCAATTCCGATGGCATTGCCGGCATGCTGGCGCAGCAAAAAAACCTGAAACTCGTCTTTTTAAACGGCTGTTCGACAAAGGGGCAGGTCCGGTTGCTGCAGGAACTGGGCGTTCCTGCCGTTATTGCGACTTCGGCGCCCATCGACGATGAAAGGGCCGTCAGTTTTGCCCGCCAGTTCTATCTCGCCCTGGTTAACAGGCACAGCATCGAAGAAGCTTTCCGCCAGGCGTCGGCTTTCATCCAGGCATCCGGTAATGAAGCCCCCGGGATTCATCGCGGGCTGGTGTTTGATGAAGCGGCAGAGGAAGAAACGCTGCCCTGGGGCCTGTACGCCAGGGAAGAACAGCCCGAGGCCCTAAACTGGAAACTGCCGGCCGAAAGCCATAAGGAGATCATCATTCAGGGCGCCAGCAACCGCTACAATACTTCCCGTGTCCCCGTCAATGAACATCTCACCCAGGTACTGCTCGACACCCTTGCCAGGTATAACCGCAAGCTGCGGTACACTAAATCGGATATGGAAGAAGGGGAAGAGGTCGACATTCGCGAAGTACGGCTGGATATTATGAACAGCCTGCCTGCTCCCATCGGAGAACAGATACGCAAGCTGTTTGCGGCCGGCCCGGAATCGCAGGGCGCCAAGATGGACCAGGTCAGCGAAGAGCGGCTGGCCCAACTGGTTAAAACCTACAGCACCATCACTGATCTGTTCGCCTTTATCATGATGGCCCAGCTCTGGGATGAGCGCTACCGGCGCCCGGAGATCGAAATCCCTCAAAGTTGCCTGGACGAGCTTAAGGCCTATTTTTCCCTTTCGGCCCAGGGGCTGGCCACCTACAACCCCATCCCGCTCATCCGCAGCATCCGCCTGTTCTTCGAAGAACAACGGATTTCCTATTTCATCGAGGAGATCGAAGGGTTGAAGGAGCAACTCAGCGAGGGCGCTCCCTTTTATAATGCCCTCGGCTTCATGGAGGCCATGAAGGAAAAGTTGTTCAGGGCCGGGCCGGGCATTCCCGCAGGCGAACTCGAGAGCTTCTGCGTCCAGGCCGAGCGCCAACTGGCAACGATCTTTGAACACCTGGGATTTCTCGCCAAATACAAGCTGGCCACGATAAAAAATATTGACCTCATCAAACGGCGCCATGCCCCCCCGCAATACCGCCATTTTCTCGTTCAGCTCGACAAAGTCACCGCCGGCTACCTGGATCAGGACAAGGTCTATGAAGCGTTCACCGATAACCAGTCGGTCCTTTTCCTCAAATCCCATCAGGATGTGGCTGAATACCTGAACCTCACCCCCTTCGTCATCGATGAAAATGCCTTCACCGGGGACGACAAGTCCAAGCTGTTTTTCTTCACCCATTACGACCGGGCTACGGCGACTTTTCATTACAAGTTCGCCCATATCGAAGAAGACCGCCTGCAGGCCAATGCACATCAGTTTTCTGAACTTCCTGAATTGTTTGGCCACTTCAGCCAGGACATTTTTGGTAAAAGCCTGAACGAATTATGAACCAGAGAAGCCCATTCAAATTCCTGCAGCCCTATAACCGGGAAGACCGGGCTATTTTCTTTGGCCGGGACGAAGAGATCGAACAATTGTACAAGATGGCCTTCCAGAGCGATATCATCCTTGTGTACGGGCAGTCCGGAACGGGAAAGACCAGCCTGGTGCAGTGTGGCCTGGCAAGCCGTTTTCAACCGGCCGACTGGCTGGATCTCTTCATCCGGCGCAAAAATAACATCAATGATTCGCTCAGGGAGGCCCTCCTGCGCATGGCCCAAAGCCCGGTCAAAGAGGGAGCGGGCCTGCCCCAACTGGTGAGATCCGTTTACCTGGACTATTTCCGCCCCGTTTTCCTCATTTTCGACCAGTTCGAAGAACTGTTCATCCTTGGAAGCGGAGAAGAAAAACAGCAATTCATCCGGGATTTGGCCCAGTTGCGGGACGCCGGCCTCTCCTGTAAGGTCATTATCGTGATGCGGGAAGAGTACCTCGCCCACCTCTACGATTTTGAGAAGGCAGTGCCCGAGATTTACAACAAAAGGCTCAGGGTAGAACCAATGGGCGTACAGAATGCGCGCCAGGTCATTCTGCAATCCTGCGAAAATCTGGGGATCGATATTCTCGACGCTCCAAAATCTCTGGAAAAGATCATTGAAAATGTCACGGGAGGCAAGGCCGGCGTGCAGTTGTCTTACCTTCAGGTGTACCTCGACCGGCTGTGGCACGAAGCAGTGGGTGCCGGCCCGCTGCCAGGCGCTTTGCCGCCCTCCTGATCAAATCGATAAATGACTGTTATGCCTCAGAAGGTATTGTTCACCCCAGACCTCATCGACCGCGTCGGCCCCATCGGCCGGGTGTTGGAGGATTTCCTGGAGCAGCAGGCCCAGGCGGTTCAGGCCGCGGTTGAAAAAAAGTGGCCGCATATATCTCACTCGGCCACCAAACGGCTGCTCAACGAATTTGTCAGCCTGGAAGGCACCAAAAAACCACAGGCCCTGCACGAAATCCAGGCCTTTGGCATCGATGAAGCCCAAAAGCTGTTCATCCTGCAGCAGCTTGAAAAAAGCAGAATACTGTCAGGATCGGATGGGATCTACGAGATTGCCCACGATACCCTGGCCAAGATCATCGCCGGCCGCCGGACGGATGATGAGGTTGCATTGCTCGAAGCCATCAAATTGGTCAAAGGGCGGCACAGGGATCACGAAAAATACAAAACGCTGCTCAGCCGAAAGGAACTGGCTTTCCTGAGCCGCTTCGAATCCCGGCTCCGGGAATATGAAAAACTAGGCCCGAAAGAATGGGCGTTCATAAAAAAAAGTAAAAGGGCGGCAGCCCGGAAAACAGGGTTATTGATAGCCGCCCTTATCACCCTGGTCGCCGCTTCGATCGGAACGGCTTATTATGTTTATTCACAGAAGGAAAAAGCGGTGAAAGCGCTGGAAAAGGCCGAATGGGAATCGCAAAAGTCCCGCTATGCTTTATTATCCGCCCAATCCATAAGCGCTCAGGATTATGATAATACGCTGGCCCTGCAGCTGGCCTTTGCCGCCAGGGGAATTGCCGTGGACTCACAAACCCGGGAAAATGCGCGCCTGGCGTTTGTGGCAATAGCCGCCAGGCAGAGCCTCCCGTTTTACCAGTTGCATATAGATTCCCTCGACAAGGTCTTCGCTTTGGATGCCTCGGCCGACGGCAAGTATATTCTTACCGCCGGCGAAAATGGCGAAGCCAGAATCTGGGATGCGGAAGGCAGGCTTTTCCAAAAGCTGGAGGGAGGGCACAACAGCCGGATAAGATCCGCAGTGTTCTCCCCGGCCGGCCTGGCCGCCACCGGCGGGGTGGACAGCACGGTAATTGTCTGGAAACCAGACGGGAGCATCCTGTACCGATGGGGCAACCCTTCGGGTATGGTCAATGCGCTCGCCTTTTCTCCCGATGGCAAATACCTGCTGAGCGGAGACACGGAAGGGCATGTAAAACTATACGAGGCCGGATCCGGAAAGCTGGCGCGGGAGTTCCGGAAGGAAAAAACCATCGATGGCGCCGTGAATTGTATCGCCTTTCTGCCGGACGGCAAACATTTTCTTTACGGGCTGGAAACTCAGCGCATCAGAATCCGTAGCCTGGAGGGCGGCTGGCACTCTTTCTTCGATGGCCATGCCAATGAAGTTACTTCCCTAGCCGTCTCTCCCGACGGCGAATATTTCGTTTCGGGAAGCTGGGACAACACAGCTATTGTATGGAAAAAATACGCCTCTGCCCCGGGGCCAAGGTTTAAAAAACTTTTTACTCTTAAAGGCCACAATTATAATGTTAATGCTGTTGCAGCCTCACCAGATGGAAAACACATCGTCACCGGAAGCGAAGATAAAACGATAAAGCTGTGGGACTGGCAAGGGAATCTGCTCCGTACTTTCTATGGCCACAGCAACGAAGTCACTTCACTCCGATGGCTGTCTGCCGATGCTTTTGTCTCGGGCAGCCGCGATATGACGGTGAAAGGCTGGGATATCTCTACACTCTACCCTATCGTCATGAAGAATGACTGGCATGTCCTCCAGGCTCGTTTCGACGGCAAAGACAAGGTAATTACCGCTTCCCGTAAAGGCAACATCTATCGCTGGGATTTGTCCGGCGGGCAGGCCGATACCCTGGTAAGCACGCCGAACCAGATCACCGATTTTTTCATCCTCCCCGATAAGGGCCTCCTTGTCTATGGGGATAAAAAAGGCCATATCGGCCTGGCCTGGGAGCAGAAAGATACCATTATTGTCAAAGAAGTAAAAGGGCCCTGTGACCCCGGGATGGAGAATCAAAACGGCTGTATCACAAAACTGCTGCTTTCCCCCGGCCGGGCGTCATTCCTCTCCGTAGGCCTGCAAGCGCGCAGCGGCCATATGGCCAGCATGTATGAGATCCTGGACGATACGATCAGGAAAAGCAATATAGAATTCGGCCCTCACGCACACCCGGTTACCGTGGCTTCCTTCTTTCCCCAAAGCCCCAGGATACTGACCGCAGATTTCAAAGGGAATATATATATATGGGCCGCTGATGGAAAACTCCTCCATAAATGGAAAGGCCATGGCCAACAGGAGATCGTCGCCGTCGCCGTCTCTCACAATGAAAAATACCTCGCTACAGGAGGATGGGATAACGACCTCATCCTTTGGGACACTGCGGGCAACAAGATACAGTCCCTGCCTCACGGAAAGCCGGCCCGAAGTATTGTTTTTTCAAAAAACGACTCTCTCATGCTCACCGCCGGCATTGATAAACTGGCCAGGCTATACAAGCTCACTAACGGAAAATGGCAATTGGCGCAGCGTTTTGAAGGCCACAGCGCCACCATCTGGTCCGCCTCCTTTTCTCCGGATGAAAGGCAAATCCTCACTTCCGGCCTTGACAGTACCGCGATGATCTGGAATATCATCGACTCCACTTTTATGAATAGCGGCATGATCGCCCCGCTGACGGAAAAGCAGAAATTGCAGTATGGCTTCATGATTGAGAACTCCGGGAGGGGCCCCTTGCCGGCGATGGATTGATCATTAGTTCATTTACGCAGCATAGCCGGTTTGAGAACCTTCCCCCCCGCCCCCGGAAGATAGGTTCTTAAACCTACGGCTGAAGGCCGAAGGAACTGCCAGCCGTAGCTTTAAGAAACTATCAGCCAGGAGCGGCCGGAAGTTTCTCAAAGCTCTTAACCCCCTCGCCTCACTTCTCCACAAACACCGGCGACTGCTGATATTTATAAGTAGTATCGGTGAGAATGGCCATTTCCTTTGTTTGCCAGTTCATCAGCCCGATGTGGAACTGGCTTTGGGCAGCGTCGAACAGCTCGATGGCCAGCCAGCGGCCGTCCGGGCTCCAGGCATGCCAGCCCTCATCCTGAGGGTTGTCGGTGAGCTTCCAGTGCTTTTGCCCGTCCAGGCTGACGGCGTACAGGCTGTATTTGCCGGCCTGGCTGCTTTGGTAACTGATGAAATGCTCCGTCGGATGTTCCTGGGGCGGGCCGGCATGGTAGCCAAACTTGCCGGCGGTGGTGTCGCCTTCCGGATAATGGGTGAGCTGCCGGCGGCCCGTACCGTCAACATTGATGATATAAAGCTCTTCATTGAAGCCTTCCACCAGCTTGGACTTCGTCAGCCCTCCCCGGAAAACCACCTGCCTGCCGCCGTTGACGAAGAGGGGGTCGCCAGAATAAGGCAGGCCGGCATATAACTTGTCCAGCACCTTTCCCTGAATATCGATGATGTAAAAAGCGGAGTCCACCGAGCGGTGTGGGGTGACGATCAGTTCCGTTCCGCTTTTGCGGGCGCTCATCCAGCTGTCCGCCAGGCGCATATCGGAAATCCTGCGGAGGTTCCCGCCGTCGGCGTCCATCTCATACAGCAGGTAGCAACGCCGGCAGGTATCGCGGTCGGAAATGAACAGCACCTTATCGCGGCAGGCAAAATAGGTCCATTCCACGCCCGGGTGGTTGGTGATGTTCTTCTTACCGGAACCGTCCATGTTCATGGCGAAGACCTCGTAGTCGTCCGCTTCCGCGTTGGCCAGCACATTGTAGGCAATGCGGTATTGAGGAGAATGGGAAGCGCCCCGGTTTTCAGGCTGGATGCCGCAGGCAGTAAGAGTAGCGGCAATCAGGAAGAAGAAGTAGTCTTTGATTTTCATTTTTCAAAAGCCTATTCATTTTGTAAAATAACAGCAGGCCAGAACGGCCCTATGATTGATCATCATATTTTCCATTCCTTTTTTACAAAGATCGGATGATCGATTGAGATAGGATTGTAAAAAATTTACCCGGCCAGTATACACTTCTTTCAACCCACCGGCACATAATTCAGCATACCGTTCTTTCTTTGCAGATACTGTTCCGGCGTAAAGCCCGAGAACCGCTTAAAATCCCGGATAAAGTGGGCCTGGTCGTAGTAGCCGCAGTCGAGCGCCAGGTGGCTCCATTCAATGGCGCCCCGCCGCTCGATCTCTTCTATGGCGCGCTGAAAACGGATGATACGCAGGAAGGCCTTGGGGGGCAGGCCAACCTCCTCTTTGAACATTTGGATGAGATGTTTCTGGGAATAACCTACCTTCCGGGAAAGGGTTTCCAGCGACACCCGCCCTGGGTGGAGCAATATCTGATCGACGGCGTACTGCACAAAGGGGTTGGGCTGGATTTCATTTCCCGCCATGGACAGCAGGTGGCGCTCGGCCACGGCCATTTTCGCCTCCGGGCTTTCGGCAGCCAGCAGGGCCTCCCTGAGCAGGAGTATGGGCTTTCCGAAGACCAAATCTCCTTCCACGACCTGCTCCGTCAACTCCGTCAGAGGCATGCCCACGACCGCCCGGGCGGCGCCTTTCCGGAAGGTGACGACAAACATCTCCGCGTCCTGCCCGGCATGGATGGAGATGAATTCCCGGCGCAGGCCCGAAATCCAGGCCCGGCGGAAAGCTTGCTTTACTGCCAGCGTCTCATTATCGTACACCTGTTTGGGGAAGTCCGTCAGGTCGATGACCAGTTCCACGTTGCCGTCCGGCAGAAAACGGTCGATACTGTGGCCGGGCTGGTAACCCTTGTAGTAGGTGAGAAGGGCCACCAGGTTTCCTAATGGAGGCGGGGGCGTGTGGAGCTTGAGGAGCATTCGGTTTTCGATTTTCGATTTGCTCACCGCAGGCCGCACGCAGGCGGCGGCCATTTCGGGGCACATCGCATATCGCACAATAAAAATCCAAAATCCAAACCCTTACCGTTTCCTCAGCTCAAACAGGTCCATCCGCCGGCCCTGCAGGTTGCGCAGGCTGCCGTAGGCGTGCAGGTGTTTGAGCAGGGCCAGGTCGAGCTCGGCCACCAGGGTGGTTT
>CAZAXA010000253.1:0-8768 GCA_964488965.1 uncultured Phaeodactylibacter sp. | reverse complement strand
GCCCCGGCCTCATTGACCATGAACACTTCCACGGGGCGGCCGAATTTTATCTTCCGGCACAGGCTCAGCGTTTCCCGGCCGGCTGTGCCGTTGCCTACGGCGATGGCCTCGATGCCGAACTGCTTCACCAGCTGTTCCAGGGTGAGGCGGGCGTTGTGTTCGTCCGACTGCGGGGGGTGGGGGTAGATAGCGGTATGCTGCAGCAACTGCCCGCTCTCGTCCAGCACCGCCACCTTGCAACCGGTGCGAAAGCCGGGGTCGATACCCAGGGTGCGCTTCTGCCCCAGCGGGGCGCCCAGCAGCAACTGCCGCAGGTTGGTGGCGAACACTTCGATGGCCTCCTCGTCGGCCTTCTCCTTGGAGGCATTGCGGAATTCCGTCTCGATGGAAGGGCCGAGCAGGCGCTTATAGCTGTCGTGCAGGGCTTCCTGTACCTGCAGGCTGGCCGGGCCGCTGCCTTTGAGGTATATCCGTTCCAGTTGGTAGAGCGTATCTTCTTCTTCCGGGGCGATGCTCACCCGCAGGAAACCCTCCTCTTCGCCGCGGCGCATAGCCAGCAGGCGGTGGGAAGGGCATTTCTTCAGCAGTTCGCTGTAGTCAAAGTAATCGCGGTACTTGGCGCCTTCCTCTTCCTTGCCGCGCGCCACTTTGGAAGAGATCACCGCCCCCTTGCGGAAGAGGAAGCGCAGCTTGTTCCTCGCTTTCTCATCTTCGCTGACCCATTCGGCTATGATGTCGCGGGCGCCCTGCAGGGCCTCTTCCACCGTGGGCACTTCGTTGGTAATAAAATGGCCGGCAAGTTCTTCCAATTTGTTATTTTGTTGCCGGAAAATGACTTCCGCCAGCGGCTCCAGCCCCTTGTCGCGGGCCACGGAAGCGCGCGTCTTGCGCTTGCGCTTGTAAGGCAGGTAGAGGTCTTCCAGTTCGGTGGCGTCATAAGTAGCCTCGATGCGGCGGCGCAGTTCGCCGGTGAGCTTGCCCTGTTCTTCGATGGAGTTCAGGATGCTTTCCCGCCGCTTTTCCAGTTCTTCCAGCTTTTTGGCCTCCCGCTGTATGTCGGCCAGTTGCACTTCATCCAGCGAGCCGGTGGCTTCTTTGCGGTAGCGGGCAATGAAGGGGATGGTCGCCCCTTCGGACAATAGGGCCAGGGCCTTTGAAACCTTGTGGCCGGGAATGTTCAGCCCTTCGGCAATGCGTTTGCTGTGAAGTTCATTCATGTGTAGTGATCCGTTTTTTTGGCGAAGGCTAAAGATAAAAGGTTATTTGACAAATTCTGTGATCTGGATTTGGGTGTTTGGGTGTTTAGGTGTGCGGGCCGGGCACCGAATCAACCAATCAACCAATAACGGCGCCAGCCCCGTTTTTTGTGAAAGCCCTGACAAAAGGAAAATATTTGAACAAATTATATCAGTTCGTCCTTTACCTTCGCGAATTGTTGAAGTAAAGATGGTGGCCCGGCGCTCTGATAGCCCCGTTTGGGCCATCCGTCTAACGCTGGACAACGGTTGCAGGGCTGTGTACGGTGGACGGGCTGGCTGTCCAACCTTATGCTGCAGGCATCCCTATGGGAGAATGGTAGCCCACTGATACACTGACACACTGACACACTGACACACTGATACACTGATACACTGATACACTGATACACTGATACACTGATACACTGATACACTAAATACACTGAATTAGTATGAAAAAAACTCAACATGCATAAAATTACGCTTATCCTTACCTTCCTTTCCCTGGCTGCCGGCCTTCCTGCTCAGCAGGCCTCGCCGTTATGGCAGGATATTGAAGAACCTTCTCATCCCTCCGCTGTAAGGGTGATCACCCCCAAGGCCTATCGCACCCTGCGCCTCAATACCACCGCCATGCTGCAACGCCTGGCCGGCGCGCCGGAGGAGCCGGCAGTCTACGCCAGTGCTTCTACCTATACGCTGGAACTGCCCCGGCCGGACGGCCGTATGGAGTCCTTCCGCATTTGCTCCTCGCCCGTCATGGCCCCTGGCCTGGCCCGGCGTTTTCCGCAGATAAAGACTTACCTCGGCAAGGGGATAGATGACCCCACTGCTTTGCTGCGCCTGGACTATACCCCTCATGGCCTGCACGCCATGGCCTTGAATGGCGATAAGGCTTACTTCATCGACCCATATTTTCATCTGCTGAATAACGGCGCTTACATCTCCTACTACAGAGACGATCTTTCCAGCGACGAGGAGTTCGTTTGCCGGTTCGAGGCCGAAGGCCAACTGCCTGTGCAGGAACCTGGAACCCTGCTGGCAAACGCAATGACGGGCGAGGAACTGCGCACTTACCGCCTGGCCGTTTCCACTACCGGAGAATATGCCCAATACCACGGCGGTACCGTAGAAGGCGCCATGGCGGCAATAGTCACTACGATGAACCGGGTGAACGGCGTTTATGAGCGGGACCTTTCGGTGCGCATGATCCTGGCCGACAGCAACCACCGGGCCGTTTTCCTCGATCCTTCATCCGACCCCTTCTCCGGCAGCAATGTCGATAAGCGCAACCAGAACCAAACCACTCTGGACCAGGTCATCGGTTCTGCCAATTATGATGTAGGCCATGTATTTGACACCGGCGGCGGCGGCGTCGCTTCCCTGGAAACGGTTTGCGTTAACGGCGAGAAAGGCCTGGGATACACCGGCGGGGCCAACCCCGTAGGCGACCCCTTCGATATCGACTATGTGGCTCACGAACTGGGGCATCAGTTCGGCGGCCTGCATACCTTTAATTACTGTACCGGCTCTCAGGGAGAAAGGCCTTTCGAACCCGGTAGCGCCACTACCATCATGGGCTACGCCGGCCTTTGCGGGGCCAACGATATTGCCAGCAACAGCAACGACCACTTCCATATTGGCAACCTGGCCGACATGCTCTCTTTCGTGGAGCTCGGCCGGGGCAATTCCTGTGCGGAAAAAATACCCACCGGCAATACTCCGCCCGAAGTGGAGGCCGGCCAGAGCGGGCTGGTTATCCCCATCTCCACGCCTTTCGAGCTGACGGCTACCGCCGCCGACCTGGAAGGCGATTCCCTGACTTACTCCTGGGAACAGTTTGACGTCGGCCCCAGTACGCCGGTCAGCCAGCCTCAGGGCAACGCCCCCTTGTTTCGTTCCTATGCCCTGTCTGCCAGCCCAACCCGGGTATTCCCCCGCATGGCCAGCATCGTCAACAATACCCAGCCCTTCGGCGAGCGCCTGCCGGATTATTCCCGCAATATGAACTTCCGGGCCACCGTGCGCGACAACCACGGCTTCGGCGGCGGCGTGGCCTGGGACGGCCTTACGCTAATAGTCCGGGATCAGGCCGGCCCTTTCCGCGTACTCTCTCAGAACGAGCCCGCCACCTGGCAGGCCGGCTCCTTTCAACTCATCGAATGGGATGTGGCCAATACCGATCAGGCGCCCGTGAATGCAGAAATGGTGAACCTTTACCTGTCGATGGACGGCGGCTATACCTATCCCATCCTGCTGGCCGACAGCCTGGAGAACGATGGCCAGGCGCTGGTAGTCGTGCCTGACAGCCTGGCCGGCAACCAGTTCCGGGTGAAGGTGAAGGCCGTCGGCAATGTCTTCTTTGATATCAACAACCGGGACATCACCATCGAGCCGGCCCTGGCGCCGGGCCTGGCCATCGGCGTACCCCGGCAAAACCGGCAGGCCTGTAGCGGACAGCCCCTGGAGTATGAATTTTTCCTCACCCCGGTGCTTGGCCTTGAAGGAGACGCCGCCTTGTCCGTCACAGGCCTGCCGCCAGGCGTAACGGCCAGCTTCGAGAGCCCGTTGCCCCTGCCTGCCGGGTCGGTGCTTACCATTTCTGGTTTGTCCGGCCTGCCTACAGGCAATTATCCCTTCCTGCTTATCGCCGGCAGCGGAGGAGCGGCCGATACGGTGGAACTGAATATAGAACTGTATGCTCAGGCGCCGGAGGGCATCATCCTCTCCGCTCCGGCGGAAGGAGAACCGGCAGTGCCGATCAATACGGAACTGTCCTGGGAGGCGAACCCGGATGCGGCTACCTATCAGGTGGAAGTGGCGCTCGGCCCCGGATTTTCAGATATCTACTTTTCCGAAACGGGCATTACCGAAACCACTCTTGCCTTGCCGGTAAGCCTTCCGGACAGCGCCACCATTTACTGGCGGGTGAGCGGCAGCAACCCCGGCTGCGGCGCCGGCAGTTTCACCGGCAGTTTCTTCGAAACCGAAGTCATCCGCTGCCAGGTTTACAGGCCACAGGGACTGCCTCTTTCCCTGGAGAGCGCCGCTTCCATCATTATTTCCAGGGTCACGGTGGAGGATGATGTCGTGGTGAGGGATGTCAATATCCGCAATATCCGGGGCAGCCATTCTCCGCTCAGCGGGCTGAACTTTCGTTTCGACAGCCCCAACGGGCCCATCATCGACATCGTAACGGAGGACTGCAACGGCTCTTCTTTCAATTTCAGCCTCGACGATGAGGCGGCCTCGCCGTTGCCCTGCCCCTTCAATAATGGCGGCGCCTACATTCCGGAGGAGAAGCTGTCTACCTACGACGGGGAAAACGCCCGTGGCGACTGGCGCCTGATCCTCATCAAGAGCGCCCAGAATGGCTCGCTGGACAACTGGGAACTTGAGGTCTGCTTCCCGGCCGGCCTGACGGGAACCGCGGATGCTCCGGCCAGGCCCCGGGAGCTTAAGGTGTTCCCCAACCCTGCCGGGGCCTCGCTCTCTGTGGCTTTGCCGGAAGATACGGGCAGGGGCGCCCGCCTCCTTGTCAGCAGCGCCGCCGGCCAGGCGCTCCTGCGGCAGGAAGTGCGATCCTCAGAGGGCAATGAGGTGCTGGATATCCATGCGCTGCCGGCAGGCCTGTATTTTCTGCAGTTGGCCAGCCCTGAAGGGCAATTGCTGGGGAGCAGCAGATTTGTCGTAGCGGATTGATCCGCCGACGCTCAAAATAGGGTTTAAGCCAGGGCGCGGTGGAACACGAGCGTAGCGACTGATGGAATAAACCGCACCCTCGGTTTTACCCAGCTTATACCAAATAATTAATTGTATCCGCCCAACTTATATCTACCATAGTTGCTCCAGCAAAGCCATACATTATTTCCCCCAAGGGAATCACATAAAAACTGCTTCTATGTTCAGATTCATATTCTGCCTTTTCTTCCTGGGAATAACTGCTGCCCTTGCCGCTCAGAGCACCTTGCCTTTGTGGCAGGACGCCGAGGCCCCCGGCCATCCATCTGCCGGGAGGGCGATTGTACCCAAGGCCTACCGGGTGCTGCGCCTCGATGCCGGGGCCATGCTGCAACGCCTGGCCGGCGCGCCCGACGAGCAGGTGGCCAATGCCGCCGTTTCCACCTATACCCTTGAACTGCCCCGGCCGGACGGCCGTATGGAGAGCTTCCGCATCTGTGCTTCGCCCATCATGGCGCCCGGCCTGGCAAAGCGTTTCCCGCAGATCAGGACTTACCTGGGTAAAGGTGTGGATAATCCAACCGCCCTGTTGCGGATGGATTATACGCCGCACGGCTTTCACGCCATGGTGCTGGCAGGCGAACAAACTTACTTCATCGACCCTTACTACCATCTGTTAAATGACGGCGCCTATCTGTCCTATTTCAAAACGGATTACAGCACCGATGAGGTGTTCCACTGTGCAATGGAAGAAGAATATCCGGCCGCGGAGGAGCCGGCGGAGGCCAATGGCACGCTGATGACCGGCGAGGAATTGCGCACCCACCGCCTGGCAGTATCGGCCACCGGGGAGTACACCCAATACCACGGCGGGACCGTAGAGGGCGCCATGGCGGCTATCGCCACCACTATGAACCGGGTAAATGGCGTTTATGAGCGGGACTTGTCCGTGCGTATGATCCTGGTCGACAGCAACCATCTGGTCGTTTTCCTGAACCCCGGGTCGGACCCCTTCTCCGGCAGCGACCTGAACAAACGCAACCAGAACCAAACCACCCTGGATCAGATCATCGGTTCGGCCAACTACGACGTCGGCCATGTATTCGACCGCGGCGGCGGCGGCGGCGTCGCTTCCATTGAAACGGTCTGCCGCAATGGCGACAAAGGACTGGGCTATACCGGAGGGCCCAGCCCGGTGGGCGACCCTTATGATATCGACTATGTAGCGCATGAACTGGGGCATCAGTACGGTGGGCTGCACACCTTTAATTATTGTGATGGTTCTCAGGGAGAACGGCCTTACGAACCGGGCAGCGCCACGACCATTATGGGCTATGCCGGCATTTGTGGCTCCAGCAATATTGCCAACAACAGCAACGACCACTTCCACGTCGGCAACCTCGTTGACATGCTGCCCTTTGTGGAATTCGGATGGGGTAATGCCTGCGCGGAAAAAATACCCACTGAAAATACGCCTCCTTCGGTGGAGGCCGGCCAGAGCGGGCTGGTTATCCCCATTTCCACGCCTTTTGAACTGACGGCCACCGCCACCGATATGGAAGGCGATTCGCTGACTTACTCCTGGGAGCAGTTCGACCTCGGCCCCGGCACGCCGGTCAATGCGCCGGAGGGCAATGCCCCTCTGTTTCGTTCTTATGCCCTGTCTGCCAGCCCTACCCGCGTCTTCCCCCGCATGGCGAGCATTGTCAACAACACCCAGCCCTTCGGGGAGCGCCTGCCGGATTACGCCCGCAGTATGAATTTCCGGGCCACCGTGCGCGACAACCACGGTTTCGGCGGCGGCGTCGCCTGGGACGGCCTCACCCTGGCGGTGAGCGGCCAGGCCGGCCCCTTCCAGGTATTGTCCCAGAACACCTCCACTACCTGGGATGCCGGCAGCTATCAACTGGTAGAATGGGATGTGGCCAATACGGATCAGGCGCCGGTCAATGCCGGGATGGTTAATATTTCCCTTTCCATGGACGGCGGCTTCACGTATCCTATCCTGCTGGCCGACAGCCTGGCCAACGACGGCAGCGAACTGGTGTTCATTCCCGACAGCTTGTCCGGCAACCAGTTCAGGGTGAAGGTAAAAGCCGTTGGCAACGTCTTTTTTGACATCAATAACCGCAATATCACCATCTCTCCGGCAACCGAAGCCGGCATCGCATTGGGGGCCCCGGAACCGGCGCAGTTGGCCTGTGGAGATCAGCCGGTATCCTTTGAGCTGTGGCTGGAACCGGTACTGGGTTTTGCGGAAGAAGTATCCTTTACTATAGCAGGATTGCCGGATGGGGTAGTGGCGGAAATCCAAAGCCCCGTTACCGCGCCTGCCCAACTGAGCCTCGGCCTTTCCAACCTGCAGAGCCTGGCCAGCGGCCTTTACCCTTTCCAGCTTACTGCCGCTGCCGGCGCCGTTTCCGAAACGGTGAATCTTGTACTGGAACTGTATGCCCAGGCGCCAGGGCCGGTGGTTCTCGTATCGCCGGTGGAAGGAGAGCCCGAAGTATCCGTGGCGCCTGAACTGAGCTGGGAGGCGGAGCACAATGCCGTTTCCTACCGCCTGGAAGTCGCCCTGGATGCCGCCTTTTCTGACATTTTCTGGGCGGAGGAAGGAATAACCGAAACTGCCTACCAACTGCCGACGCCGCTGCCGGATAGCGCTACGGTGTACTGGCGGGTGCGCGCTGCCAACCCGGGCTGCGGAGAGGGTGAATATTCCGTAAGCTTCTTCGAGACGGAAGTGATCACCTGCCAGGTGTTCCGGCCGGACAACCTGCCACAGTCCCTCTCCGTACCCGCTGCTACCGTGGAATCGATCATAAGGGTGGAAGATGACGTCATCATCCGCGACGTCAATATTATCCACCTGTATGGCTTCCATGTGCCGGTCAGCGACCTGGACATCAGCCTCGTCAGCCCGGAAGGGACGGAGATCGCCCTGGCCACCCAGGACTGTGAGGTCGGCATCTCTTTTGAAATGAACCTGGACGATGCTGCCCCGGCGCCCCTTCCCTGCCCGTATTCCGATAATGGCACTTACCGGCCGGAAGAGGAACTCAAGGCGTTTAATGGCCAGAGCGCAAGGGGAGATTGGCGCCTGCTGCTTACCAAAGGCCAGGACAACGGCTCGCTGCGGGACTGGGCGCTGGAAATCTGCTTCCCCAAGCCGCTGACCGGCACAAAGGAAGGCCGCCCGGCGGCACGGCAACTGGTTGTATTTCCCAACCCCGCAAAGGGCCAGCTAACCATTACCCTGCCGGAAGGACTGCCGGCAGGCGCCCGCCTGCGGGCCAGCAACGCAACAGGGCAGGTGCTTCTGGAGTATAACGTAAAATCCTCAGGCGGCAATGAGGTGTTGGATATTGGCCGGTTGCCGCAGGGTTTGTACTTTCTGCAGTTGTTCAGCGCCGAAGGCCAGGTTGTGGGGAATAGTAAGTTCGTGGCGACGGAGTAGCGGCGGATCAAGCTGCCGTTACTCAAGCGCCAGCCGGGCGCCGGCCAGTTCGCCCAGGGCATGCTGGTCGCCTGCCCGGCGGGCGGCCTCGATGCCGCGGCCGTAGGTTTCCAGGGCCAGGCCTGTTTCTCCTATCTTCTCGTAGAGCTTTCCCAGATGGTAATAGGCGCCTACGTAAGCCGGGTCGTGTTCCTCCAGATGGAGGTAGTAACGCAGAGCCGTTTCCTGCTCGCCCTGCTTCTCGTACTCCTTGGCCAGGGCGAAGAGCAGGAAGGAATCGTGGGGGCTTTCTTTCAGAAGCGCTTTCAGCTGCTCGATGCGGTTGACGGACATCTTTTTTGCGTAAATTTACAGAAGATTTTTGCGCTTTCCGAAAAGTCTTCAACGGCTAC
>CAZAXA010000252.1:0-8782 GCA_964488965.1 uncultured Phaeodactylibacter sp. | reverse complement strand
GGCCTGTACTCTACTTTTGCGGCTGATAAGGCGCGCACGGTTGCCCCGCCTATTACCCTGGGAGGTGATTACCTCATCAATGAAAAGATAAGCGTCGGGCTGCATTTCGGCTATTCTGTCGCCGAAAAAAAGAAGGAAGCCCTGGGTACGACCGTGGCCTGGAACAACCGCAATTATTCTCTGAGCCTGAGAACCGGTTTTCATTACACCCGGATAAGCCGGTGGGATATCTACGGCGGGATGATACTGGCCCAGAATTTTTCGCGAATATCATGGACAGATGGTGAAAAGGCCGCTTTAATTGAGCACCTGGGAGTACAGGAATCGTCGTCTCAGTTCGTTTATACCGCCTACCTGGGCGGCCGGTACGCCGTAGATAAAAAGATGAGCGTCTTTGCAGAAGCAGGTTTCCTGAATTCGCTCCTTACACTGGGCTTCGGTTACCGCTTATTATAATTTTTCCTGTTCGGAGGTAATTTTTCCCCTTTGAGCAAGTTTTTTTCTGTGCAGGATTGTTTTTATACTAATCTTTGGCCCAAAATCGAGATGCAACATGCGCCCGGATAAAAAACGCAGCCCTGGTATTTTTGCTTTTCTTATTCTTGTGGCCCTGGCCGATATCCAGGCCCAGGATTACTATAAAACGGAAACGGGAAAAATCTTTTTCCGCTCGGACGCCCCCCTGGAATTGATAGAGGCCGCCTCTGAAAAAATGAGAGGCATCATCAATGTGGAGGACAATACTTTTGCTTTTTCCGTGAAGATCAATACTTTTCAGGGTTTTAACAGCCCCCTGCAGCGGGAACATTTCAATGAGAACTACATGGAAGAGCGCAAATATCCCGAGGCCACCTTTGCCGGGAAGATCATAGAGCAGGTTGACCTTTCCAGGCCCGGCAGGTACACGGTACGGGCGAAGGGAAAGCTGAAAATCCATGGGGTGGAGCAGGAGCGCATTATCAAGAGTGAAGTAGTGCTTCAGGACGGCATTCTGGCCTTATCCTCCAATTTTACAATATTGCTGGAAGAGCATAACATCAGTATTCCGAAGATCGTCTACCAGAAGATTGCAGAGGAGATCGTGGTGGAAATCCGGGCAAGCCTGTCGAAGTGAATCATGTTGAGAGGCCTGATCGTCATAGTATCCTTTCTTTTGCTCTTGCCGGCAGGCCGGGGGCAATCGCCCTACTTCAGGGAACACCCGCTCAGTGAAGTGTACCGGGATGTAAAAATATCCCTCATTGGTGAATCTTCGGACGGTTTCCTTTGGTTTGGCTCCAACCAGGGCCTGTTCAGGTATGACGGGCAGGCCTACCGGCAATTCCTGGCCCCGGATACCATCACCGGCAATGTAGTGTCTGCACTGTTTGAAGATGAACAGGGCCGCTTCTGGGTAGGGTATGCAGATGGGAAGGTGTTTTTCATGGGCCATTCGGACAGCCTCCGCCTATGGCAACCGGAGGAGGGGCTGCCTGCCGCCCGCATTTCCGGTTTTGCACAGGGAAAGGATGGCCTGCTCTGGCTGGCTACCTACGGCGAAGGCCTCTATTATTACACCGGCAACCGGATGTACAACATCGATACTGCCGACGGCCTTCCGGGCAATGACATCTACGTGGTGGTTGCCGATGAACAAGGCCGCGCCTGGGTGGGCACCGACGGGGGCATCAGCGTCTGTACCGTGAAAGAGGGAAGAAAATCCGTTGATAACATCACCCGGGAGGACGGCCTGCCGGATGACATCGTCAGGGCTATCCTGCCGGACGGAAGCGGCAATTTCTGGATAGGGACTTACGACAAAGGATTCTGCTACTACGATCCTCAAAAGCGCGTTTTCAGTGATATTCAGGAAGGCTGGGCCTACGGCGCCGTCAGCTCTATGGAGCTATTCCAGGGGCTTGAGCTGTGGGTCGGAACCGAAGGGCAGGGGCTTTACCGCTACACATTGCCTGGCCGGCAGCTGAAGGCGCTGGAATACGGAAATCTTGCCGGTTCCAAAATCTATGGCCTGCACAAGGATTGCGAAGGCAATATCTGGGCGGCCAATAACCAGAGAGTGGCGTACTCTGCCAACCGGCAGTTTGAATCGCTTGACGGAACGATGAAAAACATCCAGGCCGTCCTCGCCGGCCAGGACGGCAGGCTGTGGGTGGGGCGTCAGGACGGGCTATATCTTTACGATGAGCGGAAGCAGGGCCTTCAGCTTTATAAAAGAGAGAACGTCATCAGCTTGTACGAAAGCCAGTCGGGGACGATCTGGGCCGGCACTTTCGGCAACGGCGTGTACTGCATCGATCCCGCAACAGGAAGAGAGCGCCACCTGACGGAGGCCGATGGCTTGTCGAACGGCAGCATACTGGACATTGACGGGAAAGGCCCTTTCATCTGGCTGGCCACTCTGGGCGGCGTTACCGAATTTATCTGCCCGGCTGATGTCTTCAGCCCGGAACCAATACAGGCCAAACGATTCGACGAAGCCAGCGGCCTGGGCACTAATTTCATCTATTCCGTTTATCTGGACAGCCAGGGCCGCACCTGGTTCGGAACGGACGGCGAAGGGCTGAGCTGCCTGGATAAGGGGCTGATACGAAACTTCACACAGGCCGACAGCGTCCCGCTTAAGGCTGTTTATTCAATTACAGAGGATGCCAGAGGGCACATCTGGTTCAGCTCGGGCCGGGATGGAGTCTTTGAATGGGACGGGAAGAAATTCAGGCGCCTGTCGGTCAAAGAGGGCATTCGGGATATGGCCATTTCCAGCCTGATATCGGACCAGAAGGGCAATATCCTGATCGTGCACCCCTCCGGCATTGATATCCTGGACCCCGTTACCCGCCATATCATATATTATGACGATGAGGCCGGGCTGCAGAATATCGAACCCAACCTCAATGCCGTGTGCCGCGGGAAGCAGGGCGCTATATGGATCGGTGCGCAAAACCGCCTGGTGAAATACACCGCCCTTCAGGAGAGCCTGTGTATTCACCCCCGAACCAGCATCAACCGGGTCGCCGTTTTTCTGGAAGGAGTGGATTTTCGCCAGCGCCGCTCCTTTGCTTACGATGAGAATAATCTCGTCTTTGAATACGTCGGGCTCTGGTACTCCGACCCCTCGGCAGTGCGCTACCGCTACAGGCTGGAGGGTTTCGACCTGGACTGGATTTATTCCCGGGACCGGCAGGCCAATTATTCCAACCTTCCTCCGGGGGCTTATACCTTCAAGGTGGCGGCCACCGAGAACGAAGCCTTTGACGATGAGCCGGTTCAAGCCTACAGCTTTGTGGTCCGGGCGCCCTATTGGCAGCAGTGGTGGTTCATTTTGCTATGCATCCTGCTGGCCGCAACGGCCAGCGCCTGGCTGATCCGGCAGCGGGATAAGCGGCTGGAACGGGAATCGACCCTGAAGCGGGAAAAGATCGAGAGCCAGTTTGAAGCGCTCAAAAGCCAGATCAACCCCCATTTCCTGTTCAACAGCTTCAACACCCTCATCACCATCATTGAGGAGGACCCCGGGACAGCGGTGGAGTTTGTGGAAAAGCTGTCCGATTTCTACCGCAGCATCCTGCAGTACCGGGAGATGGAGGTGATCAGCCTGCAGGAAGAGGTAGAACTGGTACAAAACTACGCCTTCCTCCTTCAGAAGCGCTTTGGAGACAGCCTGGCCCTGCAGGTGCACAATGCGGATGAGCAGGCTTTTATCGCCCCGCTTACTCTGCAGATCCTGGTGGAAAATGCCGTAAAACACAACATCATTTCAAAGTCGAGGCCGCTGAATATCGAGGTTCGCGTGGAAGATGGCTACATAACTGTGGCCAATAACCTCCAGAAGAAAGTAGCCATGGGGGCATCCACCGGCTTCGGCCTGCAAAGTGTGGTTACGCGCTATGCCCTGCTCATCGATAAGGCTGTACGTATCGAAGAGAACGAACAATACTTTAGCGTAAGCATCCCTATCATTAAAAACGGGAAAAAATGAAGATACTGATCATCGAAGACGAAGACGCCGCTGCCCGCCGTTTGCAGAAAATGGTGAAGGAAATCACCCCCGAATCAGAGGTCGTTGGGCAACTCGACAGCGTAGAAGCTGTGCTGAACTGGCTGCAGGACAATGAACTGCCCGAATTGATCTTCATGGACATTCACCTGGCCGATGGCTCCAGTTTCGAGATCTTCAACCACGTTCAGATAGAAAAGCCGGTAATCTTCACCACCGCCTACGACCAGTATGCCATACAGGCCTTCAAGGTCAACGCTATCGATTACCTGCTCAAGCCTATCAAAAGGCAGGAACTGGAGCAGGCCATCGAAAAGTATAAAAAGTGGCGGGGCGGCGCCCGTATGGATTATGCCCGGCTGGCGCGCGCCCTGCAGGGCGAGCAGTTCAACCGCCGCTTCCTCATTCGCATCGGGCAGAGCATCCGGGTGGTGGAAATGAAGGAAGCTGCCTACTTTTATACGGAAAGCAAGATCACCTTCGTCGTAACCAAAGAGGGCAAACGCTATCCGCTGGACTACTCCCTGGAAAAGCTCGAAGAGATGGCGGACCCACAGGTGTTTTTCCGCATCAACCGCCAGTTTATCGTCAACATCGACGCCATAAAGGAAATGTACGCCTACTCCAAATCGCGGGTCAAGCTGGAACTGCTCCCTCCCTGCGATCTCGATACTGTGGTGAGCACCGAGCGCTCGCCTTATTTTAAGAAGTGGCTGGTGGGAGAGGAGGGGTAGTTCAGGCAAAGAGCAGTACCTGCTATACTCCGCTGCAACCCTATGGGTATGCTCCCCTTTTAACGCCTCGTCTCAGCAAAAAACTGACACTTTTTGTCTTCAAAATGCCTGCCCCGTACACAAAGTGTCGGGGCGCCCTCCAAACATCTCTAAGTATAAAGCCCTAAAACGCCCGCAGGATTTCCGCCGGGTGAGGGCTGCGGGCGAGCACCTCCTCGATGATGACCAGTTCGAGAAAGTTTTTTCGGGGGTTAAAGGAGTCCGTATAAGCCTCGTTGAAGTAGAACTGCAGGTCGTCGAAAAGGGCGCAGCGCAGGAGCAGGAACTTATCTTCACGGGGGTCAAACACAGCCATGAGGAACTTATTGGCATTCTGCCGGGGGGAGCAGAGCAGGAAGACCGGGTAGTCGAAATAATGAGCCTGCCAGAAGCCAAAGAGGTTGGCCTCGAAGAGTGGATAGTACAGTTTTTTACACCACAGGTTATTTTGCAGCAGGAACTGCTGCATTTCCTCCAGCCGGCTTTCCATTTTCCGGAGAGGCGCCTCCACGCTGGCCAGCCGGGCGTAGGGCAGCCACTCTTCGGATCGCAGGTCGTAGTACTGCAGTTCCTCCTCCCGGCCGATCCGCAGTTTATAATCAAAGCGGCTATAGCCGGGCACCACATAACCCGGGTAGAAAAACTTCAGGCCGTACCGGAGGCAGTATTCGATCTCCATGAGCATGGTATAAAAACCAAGGCTGTGCCTGTTGTAGGCAGGGTCGTAGATGCCCGTAATGCTGGCGGCGCTGTGGCGGCCGAGGTCGAAAAAACTGAGGGCCGCCAGCTTGCCGCCATCGTAAACGGCCACCTCATGGGTGTTGTAGATGTTGACCTCTTCTCCATCCAGCAGCGAATCCTTGAGGGAGGGGGCCAGTACGCCCGGGAAGGAAGCTTTGTAGCGGCGGTAGAGGGATTCTTTTTCAGGGTTGATAGAGGCCGGCCCGGCCATGGTGCGGAAGCGTTGCTGGTTGCGGCGGATGGCCCTGCGCAGGCTTTTGCGGAACTGATAGCCCTGCAGGGGCAGGCGCACCCATATAGCAGAGTAGAAAACGCGGCTGAAACAGAGAAAGTGGGTCGTAAAGATAGTCTGCCCCATGCGGTACCAGCCTTTGGCCAGATAAGCGTCGAGCTCTTCAGGGGCCATCACTTCCGGGTAGTGTTTCTCTGCAAACATGCTAGGGGCTTGAAAATGTCGGGGCGTAAGCTAGTAATATTTTCAAAAACTACAGATGACGCGAATCAGAATGTTAAAAAACGAAAACAGAAAAGCTCCGGACAGCTAAATCGGCACCCCTAAGCTTCTTTTGCCGGCCCCTTAGGTTGGGCGTACTGCAGCAAGGCGTCCTGCGCCTCTTCCCGGCTGCATTCTTCCTGAAGGATATCGAAGACGGCAACCGGTATTTTGAAGACCGGCCAGCGGGCGCGCAGGGCCTGCTCATAGGCGCTGAGGTGCTCGACGCCAAAACCGAAAAAGCGGCAATTATAGAGGTGAAAGGACATTTTTATCGGGTCGAAGACCGCCACCGGGCAGAGGGATTCCATGTTCGCCGAGCCGGACAGCAGGAAACAGGGGTACTCCAGGTAGGGGAAGGGGCGGTTGTCGTAGAAGCGGATATCAAAAAAGCGATAATCGAAAAGCCGGGCGGCAATGCCCTGGCCTGACAGTTCCTGTTGCAGTTCCCTGAGTTGCCGGCGCAGGCAGTTAACGGGGATGTCTTCTTCCCGGAGCTGGTGAAAGGGCTTCCAGCAGGCGCTTTTCAGCTCGAAATATTCCAGCGCCCCCAGGCGGTGTTTGTAGTCGAATTCCGGGTTGCCCGGCGCCACATAACCGGGGTAGTAGTAGCGAAGGCCCTGCTCCCGGGCGTATTGCACTTCTGCCAGCATGCTGAAGAAGCCCAGGCTGTACCTGTGGTAGGCCGGGTCGTAGATGCCCTGTTTGCTGTAGATGCTCCGGCTGCCCCTGTCGAAGAAACTGAAAGCCACGAGCCTTTCCCCATCATATATCCTCACCTCACGGGTGTCCAGCGCCATGCGGCCATTGCCGTTGCTGAGTATATCGTTGGCATCATTGATGGCGCGGCGCGGAAACTGCCGGGCGTACAGGCTGTTGACCCTTTGTTTGTCCTCGCCGTAAGCTGCCGTCGCGCCCACTTCTATGCGGAAAAGCGTTTCATTGCGGCGCAGCAGCCTGCGCTGGCTCTTGCTGAACTGAAACCCCTCCAGAGGCAGGCGGGAAGGAATGGTAGAGTACACCTGCTTTTTGCCTTCCTGCCCGAAGAACATGAAATGGGAGGTATAAACGGCCTGCCCCATGCACCGCCAGCCGGCGGCGAGGTAATCGTCCAGCTCCTCAGGGCTGACCTTCTCCGGGTATCGAATGCGGGAAAACATGCCCTGCAAGGATAATAAAATTCCGGTATAAATGATAGAAGGTTTTGGGGAGATGGTTTTGCGATGTTGTGGTATTGCGGCTTACCCCCTCCAGCGATCCACAACAATCCAGCCCTCATTCCCTCCCCCTCCTGCCGCGCCGGTACACCAGTCCGGCATTCCAGCGGGCAGACAGGCCGATGTTCCTGCCCGAGAGGATGCGGGCGCCGCCGAGCACGATGCCGAAGTTGTCAACCACGGGCAGGTAGAGCGTTCCGCCGATGCGGAGCCACCGGGCGCCGGAGCCGCCGGAAACCCGGGTATCGACGCCGCTGTTGAGGGTGTTGTAGGATTCTATCCAGCCTTCCGCGAAGTAGCGGCGGGCGCCGTAGCCGGTGCGGAAGAGAATGGGTATGGCGGGCAGGAGTTCCTGCAGGAACTGGAAGTCGATGCCGCTCTGCAGCTGAAAGAACCAGCCGTTGTAAGATACATACTGCCCCTGGAAGCGGCTTTGGAAGTTGATGGCACGCAACCCGAGAGGAGTTGGCGTATCTTTGGGGTAGCCCGACAGGGGAAAGCTCAGCCCCAGGGAGGTGATCAGGTTGAGGTAGCCTTTGGCGCTTTGCCGGTGCTCATTGCGGTACTTCAGGAAGAGCCCCCCGTCCTGCAGGCCTCGGTTTTCCTCGTCGATCCACAGGTAGGGGATGGTGGCCACCAGGGAGAAATGCTCCCGGAGGCCGTGTTCGATGAAAAGGTTCAGGGACTCCGTGGTCAGAGGCCTGGCCTCTTTTTCGGCTCCGAAAAGATAGGTGTTAAAGGTTTCGGTAGCATAGCCCAACGCTATATCGGCGACGCCCTTTTCCGGCATGAAGCCGCTGATGGGCCCCTGGGCGGAAAGCAGGAAGGGGAAGGTAAGGAGGGGCAGGAAGTATGGTTTCATAGTTATATTGTTTCGCGGTTTTTTGTTTGAGCAAAATAAAGGCAATTTGGCTGCGCATAGCGTCGTTTGGCTAACAATAGCCGCTGATGCCTGAATTTGAAGAAGCTGAAACCGCAAAGCCGAAAAATTACTCTATATTTGAGGCCCAAAACGAAGGAAAATTGGCAGATAATTTAGTCATCATCCCTACCTACAACGAAAAGGAAAATATCGCCCGGATGGTTGAAACGATATTCTCCCTCAGTAAGGCCTTTCACATACTCATTGTGGATGATGGCTCGCCCGACGGCACCGCAGGGCTGGTCAGAAAGCAGCAGGAGCGCTATCCTGGCCGGCTTTTCCTGATCGAGCGGCAGGGCAAGCTCGGCCTGGGCACGGCCTACATCGCCGGTTTCAAATGGGGCCTGCAGCGCGGCTACGGCTACCTCTTTGAGATGGATGCCGATTTTTCCCACCACCCGGAAGACCTGCTCCGGCTCCATGCCGCCTGTGCGGACGGTGGGGCCGATGTGGCTATCGGCTCGCGCTACGTGCGGGGAGGCAAGCTGGAAAACTGGCCCTTCGACCGCATTCTCCTTTCGTTCGGCGCTTCGCTCTACGTGCGCTTCATCACCTGGATGCCGGTAAAAGACCCCACGGCGGGCTTCAGTCGACATCGCGTTTGGTCGTGTTGCGGGGCATGTGTGGGCTGATCTGTGCGCC
>CAZAXA010000251.1:0-8802 GCA_964488965.1 uncultured Phaeodactylibacter sp. | reverse complement strand
TCTCCATCGGCGATGCCCGCGACGTGCTGGAGTTCATGTACGCCAACGACGGCCACGAAGTGGGCGCGAATTAGTGGGTTTGGAACGCGCCTGCCTGCTTGCCGCTGGCACAGCAGGCAGGCGCGTTCCATTTTAATTATGCCCACTCCTCATCTATTAACTAAAAACCTGTAGCCATGCTCAAAGTATGGTTTCGCGTTGCTTTAGTGAACTTATTCGTTGCCGCCATCATGGGGGTGGTGCTGAGGTATGCCTTTGTGGAAGAACTCAGCTGGCTGAAGTTCCGCTACTTTCAGCACGGGCATTCCCATGTGGCCATGCTGGGCTGGGTGTACCTGGCGCTCTATGTCCTGCTCATGGGGGCTTTCCTGACGGCAGAGCAGGCGCATTCGAAGTTTTACCGGAATGTCTTCCTGGTAAGCCAGTTTGCCGTTACCGGAATGCTCATCACTTTTCCCATGCAGGGCTACGCCCCTCTGCCGATTGCTTTTTCTACGCTGCACGGCCTGGCATCCTACGCTTTCACCTGGCGCTTCTGGAAAGACATCCGGGGGCGGAACGGCCTGCCGGTGCTGTTCGCGAAAACGGCCCTGCTGTTCATGCTGTTCTCCACGCTGGCCCTGTGGGCCATGCCGCCCATCCTGCTCCTGGGCTACCAGCAGAAGGCCATCTACTACATGACGGTGCAGTTTTACCTGCACTTCCAGTTCAACGGCTGGTTCACCTTTGCCGTGCTGGCCTTGTTCTTTCAATTGCTGGAAAGCCGGAACGTACCGGGTTTTGGAAGCCGGAAAGCGGAAAGCGGAACAGAGCCAGGCAGGAGCGCCAAACGCCGGCTTTCCGGCCTCCCGCTTCCGGCTTCCGACTTAAGCAGGCTGGCCCGCCGTTTCTTCCGGCTGCTGGCCATATCCGCCTTCTTCACCTATGCCCTGGCGGTGGCCTGGGCGGAGCCCCTGCCCGTCGTCTTCGCCACGAACAGCCTGGGAGTGAGCCTGCAACTGGCTGCCGCGGTATTCTTTATCCTGCTGGTGGCCAAAACCCATCGGAATCTCCACCAGCAACTCGGCGGCTGGGGTTTCCTGCTCATCAAGATCGCCTTCGCCTGCTTTGCGCTGAAGGTGCTGATGCAGGCGGCGGTAGTGATCCCCTACATCGCCACGGTAGCCTATACCCTCCGCAATTTCGTTATCGGCTTCATCCACCTGGTGCTGCTGGGAGTCGTTACGCTGTTCATCCTGGGCTACAGCGCCCTCAACCAGGTGCTGAACCTCCGCTCTCCGCTTTCCACCCTGGGCCTGGCGCTGCTGCTGGCCGGCTTCTTCGGCAGCGAACTGCTGCTCTTCCTGCAGGGGACGATGCTCTGGGGGGCGATGGGCTTCCTGCCGTACTATTATGAGGGGCTTTTTGGCGTTTCGCTGCTGATGCCGGCAGGGGTGGGGATGTTGCTGGCGGGGGAGGCGAGGTAATTACCCGGCCTTGCCATACCTCCGAAAGAAAAACGCCCGGCCGGCCCATAACCACTGCCCATCCCGCCGGAGGCCGGTTGTTTTTGCTGCTGGCCTCTACAACTTCAAATAGATCATCATGGATACCACCAATACCGTATATGTCAGGGCCCTGAGCAATGGGGAATGGTTTGGCGGATGAGCCCCGGTTGATGCCCGGCTGGAATGGATGCGGCCGGATGGGCAAGGCCGGCCTGTTCACCTTGGTTGAAGAAGGCCTGGATGAATATGAATATTTCCAGCAGGGGAGTTTGGTGATTGCCGTCCGGGATGGAGAGGATTATAAAGTGCAGGGCGGGGTGGACGCGGAGGTGCTGGCGGCGTCTTCTTCCCGGGTTATCTGAACCCTCATTTGCCCCGTATTTTTTATGTGATATGTTAGAAGCTGTTTGAATTTGGTTTCGGGAATTTATTATGAGCTGCTTTTTCGCCAATCAAGGCGTAGGATTTTGCGGATTCAGCCGGGAAGGAAGGGGGCGAGTTCTACTCGCCGGCCGAAGCGGTGCGCCTGCTGGTGACGATCCTAAAAAATCTTAATTTATCCTAAAAGATCAGCGTACCATACCTTTTTGCACAACCCCGACGGCCGGGGCCGGGCGCTGGACAACGTTCCGGAAGGCGCTGATGGGCTCTACATGCCAGGTGGTCGCTTTCGCGTCTTTGGGGAACTCCTGATAGAACTTGGCCAGCCCCTTCTGCACCTCCCGGGGCATGCGATAGCTCTGGGTGATAAACTGCGGCGTAAGGGCCAGCCTGGTGGAATCGGATTTTTCCTGGTTGGGTATCTTTAGTTCTGTCATAGGTGTATTTTACAATTTATGCCCTTAAGATCCGGAGAGGCCCCTTTCTCACTGTTTGTTGAATCACCTTTTGATCCACAACTTAAGTTAAGATAAATGAATTCTTTCACCACCCACGCCGTAACAATTCATTTATTTCTACTGCGCTGAGCACTTCCACGCAACTCTCAAAATCAACTGGCTCTATTTTATCATAGCGAATTTCGAATGGGCTCCTGGTTTCAACCTGCGTGATTCGTTCTAAGGCTCTTTCCTTGTTTCCGATGGCAATATCCACCCAAACGTCCTGAAGGATATCAGGGATTTGGCCAAAGAGGTTGTAAATGTGTTTCAGGCGCTGGCTGAGCAGGTGATGGACTCTGTCTTCGACAGAGCCTTTATAGCGCATATTGTAAACCAATACTTTTTCCCGAAGTTGGCCAATTCTTTGAATCCGGCCTTTGCGCTGCTCCAGGCGAGTTGGGTTCCAGGGCAAGTCCAGGTTTATCAGCGTTCCAAGGCGTTGCAGGTTCAAACCCTCGCTGGCGCTGTCTGTTCCGAAAATGATCTTTAAGCTTCCTTGTTGCACCTGAGCCTTCAGCGCCTCTTTTGAGGTTTTAATAAAAGTGGTATGTTGCCATAGCCCGGATTTGCCGGAACCGGCATAAACCCCTATGGTGAGGCCAGGGTTTTCCAACGCGATTTGTTGGGAAAAGTAATGAACTGTATCATAATACTGAGAGAAGATAATGCATCCAAGCTCAGCCCAACTTTTTTCGAATAATAAATACCGCAGCCTTTCCAGTTTGGGGTCAGCCTGCTGGTTTTCTTCCAATTCGAAAATCAGTTTTTCCAGGATTTCCTTTTCCTGGCCAGTCAGGCGAGCTGCCACTCCCTCATTAGGGGTGTCATCAGAATAGTCTTCTTCTTCGTCATCTTCCTGAATTATGCCGGCCCCCAGCATTTTTATTGCTGTTTTTTTACCTGCATCAAGGCTGCTGCCCATTCTTCGAAGGAGCAAGGTCCGAATGAAGCCTGCGCCTTGCATGAGGTTTCCCAAGGCTTGGCAAAAGTCTTCGGCAGTTTGGTAAGCATCGTTAAGGTAACCAGGCAAGATAATTGCATCGGTATCTTTTTCTCCCAGTAGTTCTACACCTACCTTTTGCAGATAGGGATCGCCAGTTTCAGGATCTTTTGTTTCTTCGAGGAAAGTACGGGTCCGCCGGATAATGAACCGAACGAAAGGATTGTGCTTCGTGAAAAAATCAAGATAATTTTCGATTCGCTTTTTATCCCATGGTTTGATCGCCTGAATGTGGCCGTCATTTAACAAGTAATCGGTTGGGGCCAAATCCAGGCTACGGCGGATTGTCCCGAAAACCTGCTCGTCTTCTTCAGCGGGAGGGAATGGATTTCGCATCCAGTCCCACTTTTTGCTTATGTCTTCTGTGATTTTAGCGGAGCCTTCCACTAATTTGAGCATTATATCCTTTTGAGGGCCGTTCCATTTTGAGAATATGTCCCCCAATACGTGTTTAGCACCGGCCCCTAACACTGATAAAAGGTCATAAGCTTCGATCGGATATAATTGAACAGGAGTGGCAGTACCCAGTATCATGCTTTTGGTACAACTTGAAATCTGAGTAAGAAACCGCATCAGCATATTGGGTTCTGCTCGTTCATTTTCGGCTCCAGCCCTTAGGTTTCGCCGGCGTGAACGGTGGGCTTCATCCACAATAACGCATTCGTAACCCTGTTCCAGCAGCCTGTCCGTGACAACGCTACCTCGGACGATTAAGCCCTGGCTGATAATCCCAAAACGCCGGGGGCATTTCAAAATGGCTTTTACCGGATCATTGTTTTCATACCGGATTTCATTTTCATCAATCCAAGCTTTCCCATCCCATACCGCAGAGGGCAACTGAAGCAATTTCATTAATTCCTCCTGCCACTGATAAATCAATGTTTTGGGGGCAATGATCAAGACTGGTTTATCACCCTGAAGCGCCATTAGCATGGCGGCCATCGCCATTTGCACCGTTTTTCCCAAGCCGACCTGGTCGGCGAGCACAAAGCGAGCGCCCCTTCCACAGATATGCTCTTCGTAGGCTCGTTTAATAAAGTATTTTTGATGCGCCCACAGGCCAAAGTGCTGCCGATAGATGGGAGACTCCACTATGGCTGCTTCAGGTTTGGGGCCCTCATTCTGCCAACTCTCATGAGTGACAACGCGGCGCCTTCCCAACCGCTGAATATCTTTGATTACCGTTTCGGAAAGTGGAACAGCTCTGGGGTCGTTCCATAAAGCATCGAATTCCGCCTGTACCCAGGCTACCGCTTCAGGTGTTGGGTCTTCCCAAAGGAGTTCATAATTGAGTTTCCAGGCGGATTTACTTTCATTTACACTGCCCAGGAATGCAGTTGGGGCCTGGCCCGAAAAAGTGATCACGCCGGCTTTCCCATGGACCAA
Organism: uncultured Phaeodactylibacter sp.; assembly: GCA_964488965.1. Taxonomy (GTDB): domain Bacteria; phylum Bacteroidota; class Bacteroidia; order Chitinophagales; family Saprospiraceae; genus JACJXW01. Next base: position 4,048 of record CAZAXA010000251.1, on the reverse strand, counting down.
GCCAAAAGCACTGTTTGGAAGCACGCGTACTTCCAGTTTTCCCGATTTCAGTAAGTTATATAAGAGTTGTAGCCTGGGTTGCAGCGGCTCGGAGTATAATTGGTCAATATTTAATTTCCACTCCCGAGTAACAGCCATAGCCGCTGCTTTAGCGGTTTGAACGTCGAGCGGGTCAAGGTCAGAATTACAGACCATCCGCACCTTTCCTGGCATCTGGTCAATGCGCTCCCCAGCGATTTCAAGGATAGAGGAACTGAAGTATCCAGCGATGCGGTCGTATTTGACTGCCGATTTTAGGCGCTCGGCCAGGAAATGCTGGCCCAGCGGTTGCTGCCGGGAGGAGAATCGTCGAATCATTGGATTTTTCAGAAATCTATTTTCCTGTTTTTTTCTCTTTATCCTTTTCCAACAGGAACTTAATAGGGTCTATGACTGGTAAGACAACCCCGTCGAAAAAAGTGCCTCTGGTTCTTTCAAAAATAATACCCCGGGCAGTGGAATAAGCCATGCCAAATAAGGTAGCCCCTAAAATAATGTCAACCTGAGTGCCAGCCTCTTTAGATTCATGGATAAAATCCTGGAAATTCTCCACCAGGAAATGAAACTCAATGCCATATTCCACTTTTACTCCCAGCGGATTCTCGTTTTTATCACGGGCATCCAATGTAAAATAGAGGCGGAATCGAGACCTCCCTTCCTCGAAATTATTTGCAACTTCATTTGCGATACCAAACTCAAAAGCCTCTATTTTTTTGGGGCTGTCGAGAAAATCATCAGAAGTCTCAAGATTAGCTTTGATGATATTGACGCTAACCAGATGAATTTTCTCGGGAATAATTTTTACTTTCTGCTTACTCATGCCACCTGCTGTAGAATTGTCTCAGACTTTGATTCTCTCAAAATGCCCTCGGCTTCATGGTAACGGATATCGGACGGAATTCTCTGGTTGATATTAGCGTGGACTTTCAATGTCACGTATTCAACCTGCTTGTATTTTTCCGCAGCTTTCTGAGGGGTAAGGATGATATCCGCATCCAAAGCCGCTTCCATTTTTGCAATGCTTCGCAGGGTGATATTATGGCTGCCACTCAGCCATTTGCTCACCTCCGCATCTGTTTTTCCCAATACTTCCGCCAATTTTTTCTGGGTCCAGCCTTTTTCTTCCAGCAGGGCATAAACCTGCTGGGAAATATCAAGGTTTTTATCAACAAAACGCTCAACTTCTTCTGGGCCCCTTTCGGCGAAGAAGCTGGCAACATCATTATATTTTCTCATATTTCCAGGGTTAATTCTGCATCAAAGATCAATTTGCCATGCTTATCATCAATTACAATACCCTTGTCTTTAATGGCTTGGTCAATCGCTTGGGTCAATTTATTGGCTAGGAATAAGTGGGGACGTACCTGATCGCAGTCTTGTGCCTTTTCAGCTGTCTTCTTGGCGCCACCGAAAAGAATAACTATGCGGTCATTAATCCGCATACAGTAAAGCCTGAGGCTACAGTCTACACGAATGAACTTGGCAGGGGGCGGCAAGGCGCGGGCATCGCCTTTGCGAGCACCTTCAAAACGGAAGTATTTATCCTGTGCTCCGATTTGTTCTCCGATCTTTCGGAGCCAGGAGCGGATGAGGGAAAGATCTTCAAAATATTCATCACCTGCTGCATGTTTATTGACAAATTGAAGGAAAAGGGATTCTCCCTCTTCTTCAAATTGAACGGAATAGTAGGTCACCTTTCTAAACCGAATAGCTGGTACTATTGTTGCAAACTTATTCACTTTTAAGTTTAAAGTCAAATAAATTAACCTTTAAGTTAAAAGAGTTGTTCAAAGGGGGGCAAATTTACGCTATCTCAAATCATTGTATCGTTCTCCAAATAGCCTTTAAGCAGTGTCGCCGCTTCTACATCGGCCCTCCAATGGCCAATGTGGCCACACTTTACAATGAGATAATCCAACAGGTGAATAATGAGTTGCCGGTCATTCCAATAGGCGGGCCACTCCGAATAGAGCCAGTTGCGGCCCTCTGCCGGGTTCTCAGTGCGGTAGGCTTCCCGAATAGCAAATAGCATCTGGCGGGTAAGGCTTTTCCCAAACCCATCGCCTCCCAATTCCCTATTTTGAAACTCAAGAGCCGTTTTTAAGCGGGTCCCATTCGCTTTGCTGGTATTGAGGAGGTAGCTGTACTCCCGAAGCCCATACCCGCGTGCCATTTCCGTGTATACTCCACTCCGGTATTCGCCGCTTTGTTCAACCTCAAGGCCTTTCAGGTAGAACCTTTCTTCAGGTTGAAGCTTTCGCCAATGGCGTTCCTCAATACCGGTGGGCACCAGGTAGTCCATCGCCACACCTACGGCCGATTCGATGATCTTCTCAATTTCATTGGGTTCTCCGGGCTTGCGTTCTTTGCCCAGCTCGTATTCCACATCGATGTCGCCGATGCGCTGGTAACTGGTCAGTACCCGCAAGGCGGCAGCGTAGGCGGCCAGTTGGTAGTCGGCGTCGCCAAAGTTGGGATCTTCCTTATCGTCCAACTGGCGCATAAAGTCGATCTGCTTTTTGACTCCAAACTCCACCTCGGATTGTATATCGGTCAGGAACCCAACCTCGTGGGAAGTTTGCTTGCGCAAAACCATCAGGACAGTGCCCTGCACATAGTTGCCCTTTTTGATTCCTCCGGCGTCTGTTTCGGTTTGGATGGTCCAGGCGGCTGTAACCCGCAGACCACTGGCCCAAAGTATGAGGGCGAGGTCTGCCCAAACTCCAGCGTCCTGGTGAGTGAACATCACCACCTGTGCGCCATTGTCGGGCATGTGAGCTGTAAGGTTGCTGTACACTTCAACCATGCTGCGGTTGAAGCTTTGGCCTTTGCCTTTTACAGCCAAGGCTGAGCGACTGTCAGCGTACCATTCAGGAAAAAGCTTGGGAAGATGCTTTTCGTACCAGGCAAGAAAAAAGTCAGCTATTTCATGATAGTTAATTGCGTCTGCATATGGAGGATCTGTTATCCAAAAAGTGCAAGCTTCTTCCAAAATTCTAGCGTCAGAAGTACTTACATCCCAAGATGTATTTTGAAAAAGACTTTCTATATTGATTGGGAAACAAAATGACCCCTCAGTGTAAGAAATCCCTTTCGCTCCCCCATTATAGAGTGAATTAAGTGCCTGATTGGAAAACGACTGGGAAAAAGAAGATTTTGACCCTCCCACTCCAAATTGAATCAACCTTGAGTTCCAATTTGCGAGTTTTGCGGCTCCTAACAGTAAATAAGGGAAAACACTTTTGTCTTGAAGAAATTCAGATTTAAAAATTAAAATACCATTCACTAATAAGTGTCTCGGGTTAAATAAATGATGCCAATGTGTCCAACCACGAGTACGTTTTGGCTCTTCAGTTTTATCTCCCTCAGGAATTTTACCCGAAGGGATATAACCCTTTTTCTGCCATTCCTCAAACCGTTCTTTAAGTAATTCCAATACTTTACCTTCTCTGTCAAAATCAGCTTCAGTTGGTTTGACATAATGCTGGTTACCATCTTGGTCCAAGTAGCGAATGCAATAGAGACGTTCTTGGAAAGTATCATTGGGGCGAGGCAATAAATCTTCATTTTCCCACATCCGCAAGCCATAGATAGTTTCACCCTTAATCGTCAGGTCGCCTCGAATTGTAGAAATGGGAAATTCTTGCCCCGTTTCAGGACATATAAGGCGACTATTTTGGACAGTTCCAATTTTTGATTTTTCTAATGTCCCCTTATCGGCATCAGTTATAATTTCAATGTGGTACCGCCTATTTTCGTGGTCAGGCTTTAACACTGCACAAACTCCGAATTTTTCAGAGATCACCCAATTTGGTGCTAAGGGAACCCAATAACCGGTTGCCGGACTTTTGGCTTCTGTACAATAAAGGTAAGCGTCAGCACGCCAGCCTTTTTCATTATGCTCGATACCCCATTTTGTGATTTGTTGATCTGCTGCTTCAAAGGCTTTCCTCTGTGCCTCTCTTATTTTATTTTGAAACTTTTTTCCACCCCCAATAATATTGAGTGC
>CAZAXA010000250.1:8199-8820 GCA_964488965.1 uncultured Phaeodactylibacter sp. | reverse complement strand
GACCCCAATACGCCGCCCGAGCCCGGCGCTTCGCCCCATAAGGCCCGCCTGACGGTGTCCTTCGTGCCCGCCAATGAGCGCGGGGGCGTTTCTACCTTCGATATCATGGAGGAAATCCGCGAGGTGGTGCGGGGCATTCCCGGGGTGAAGATCACGGTGGACAAGAATGCCGACGGGCCCTCGGCCGGCAAGCCGATCAACCTGGAGATACAGGGGGAGAACATCGACCGGCTGGCCCTGCTCTCCGAAGGCCTCATCAAGTATTTCAACAGCAAGAATATCCCGGGTATCGAGGAATTGCAGGCCGATGTGAAGATCGGAAAGCCGGAACTGGTCGTCAACGTCGACCGGGAAGCCGCACGCCGCTACGAAATCTCTACTTTTGAAATTGCCAACGCCATCCGCACCGCCGTTTTCGGCAAGGAGGTTTCCAAGTTCAAGGAAGGGGAGGACGAACACCCCATCTTCGTGCGCCTCGATGAATCCTACCGCAACAATATCGATAACCTGCTGAACCAGAAGATCACCTTCCGCAGCCCGGCTACCGGTAAAATCTCTCAGGTGCCCATCGCCGCAGTGGCGGATGTGGAGGACGCGCTGGTATTGTTGGACCGTCAGGAC
>CAZAXA010000250.1:0-8189 GCA_964488965.1 uncultured Phaeodactylibacter sp. | reverse complement strand
TGTGCCCTTCTCCGCAGTGGCGTATGTGAATTTCTCCTCCACCTACAGATCCATCAAGCGAAAGGACCTGGACCTCGTCATCACCATCTACTCCAATGTGCTGGAAGGGTACAACGCCAATGAGATCATTGAAGAAATGAAGGGATGGATGCAGCAGTACCCCCTGCCCGACGGCTACAACTACGAATTTACCGGCGAACAGCAGCAGCAGGCCGAAGATATGGGCTTTCTCAATCTGGCCTTCCTCATTGCGCTGTTCTCCATATTTATCATCATCGTGGCTCAGTTCAATTCGGTGGCCTCTCCCTTCATCATCATCCTGTCGGTGCTCTTCAGTACGATCGGGGTGTTCCTGGGATACGCTTTCTCCGGCCGTGACATATCGGTCATCTTTACCGGCGTGGGCATCATCTCGCTGGCCGGCGTCGTGGTCAATAATGCCATCGTGCTGATCGACTACGCCAACCTGCTGATCAAGCGCAGGAAAGAAGAACTGGGCTATGGCCCCACGCAGGAATTGTCGCACGAAGAAATGAAAGAGGCCATCGTACGGGCCGGCGCGACGCGCCTGCGGCCGGTATTGCTGACGGCGATCACTACCGTGCTGGGCCTGATCCCTCTGGCGGTGGGCTTCAACTTCAACTTCTTCACCCTGATCACGGACCTGGACCCGCAGATTTTTATCGGCGGCGATAATACGGCGATCTGGGGGCCGATGGCCTGGACGGTGATCTACGGCCTGGTATTCGCTACCTTCCTGACGCTCGTCGTCGTCCCGGCCATGTTCTGGCTGGCCTACAGGATGAAGCAGGGCGTGCTGAAACTCTTCAGGGGCGGCGAGGAAAGGGATGCGGATGCTTCCGTGTCTACGGTATGATCAAAAGGGTTTACTATGTCACAAACCGAATCTTTTAGCCAGGAAAAGCTGAACCACATTCCTTTGTTTTGCAGGGTAAAGTGATTCATCCGCTACCAAGATCTTAGTGTTGTTCATAGTGTTTGTTTATCGTTAGGCCCCTGCCATGCAACCATGGCAGGGATTTTTTTTATCTGCCATGCGGCATTGGCCGCCGGATTTTTGCTGCCTCGCCGCCATCGGGCAGAGGCGGCAAAAACCCGGCGGAAAACTAACAATAGCGGTCGAATGCCATCTTCAGGTTCTCGGCGATGATTTCGGCCGAACGCCCTTCGATGTGGTGGCGCTCCAGGAAATGCACCAGTTTTCCATCCTTAAACAGGGCGATGGAGGGAGAAGACGGAGGGTAGGGCAGCATATATTCGCGGGCCCTGGCGGTAGCTTCCCGGTCGACGCCGGCGAACACCGTCACCAACTGGCCCGGCTTCTTGTCGTGCTGCAGGGCCAGCTTGGCGCCGGGCCGGGCATTGGCGGCGGCACAACCGCAAACGGAATTGACCACCACCATTACGGTGCCTTCGCTGTTGCTGAGGACGTCGTCTACCTGCTCCGCTGTAGACAGGCTTTCAAAACCATGGTTGGTCAGGTCCTGAGCCATGGGCATGGTAAGTTGCGCTGGGTACATATCAATCTCTTTTTTGTTTTTACTGCAAAATTAACTTTTTAAATCTTCCTCTTATACACCTTACTCCCCGCCTTGGTTCAAATGACGGGCTTATAACTGTAATTAGACTGGTTTAAAATAAGCGAAAAGTATCTTTCGAAGAGTAACATTGCATGGATACGGTGCGTACGCTATAGGCGTCAGAGCGTGTTGGGATTTTCCCGGTTTTTTACGAAAACTATGCAATGAAAAAGCAGCTCTTTCCCCTGGCTTTGTGCGTCGGCGTCATTTCAGCCGCTTTTTTTCAGTCCTGCGACAGCGAACAGTTGCCGGAGCCCATGCTGCCGGAATCGTGTATGGATTCTATCCCCACCTTCGAAGGCTCCATTCAGGGCATCATCGGCAATTCCTGTGCTTACAGCGGCTGCCATCTCGACGGCTCGGCTCCCGGCGTGTACACCTCCTACAGCGGGCTGGTACGGGTAGTGGAGTCCGGGCGTTTCAGGGACAAGGTGATCGATCTGCGCGGAGACCCCAACCTGGGGATGCCGCCCCGCTATGCGCCGGACGGCAGGCCCCGGGAGCTTAGCCGGACGGAATACGAGCTTATCCTGTGCTGGCTGGAAAATAATTATCCGGAAAAATAGCGCGCGCTCCATTATCAGGAAAGATCAGAGACATGAAAAAACTATTTCTTTTTTTCCTGGGCCTGGCCATCTGTCACAATATAAGCGCCCAGGATTATGCTTATCAGACGTTTAAGGACTCCCGTATCGTCAATATGCAGAGTGTGGAAACACAGGCCGGGCGCCGCCTCGACGTCCGCATCGGCCACCGCTTCGGCGACGCGCTGGGCGACAACGGCGGCTGGCCCACCTTCTACGGCCTGGAGAGCGCCGCCGATGTGATGATAGGAGCCGAATACGGTTTTACGGACAACTTTACCGCCGGCCTGTACCGCGCCAAAGGCGCCGGCGCCATGCCTCAGGGCCAGGCCGGCCTGCGGCAGCTCGTCAACGGGCTGTTCAAATGCCGCCTGCTCCGGCAAAAGGAGAAGGGAGCACAGAAAGGCGCTCCCTTGACGCTCACCGCCCTGGCCGTCGCTTCCCTTTCTACCTCAAAGCGCATCGAGGACAACCCTGACGTGCTGCGCAATTTCCCCAACTTTTCCCACCGCATGGCCTATACCGGCCAACTGCTGATCGCCCGGAAGTTTTCTGACGGGTTCTCGCTGCAGCTGGCGCCTTCTTATACCCACCGCAACCTGGTTCCTTTCGAGGACGAGAACGGCCTGTTCAGCCTGGGGGCCGGGGCCAGGGTGCAGCTCAGCCGCGTCTTCGGCATCATCGCCGATGTGACGGTTCCCTTTTCCGAAAGGCGCAACAGCGGCAACGGCTTCTACCCGGCCGTGGGGCTGGGACTGGAGATCGATACCGGCGGCCACCTCTTCCAGGTCAACTTCACCAACGCCACCGGCATCATGGAAACCGATTACATTCCCTATACAACCAGCAACTGGCTGGATGGAGAGTTCCGCCTCGGGTTTACGATCTCCCGGGTTTTCAACCTTTGACCGTTAAAGCTGACAAATATGAAAAGGCCGGCCTTGCTATCCATTTTCCTGATCGTTGCCGCTCTCTTTCTGAGCATGCGCCCACTTTCCCGCCTGGCCGATGAGGCCACGCCGGTAGCCGAAGTGCTGGACAAGCTCGGCGCTGAGCCGGCAAAGCACCAGGTAGACTCCAGCATCGCCGGCTTTTCCGCCGGGCGGGGCAGGGAACTGGCGCTCACCGGCTCTGCCCGCAAACCGGGCGGAGGGCGGGCCTCCAGGCTGAGCAAGCATTTCGTGTGCGCCAGTTGCCACAACGTCGGCCGGGAAGACCCGGACCTTGCCGCAGCCGACCCGCAGGCGCGGCTGTTGTACGTCAAAGAGAAAGGCCTGCCTTTCCTGCCGGGCTCTACGCTCTACGGCATCGTCAACCGGGCCAGCTTTTACAATGGCGACTACGAGAAAAAGTACGGCAGCCTGGTCTACAAAGCCCGCAACGACCTGCGCGAGGCCATCCAGCTGTGCGCGGTGGAATGCTCCCAGGGCCGCGCCCTGGAACCCTGGGAAATGGAATCCATCCTGGCCTACCTCTGGACGATCGGCCTGAAAATGCAGGACCTGGGCCTGAGCAGGGAGGAATTCCGGCAGGTCAATGCGGCCCTGGCCAGTGGAAAGGGAAAGGCCGCGGCCGCCGCCCTGATCCGCTCCCGCTACCTGACGGCTTCGCCCGCCAGCTTTGCCGAGCCTCCCAAAGACCGGAAGGAGGGGTACGAAAATATACAGGGCGACCCCGCCAACGGCAGGCTGATATACGAACTGAGCTGCCTGCACTGCCACGAAAAGGAGCGCTATTCTTTCTTCGGGCTGGACAATGCCAGATCCACTTTTCAGCACCTGGCCAAACACTTTCCGCAGTACAGCCGCTATTCCGTTTATCAGGTTGCCCGCTACGGTACCAGCCCTATACCGGGCAAAAAGGCCTATATGCCGAACTACACCCTGGAAAAGATGAGCCGCCAGCAGTTGGAAGACCTGAGGGCCTATGTGGAACTGATGGCGGAGTGAGGGGGGGGCATTGGTTTGTACTTAACGGCAACAGGTTTTCCCGTGCCTGAAAGGCCGGGAAAACCTGTTGCGGCGGAGTTTATTTCATCGGCCGCTCCGCTCGTGCCCGGCTTTTTACCCGCTTCCGTGCAACGACGGCTAACCCCTAACCCCTAACCCCTGCTTCCTTGCCTAAACAAAAAATTCACTAATTTCAGCGTCAGAAACAAATTCAAACAGCTTCTCAGGGCCGTAAACCATTAAAGGCATGATACCGGGCTGGCTTACCAAACTGCTGCGTCCTGCCGGGGATTACCCCGAATTCTGGAAGGAGTACCTCGCCAGTTTCCAGGGCGCGCTGGGCAAAAAGACGCCCATCGGGGAAGTCCGCTTCGTAGTTTTCGATACCGAGACGACCGGCCTGGATCTCCGCAAGGACTACCTTCTCTCGGTCGGGGCGGTCAGCGTGCAGAACTGGCAGATCGACCTGGGCCGGCGGCTGGAGTGCTACGTGCAGCGGTCTTACCGGCCTTCGCGGGAGGCCGTCGCGGTGCACGGCATCCTGCCCGGCAGCAACCTGGCCCGCGGCATCGACGAGATCGAGGCGATGAAGCGCTTTGTAGAGTACTGCCACGGCAGCGTGCTGGCGGGCCACCACGTCGGCTTCGACATCGCCATGGTGGACCAGGCGCTCCGCGGCCTCATCGGCCGCAAACTGGCCAACAAACGCATCGACACGGCCGCCCTGGCCCGCCGCGTCTCCGGCAGGAACGACTACGAACAGCCCGGCGCCTATGGCCTGGACGCCCTCTGCCGCCTCTACAACATCCCCATGAGCGACCGCCATACCGCCGCCGGCGACGCCTTCATCACCGCCATCCTGCTTATGAAACTGCTGGCCCGCCTGAAAAAACGGGGGGTACATACGCTGGGGGATTTGATGCGGGGGCCGGTGATGTGAAGGGGGAAGTGGGAAGTGGGAAGGGGGAAATCGGAAATCGGAAGGGGGAATCAAAGACCAAGGATTGAAAACTTTAATACGGGATAGTGTATTAGCAGAAAATCTCCTATTTTTAATGATATTACTGATGTATTTAAGGGCAAAGTGCAAAAATGGCTAAAGATAGATACCATCATATTGTGCGAAAGGCTTTGGAGCAGGAGGGATGGACAATTACTGATGATCCGCTCATCCTGGAGACTTTAAAGCGGGATCTGGAAATCGACCTTGGAGCTGAGCGGCTAATTGCAGCGGAGCGGGGAAAGGAAAAAATTGCAATTGAAATTAAGAGTTTCCTGGGATTGTCACAGATCCACGATTTTTACAAAGCACTGGGTCAGTTCAATTATTATTCACTCGCTTTGGAGGAACAAGAGCCGGGCCGGACATTGTTTTTAGCAGTACCAATGGGTACCTATGACAGTATCTTCAAAGAGCCGCTCACACAAAAGGCAATGGAGCGGTACAATATTCATGTATTGGTCTACCATATTGAACAAGAAAAAATAGTGTTATGGAAAAGGTGAAACGATATAAGGAAATAGTGAAGGAACTATTGGATGAAATTGTGCAGATCAGGATACAGCAAAGCCATCCCATTCCCACTCAGATAATAATAGACGATGAGCGCGGCCATTATTTGTTGTATAAGAACGGCTGGCGAGGAGAACGCCGCCTCTATGGCTGCTTCGTCCACCTCGATGTGACGGAAACGGGAAAAGTATGGGTACAGCATGATGGCACCGACCTCATCCTGGCCGAGCGGCTTATTGGGAAAGGAATTCCCAAACAGGATATTGTCCTGGGCTTTCATCCGCCGATCATGCGGAAGGATACGGAGTTTTCGGTTGCCTGAACCCGACAACTGTTATCTGAATGGGCCTACCAACCACCCTCGCCTTCCCGCTTCCCGATCTCACCCTCGTCTTCGTCGAGGGGGGAGAGTTTGTCATGGGGGATGATAGGAGCGAGTACAGCCGGGAGAAACCGGCCCACCGGGTAAAGGTTCCTTCTTTTTATATGGGCAAATACCCTGTTACCCAGCGCTTGTATGAGGCCGTCATGGGTGAAAATCCATCTCACTTCAAAGGCCCGCAGCGCCCGGTGGAGCAGGTTTCCTGGCATGACGCCCAGGCTTTTATTCAAAAGCTCAACGGCCGGGAGGACGTACAGGCTTTTCTCCGGCAGGTTTCTTTGCCCGGCCCGGCTTTTCGCCTGCCCACTGAGGCGGAGTGGGAATACGCCGCCCGGGGGGGAAGGTACAGCCAGGGGTATGCCTATGCCGGGAGCGACAAGCTGAGGCAGGTGGGTTGGTATACAGAGAACAGCAGAGGCGAGACGAAGGATGTGGGCCGGTTGCTGCCCAACGAACTGAACCTGCACGACATGAGCGGCAATGTGTGGGAATGGTGCGAGGACGACTGGCATGACAATTATAAGGGCGCCCCTGATGATGGAACTGCCTGGATTGATGCGCCTGGAAGGGGTCCTGCCCGGGTGGACCGCGGCGGCGGCTACTTCGCCGGCGCGTCGCTTTGCCGCCCTGCCTACCGCATCCGCGATACGCCGGGGTTTCGCAACGGCTCCCTCGGCTTCCGCCTGGCTGTGCCCTTCCAGTCCGGTGGTTAGCCGTCCGGCATTCCCGTGAGCCCGGGAACGAGCCCCCGGAGCGCTGCAAGCAAGGAGGCGAGGGACGAGCCTCCGGCGCAGCAGGGCGAAGGGGGCGAGTGGGAAAATGAGGAGTATGAAGATTGGGGCGAAGCCCCTTTGCTGAAATTTAACTTAAATTGAGACGCTCGTTACGGCCTCCGCCTCCGCCATGTTTTGGCGGACAAGTGTGGCCGTACACGGTACACCACTCGACTCCGGGAAGCCTCTAAAATCAACAGGCGAGCTTTAGTCGCCAGTTGATAGCGCGGCTTCTCTTGGCCTTAACTTAATGACGTTGGTACACGGTCCTGGGCGCCGGGCTCCCGCCCGGCCTGTTTAAGCCTTCAATTACCTGTTTACGCCGGGCGGGAGCCCGGCGCCTTGGTTCCGTTTACGATCGCAGATCGTAACGAGCAGTCCGGATAATAACCCGTATCCACTTCAACATGAAGCCCGCAATCATCGAACAGGGAACTGCCTCGTTAACAAAACCTGTTCATCCTGTCCCTCTTCCTGTCCGGTTTTTTCGTAATTTCGCCCGCTGAAAAACCCTTTCTGTATGAAGATCAAAAGCGTACTATTATTCCTGTTGAGCCTGTCCCTGTTTTCGGCCTGCCGGACGGGCAACAAAGACCAGCAGGGCGCCGCCGGGCAGGAGGAACGGGATTCCACCGCCCTCGTCTTTGAACAGCAAATCTTCAGCCGGCAGTTGGCCAACTGCGAGCAGGACAGCAACCGCTGTGCGCGGGTGGAGGCCGTTTATCCGCTGGCCGTCGCCGGGCCGGAGCAGGCCGTGCGCCGCATCAACGACACCCTGGACGCCTACCTGAAGATCAGCATGGCCGTCTTCGCCCCTTCGCCCGAGGAGATTCCGGAGACGCTGGACGCCATCGCCGACGGCTTCCTGGAAGAATACGAAGTGGTCACGGCGGAAGGCGGCGATGAGGTGTCGTCCTGGGTGGTGGACGTGGACGGCGAGGTGCTTTACCAGTCGGAGCGAAGCGTGTCCGTACAGCTGAGCACCTTCTCCTATGCGGGGGGGGCGCATCCCAATTCCTTCGTCTTCCTGGTCAATTTCGATGCCGAAAGCGGGGAAGTCCTCCAGTTGCCGGACCTCGTTCAGGATACGGCGGCCCTGCGGGAAATGGCCGAGCTGGCCTTCCGGGAGGCCCGCGGCCTGGGGCCCGAAGAGAGCCTCTCCGATGCGGGCTTTTTCTGGGGCGGCCCCTTCGCGCTTCCCGAAAATTTTGCCCTCACCGAGGATGGGCTGTATCTCGTATATAACCCCTATGAGGCGGCCGCTTATGCCAACGGCCCTACTGACTTTACCATCAGCAGGGAGAAGCTTGGGGAGATATTGAGGGAGTGAGGTATAGTGATTCTCCTCACAAATTGAGGTTCTGCATCCTGGACAGAGAAGCAGGAA
>CAZAXA010000249.1:0-8852 GCA_964488965.1 uncultured Phaeodactylibacter sp. | reverse complement strand
GCACATAAATTTCAAAGGTTTCTATTACCCGCATCCCGGAATTGGTAAATTCTTCTTCATAAGGCATCGGCTCGCCGTTCATACCCGCCAGGAAATTGTAGAGGCACCGGGCCATTTCTTCAATATTATAGCCCCCCTCCAGGGTGGCAAAGACGTTGTCGAAACGGGCGTGGAGTTCCTGGCCTACCTTGTAGTAGAAGTTGGCCGAGGCTTTGAGGTCGAGCAGCAGGTCGTACTGATGGGCGTCGAAACCGGCGGAGACGGCCACCACATCCGGCTGGAACTGCTCCACCACCGGCAGAAAATAGTCCAGCGTTTCATACAGGAGGTCGTCTCCGCTTCCCGGAGGCAGGGGGATGTTGACGGTATAGCCCTTCCCCTTGCCGGCGCCGATCTCATCGACAAATCCGTGTCCGGGAAAAGCAGGGTATTGGTGCAGCGACCAGTATAATACCTGGTCCGTATCATAGAAAATGGCGGAGGTGCCGTCGCCCAGGTGGCCGTCGAAGTCAAAGATGGCGACGCGCTTGCCCTCCTTTATGAGATGCCGGGCAGCGATGGCAATATTATTGAAGAGGCAGAAGCCGCTGGCCCGCTCCGGGTGGGCATGGTGGCCCGGCGGCCGCACCAGCGCAAAGCCGCCGGCGCCGGCAGCCATAATGGTGGCGCCAACAGCGTAACGGGCCGCATCGAAGCTGCCGGGCGAGGTGGCGGTATCGCCGTCCATATGGGCGCTGGCCTTGCAGGCGGCTTTTACTTTCTCGATGTAGGGCTTTGAGTGAACCAGTTCGAGATAGGGCAGGCCGTCGATCAACTCGGTATCGGGCAGGTTGTCGAAGGCCAACAGCCGTTTTTTGCTCTCGGGGTGCATGCCGGTATCGTGTTCCAGAAATACCCGGTTGTAGATCAGTTCCATCTTTTTGCGTGGAGAGGCGCCGCCCTCCTTTTTTCCGCTTTCCGTTTCTGTGGGCCTGGCTTTCATTTTCTTTTTGTTGATGAGGGTATTCAAAGATTCAGCAATTGCCATAAAGGCGCCGGAAATCCGTATCGGTCAGTATGCCAACCAGTTTTCCGTCCCTTACAATGAGCAGGCTGCCAATTTTATTGTGTTTAACCAGCCTCGCTCCTTCCTCCAGCAGCATGTCCTCTTCAGCAGTGATCAGGTTGCGCACCATGATGTCGGCGGCGATCTTGTTTTCAAGCCTGCCGGCCTGCCTGAGGTTGGTGCTCGTGATGAGGCCGGCCAGCCTCCCGTCTTCATCCTCAACCGGCAGATGGCGAATATTCTTCCACCGCATCACGGCTTCCACCAGTTCCAGGGGTTCCTCCTGAGATATGGTGAACAGATCGGCCTTCATTACCCGTCCAACTGTTTCCCTGCCGCTGCCGATCTCGTAAAAGCGCCGGCAGTCGACATCATCCCACTCGTGTACCGGAATGTCGGCTTGTTGTTGCTGAAGTATGGCGGAGGTGATTTCCTGGACGGCGGCGCCCTTGCCATAGCATTCGGCCAGCTTGCGGAAGTTGCGGATCATCCACAGGGCTCCGTTCTGGCGCCGGAGGGCGCGCCCTTCGATGACCCCCAGGTAGCGGCCGGCTTCCCGGCTGTCTACCCCGATGTTCTTCAGCCCATCTTCGGCTATGGGTAGCAATTTTTCCAGGATGAGCGCAAAGGCCGGTATCTGATGGCTGCCCCAGTTGAAGATGGAACAGAGGCCGGAGCGGGCCGCCCGGTAGAAATTGTCTTTGGCCATCTGGAATGGCAGTTCGTCACACAGGGCGCCGTATTGCCCGGGCATTCCCTTCATCAGGCCTACCCAGAATGCGAAGTTGGCCATTTCGTCCTGCACGGAAGGCCCCGCCGGCAGGTGCCGGCACTCGATACGCAGGTGTGGCAGGCCCGTATCGCTGACGCCGTAGCAGGGGCGGTTCCAGCTGTAAATAGTCCCGTTGTGGACGCGAAGGGCCCGGAGGTTGGGAATATTCCCGCTGTCCAGCATTTCCAGGGCATCTTCCTGTATATCGCTCGTGAGCAACAAGGGGAAGCGGCTGATATTATCTTTGAAGATATTGGCCGCCGGCCCGCTGAACCATTGCTGCCCGAAGCCCACCCTGCCCAGCTTGTTGCGCAGGTGGTTGGAGGAACTCCTGGTGTCTACACTCTGCTGGAAGAGAGCAATCCGGGTTTCATGCCACAGCTCGCGCCCGAACAAAAGCGGCGAATTGGCGCAGGCGGCCAGCACCGGCCCGGCAATCCACTGCGCCCAGTTGTATTTTTCAGAAAATTCCTCCGGAGGTATCTGCAGATGCATTTGCCAACTGGTATTACAGGCCTCAAACATCACGGAGTCGAGGCAGGCGATCAACTCATCGGCGCCCTGAATATGAATCTCGAACTCGCTGCCCCGCCGCCGCCTCATCGCCTCACTGAGGATGGAATAACGGATTTGCGGGGTCATGTACATCAATTCCAGGTGGCGCCGGCGTAAGGTAGGCAGTATGCCGGTGAGCAAAGGAAAAGCGTCGCGCTTCGGAGCTTCCCGGGCCAGGACGCCCAGCATTTCCCGGAGTTGCCGTTCGGTTTTGCAAAAAGCCTGCCCGTCGAGGACAAAAGGGCCGAGATTGATCTCCAGGTTGTAACGGGCGATCTCCGTAGTGAAGGCCGAAGGCAGGCTGGCCAGCAAGGCAGGCCCTTCGCCGGCAGGCTGGCAGGACTCGTCAACCAGGAAAATCTCCTGCTCCGCGCCGATCCGCCGGTATCCTTTTTCAAACATTCCCTCGCGGATCATGTGATCCAGAGCCTCAACGTCCCGAAGCAGGAAACGGATAAACTCGTTCCGGGACGCTGCCGCCGGCTTAACACTTAATTCGCCCATGGGAGGTGTTATTTTTTGATAATTAACAGGGGTACACGGGCTTCAAAGGCCATGCGCTTGGTGTGGCTTCTGCGCAGGAGCCGGGCCAGCCAGTTATGATGGGGCGCATACATGGCCAGGAGGCCGGCATCGTAAGTGTCAATAAATTCTTCCAGGGCCTGGGTTACCGAACTGCCCGAAAGAGGATGGAAATTGATCTGCAGGGCAGGGGCATGATGCTCAAAAAAGGCGCCCAGGCTCGCAAAGTCAATAGCGCCGTCCACCGAGCCGTTCACATTGACATGAACACAGTGGATGATAGGGCTGAAAGGCTCAAGCATCTTTCCCACCTCCCATATGTGGTAAGGGTCGGCTTCCATGAGGTCGCTGGCATAAACAATAATGCTGACCCGGCCAAAAACAGCCTCTTCCGGAACGATCCAGATATTGCAGGGAGCATACTCGATAACAGCCGTAGTGACACTGCCGAAAATCCGTTCCAGTATATTGTGCTCGCCCTTGGTGCCCATCACGATGAGGTCGGCGCCGTTCCTCCGGGCCGTATCGCAAATGAGGCTGCCCGGCGTACCGACCTCCACATCCGAATGTATGGCCGGAACGCCGGCCAGCCGGTGGGCGGCCTGCAATTGTATAAGCCCGGATTCCGTGAAGGCCTTCAGCGCCAGCCGCGCGGCCTCCGCCTTTTCTTTGGTGGCCTGAGCTGCCATGACCGGAAGGTCCAGCGCTTCGTATTCGGGAAAGATCACATGGAGTATTTCAATATCAGCCCCGTATTTGTCGGCCAGAAAAAGGCAATGGCGGAATGCATTCTGGGCCGTTGCCGAAAAGTCGGTAGGGAACAGGATTTTCTTAATCATTCTCATGGCTTTTGTCTGTTAGGCCAAAGAAAGGCTGCTTCACTCGTGGTTCTGTTATATCCACGATCCTCCTGTCAAAACAGCAATTTTTTAACGGCAAACCGAATGAGAAATATCACCGCTTATCCTGACTTTTCTCATGCAGCCCGTAGTGGTGTACGGCCGAATTATTGAGTGCGGCACAACGGAAAGAACAAACCCGTTTATCAGGAATTAAAGTAGCGGCCATTCTGCTTCACGTAATTTTCAACGACTTTTAACCGGTTGATCAAAATCATAGCCACGGATGACAAATGTCAATGACCGGGCAACCCTAATATGCTTTCTTTGTGGTACTGACAAGGCAAACAAGGCTTAACCCCCGATTATCTCGGGGCCAAGAGCTCAATTGGGTGATTTTAGGGAATACAGGAGCACTTTTTCAAGTGCTCCTTTTCTTTTTCGCGCCGCGATCATCCTGATCGCAGGGCAGGGTTTTCGTCACGGTTGTTATACCCGCACCCTATTCCCAACTCCGGCCACAGGCGGGCGCTGCGGCATCCCTTCTCCCATCTCAGGGAAGGCGCCCCTTCCATTCTTCCCTCAGCGCATGATAATAGGTCGTAAACAACTGCCAGTACTCCTCTGCCGCGCTTTCAGCATCAGCATTGCCCCCCTGCATGGCCTTCAGGGCGCTCACTTTAAGCCTGACATTGGCGCGGTACCATTTGTAATAGGCAAAGACTGTCCAGTCGGTATCTTCCGCAATGCAGGGATTCTCGCGGAGGTAGGCCCTCAGCAGCGGCTCCTCCAGGTGGCGGGCGCAGTGGTAGTCGAGGTCCATACACAGAAAAGCCAGTTCGTTCAACACGTCGACCTCCCGGAAATGTGGGTTGAATTCGATACAGTCAAAAATAACCGGTTCCGGCAGCAGGAATATGTTGCGGGAGTGCAGGTCTCCATGGCCGTCAACCACCCAGCCCTGCCGGCTTCGTTCCGCCAGGCGGGAAGCAAGCGCGTCCAGCAGAGCACGGGCGAAAGCAATACCTTCAGAAGCTTGCCTTCCGGCCTCTTCCCCCCATTTTTCACTCAGGTAGGGAAGTACAATGTCCAGCCCGGCAAAATCTTCTTTCATACGCTCCAGGCTGAGGGGTTGTTCGACAACATCCGTCCGAAGGTGGAAAGCCGCCAGTTGTTCCGCCAGCCTTTCCATGTGAGAAGCCTCAACCTTTCCCTCGCCCAGGAGGACATCCATCTGCAGATGGTTGTCGAGCCGTTTCATCTGAACGGCATAATCCACCACTTTACCGTCCCCTCCGATCCGGAAACCTTTCCCCGTTTCCACCACCGGCAATACGCCCAGGTAAACGCCCTGAGTAAGGCGGTTATTCAATTTCACTTCCTGCTGGCAGAAGTACCGGCGCTTTTCGAGGGTAGAGAAGTCAAGAAAATCGTACTGAACCGGCTTTTTGAGTTTGAAGGCCCACCCGGGGGTAAGGATAACCCAGGATATGTGGGTTTCTATCAGTTGCGGCGGGCTGCCATTGCCTGACAAGCCCGGGGAATGGATCAACGCTTGTAGCTGTTCGCCGGTCATGGGCCTTTGGTTTGATTGGAAATGTAAGCAAGTGCACGTTCCACCATTGTTTCGAGAAATCCGGACTGCAATGTGAGGTGGGGCGCGTTCAGCGGCTCCCAGGAATCCCGGATTTTGAAATAGACTTCAAAGTCTGCTTCGCTGTACTCCCGCTTTTGAGACACCCGTTCTTTGATGATAACCTCCGGGGCTTCAATCACTATCCAGCAGGCAGGACTTTGGTTTTTTCCGGCCAATACCAGGAACGACGCCCTCAGCGCTTCCCGGTAGAAAGTACCGTCAACCACCACCCGCCGGCCTGCCCGCAGCGCCTCTTCAACCCTTTCTTCCATAAACCGGTACACCTCCTGTTTACTTCGCTCATCATAGCGGCCCCTCAAACCCAGATTGCTCCGAATGATATCGGTATTGAAGTGGCGGGCATCCAGCGCTTTGGCGAGCGCGCGGCTAAAAGTCGTCTTGCCGGCGCCCGGAAGGCCGGTAACGAGAACCAACAGGGGAGAAGGAAGAGTGGCCATGCTAAAAAGATTGAGGTTCTTCCCGGGTGAAGGCGCCCTGCCAGGCAGCGGGCATTTTTTCATACCGCCTTTCCTGCATTTCCGGTTCGTTCATATGTTTGTGTGCCTTATTGGCATGATATTCAGGCTGTGGTAAGGATTTGCTAATTTTTTCGCAAGGCCGCAAGTTGCCGGAACAGCCGGCGCTCTTCCTCACTGAGCTTCCGGGGAAGTTGTACCTGCAGCGTAATGTAAAGGTCGCCATACTGGCCTTTCTTTTTGTACACCGGCATCCCCTTGCCCTTCAGCCGGATTTTTTTGCCGTTTTCGGATTCGGGAGGAATGGTGATGGTAGCTTTGCCGTCCAGCGTAGGCGCCTCCAGTTTGCCTCCCAGGACGGCGGTGTACAGGCTCATTGGCGCCGTGGCGTACAGGTCGCTGCCGATGCGTTGGAAGACATCGTCCTCCTCGATGCGAAAAGTGAGGTACAGGTCGCCCTTTTCGCCGGCGTTGCGCCCCGGCCCACCCAGCCCATTGATCCGTATTGCCTGGCCGTCCTCCACTCCGGCAGGAATGGTAAGGCGGATTTTTTTGCCGTTGACCGTGAGCACCTGCGCCCTGTCTTTGTAAACATCCCGCAGCCTGAGCTGGAGTTCTGCCCGGTAATCTTCCCCCCTGAAAGACATCGTCCGTCGGCGGCTGCCCCCGAAGCCTCCAAAACCGATATCATCGCCAAACATAGAACGGAAGAATTCTGAAAAATCATCGGCCCTGCCAAAACGTTCCGCCTGCGCATAAGCCCCGCTACGCCCTCCTCTTCCGCCTTGCTGCCGGCGCGCCTGTTCAAAAGCTTCGGCATGCTCCCAGTCCTTCCCGTATTGGTCGTACTTCTTGCGTTTTTCCGGGTCGCTCAGCACCGCATGCGCCTCATTGGCCTGCTTGAATTTCTTTTCGGCTTCCTTATCATCCGGGTTCAGGTCCGGATGGTATTTCCTCGCTATTTTGCGATAGGCCTTCCTGATCTCTTCCGTCGCAGCGTTTCTGCCTACGCCCAGCACTTTGTAATAATCAATGTATTCCATTGCCTATTTTCATTTGAAACGGCCACATTACACAATTAGGAACAAAAGGCCGGGGGCTGAGGTTGGAGGGCGGCCTTATTTGTGGCCGTTTTGTGCCGGCCGATGCCCGGCGAGTCACCTTACTACTAAAAGCGGCAATTTATTGAAGCGCTCGGCCAGTTTTTCGGTAATGCTGCCGAAGAGGAAGGTCTGAAAAGGAGAATGCCCCTTGGCGCCCATGATGATCATACTGTTTTCTTTTTCCAGGGCAAAGTCTTCGATATGGCCGGCGATGTCGTGCTTTTTATTTTCCAGGAAGGCCATAGCTATCCGGCCTGCCGGGAGGTTGTTGTCCCTGACAAAGCCATCGTAGGCGACCTTGGCCGACTCCATCAGGATGCCGCGGTAGCCTGTCCCTGGCCGGGATTGGGTATAATAGTCTTCCGGGGGAAGGTCAACGATGTAAATGCCATGAATGGACGTTTCTTCCCGGCGGCCCTTGAGGGCCAGGCCAAGCTGAAGCGCGTGCAGGGAGTGGTTGGAAAAATCAATGGGGACGACTATATTGTCGGCTTCGGTATAGCTGCCGTCCGGTATGAACAAGATGTTGCACCGGGCGTTGCGGGCCACCCGCCGGGCGGTGATGCCGCTGCCTTCACTGGTTTCCTTTTTGCCTACCACCAGGAGATCCGCTTCTTTTACTTTGGCCCAGTGTAATATCTTGTCATAGGGTTTGCCCTCGATGACTTCTATGGAGTATTCAAACGGCACATCATCTTCGAAGGCCTCCTGGACGTCAAAGCCGAGCTTATCGCGCGCTTTTTCATCCACCGGATACTCCGGGGCAAAGAGCTTTTGAAATTCGACATCCACCTGTTTGGGGAGGGTGAAATCGGGCATGATATGCACGAAATAGGCTTTCTCCACGCCCAGCAGCCTTGCATTGGCAGCCAGATAGCGAAGCATGTGCCGGTCGGCAGCGGAAAGGTCGAGCGCGACTAGGATTCTGCGAAATCTTTGCATGCAGGTATATTTTTTAATTATAGCTAAGGTGCCCAAAAAAAGTAAAAGCGCAAACAAAGAACGCCTCGTTTGCGCTTTTACCGGCTTTCTCACCAGCATTTTTCCCCTTATGCATACTAACGTCCTGCACGGGGCGGGAAAAATGCCGTATGTAGCGTTTCACGCGCCTGCAACGCCGGGGTTGCCGCCTTGCGCCTGAAATCAATTGCTACTTACTTTACCGCCACTTTCTTATAGGCTTTCTCTTCGTCCTTTGGCACGTCGATGAAGGTCAGCCTCAGGATACCGTTTTCGTACTCGGCAGTGATCTTTTCATGCCCTATAGCATTGGCCAGTTTGAACTTGCGCTCGAAGGAGTCGAAATCGAACTCTTCAACGATGTATTTTACCTCCTTCTCCTTTCGGGAAGCGGCCTTTTCACCACGAATGGTAAGGATGTCATCCTTAACCGTAATTTCCAGCTCCTCTTTGGAAAAACCCGGCGTCATGACTTCCATCTCGAAAAGCTTGCCCTCCCGGGTAATATTCACCGGCGGCATGTTTTTGTAGGAAATGTCAAAGGCGCTCCGCCCCAGGAAGTGGTTGGGGTCTATCAACTTGGCATATTCCTCCCCCATGCGGTCAAATGCACGGTTCCTGATCTTTGCGCGCCACATATTGGATTGTTTTGGTTTCAAAGAAACACACTTTCACGTTTAAATATAAATGAACTGCCACCGCGGCGCACTGCACTTTGTCATTGGCCACCATTGATTTTTATCAGCATCCGGCAAAGGGATTATCCATCAGTTCGTTACCGCATCAAAAAAATCCCTGACCCTGGCGGCCATTTGGTTGCGGGTCATGCTGCCGGCAGTTTCCGTACTGAGCAGTTCCGGTTTGAAGTTTCTGGAACCGGCAATGGCCTTTTCCAGGCCCTTTTTGGCCTCTGCCGGCCCGAAGATGAAGAGCTTATCGGCATC
>CAZAXA010000248.1:0-8898 GCA_964488965.1 uncultured Phaeodactylibacter sp. | reverse complement strand
AGCCCAGGATAGCGGCGGTGCGGCTGAATGTACACCTGTTTCCTGACAGCCGCGATCTCAGGGCCGATGGCGTGTACACGCTGGTGAACAAATCGGGCCAAAGGATAGACACCCTGCTGGTCCATTACAGCTATGACGAGGAAACACAGTATCGCTTTGACCGGCCTGCCCGGCTGGTGAGCATGGACACTTTCATCCGTTTTGGAATCCATCGCCTCGAACAGGGCCTGGAGCCGGGCGATAGCCTGGAGCTCCGCTTCGAACTGAGCAACGAACCCAACGGCCTTTTTCGCACGAGTTCTCCCGTCCGGCGCAACGGCGCCTTTTTTACCAATGATATCTTCCCCGGCCTGGGATACCGGCCCCTGGAACTGGAAGGCGCCGGCAGACGCGCCCGATACGGCCTGCCCCCCCGGGAGAGCGAAAAACCTTTTCCGGAAGACAGCGCCGCCCTTTACAATTCCTATTCTTCCCTGGACGCCGACTGGATCGCTTTTGAGGCCACCGTCAGCACTTCCGAAGATCAGATCGCCATTGCTCCGGGGTACCTGCAGAGGCAGTGGGTGGAGAACGGGCGGCGCTATTTTCACTACGAGATGGACAGCAGGATCAAGAATTACTACGGCTTCAACTCCGGGCGCTACGCCGTGAAGCGGGATAAATGGGGCGATGTCGGCCTGGAAATTTACTACCACCCGGGGCACGGCTACAATCTGGGCCATATGATGAACGGCCTTAAGGGCGCCCTGGCCTACAACAGCCACTACTTCGGCCCTTATCAGCACCGGCAGGCCCGCATCATCGAATTTCCGCTGACGGCAGGAGGATATGCCACTACCTTCGCCAATTCCATTCCTTTTTCTGAGGTGCAATTCCTTGCCGATATACGGGAAGAGGACATCAACTTCCCCTTCTACATCGCCGCTCATGAAATGGCCCATCAGTGGTGGGGCAACCAACTGCTGCCCGCCGATGTGCTGGGCGCCCGCATGCTGACCGAGAGCATGGCGGAATACACCGCCCTGAAAGTGATGGAAAGGCAGTATGGCAAAGCCGTAATGCGCCGCTTCCTCAAATTGAACCTGGGCCTGTATCTGAAAGGAAGGGGAGAGGAAAGCCGGGCCGAGAGGGCCCTCATCTACGCCGAACCCGGCCAGGACTACGTCAACTACCGGAAAGGGGCTCTGGTTTTTTATGCCCTGAGCGAGTACCTCGGGGAGGAAAAGCTCAATGCCGCTGTAAAAGCTTATCTGGATGAAGTGCGCTTTCAGGAAGCGCCCTATACCACCTCTCTGGAAATGCTGGCCCACATCCGTGCGGCAACGCCGGATTCCTTGGCCTACCTCATCGAAGGCCTGTTCGAAACGATAACGCTATATGACAATTGGGTGGAGGATGCCCGCGTAACCCCTCTGGAGGATGGCCGGTATCAGGTGGATATCGGATTTATCGTCAGTAAGTACCGGAGCGGCGAGGGTGGGAAGCGCCTGTTCGCAGATGAAAACGGAACCTCCCTTTCCCACCAAAGCCGCCGCAGGAAATCTCCCGTTCGCTCCCTGCCCTTGCAGGATTATATCGAGCTGGGTATCTTCGGCACAAAAGCTGCGGATGGCGGCAGAGAAGAGGACGCGTTGTATCTCCAAAAGCACAGGATCACCCGCATCCACAATAAGGTGACGATCATAGTGGACAAACCGCCCGCGGCCATAGCGGTTGACCCTTATCACAAACTGATTGATGCAGACGCAGGGGATAACTGGTGGAGGAGGTAGGGGGCGATGTTGGTGCGTTCGTTCCTGCTTTGGAAGGGCGCACCTAAACACCTAAACACCTAAACACATTACCGAGGCTTTCCCCCGGCGCCCTGCTCCAGAAACCTTTCCCTCAGCTCCGGCGCAGGAACCATGCACTGATCTTTTTTCCCGAACCAGCGGTAGCGGTTGCGGGCGATCCAGTCGTAGACGGCGTTGCGCAGAGGGCGGGGTATAATGATGAGGCCATAAAGTGCCGGCCAGGGGGCGGGCAGGTAGCGGGCGGCTCGCAGGGCGGCGTCTGACCGGGTGTACAGCCGGCCATTTTCCAGCAATACGATGGTGCTGATATTCCGGGGCGCCTCCGGGAATCGCGCCAGCATGCCTGCGGCGGCCTCTGACTGCAGCGAGGCGAAGCGGAAAATGCCTGACGGGTCTCGCTGAATGATGAATTGCACCGCGCCGTTGCACAGGTTACAAACGCCGTCGAAGAGTAAAATGGGATGCTTCTCCATGCCTCTTAAACGCCGGAGCCGTTAAGGTAGTTTATATCTGTTTTTCCCGGCTGTCGCGCTCCCGATGCCTGCGGGCATTAATTATATAATATTCTGTAATTTGTTAAAAAGATAAGACAAATGGGGGTGGAGAGGAGGAATTAACATCATTATCGCTGCGAACGGTGTTGAATAAGAGGAAATATTTTCTCAATTTTGGCGCCCAAAGATCATAAGAAGATATATGAACCGCACCCTTTTGGCCTTGTCTTTTTCCCTGTCGTTTCTTTTAAGCCTGGACGCCCAGCCGCTTGCCCTGGCTTCCGCCAACTCTACGCGGGCCTTCAGCGTAGTCAGGAAACAGGAAGATATACGCGTGTACGAGCGTTGGTTCGAAGTGGAAGGGGAAGGCCGGGAGACGCGGGAACTCAAGTCCGAATTCACCGTATCTGCCGGCGCCGATGAGATTCTGCCGTTCATCCAGGATGCGGATAAAGTGATAAAATGGATGAAAGCGGCCGGTGAAGTGAAGGCCGTTGAAGGAAAGAGCGCCTCCGGGTGGATGTCCTACATCCGTTATGATGTGCCCTGGCCGATGAATGACCAGGACTGCCTGATGCGTTATCACCTGGGACGTGAAGGAAGCCATACTCTCATCCATTTCCGCTCCGTTGACGATCACCGTGTGCCTCCCAGGGACGGCGTCAAGCGGCTGGAAGGCATCCAGGGCCTCTGGCGCCTGCAGCCCCTGAACAATGGCAGGACTAAAGTTACCTACTCCATGCTCACCCTGGAGAAACCCACCATGCCGCGCTGGGTAACCGACCCGGTCGTAAGGGCCAATATGCTGGACAGCATGGTGGCCTTCTATGATTTACTGAAGGAATGAATATAGCGCCCGTTCATTCAAAGAGCGCCGAATACAACTCCTGTAGCTTTCCGAGAGTGCGGATTTTTATTTCATACCTGCCGGGGTCCAGACCTTTGGTATTGTATTTGGAGATGTAAATCTCGCTGAAGCCGAGCCGGTTGGCTTCCTGGATGCGCTGTTCCACGCGGTTGACGGCGCGAATTTCCCCGGAGAGGCCTACTTCGCCGGCAAAGCAGATATTGGTGGGGATGGCCACATCCTCGAGGGAGGAGATCAGGGCGCTGACGATGGCCAGGTCGATGGCGGGGTCGTCAACGCGGATGCCGCCGGCGATATTCAGGAAGACATCATTCATGGCGAAGGGCAGGCCGTTGCGCTTTTCCAGTACGGCCAGCAGCATGCTGAGCCGGCGCAGGTCGAAGCCCGTAGCGGAACGTTGGGGCGTACTGTAGACCGAAGTGCTGACCAGGGCCTGGGCTTCGATGAGCATGGGGCGCAGCCCTTCGATGGTGGCGGCGATGGCGCTGCCTGAAAGATCCTCATCCTTTTGGGAGAGCAACAGTTCCGAGGGGTTGGATACCTCCCGCAGGCCGCTGGCCTCCATCTCGTAGATGCCCAGTTCGTCGGTGCTGCCAAAGCGGTTTTTGATCGTCCGCAGGATGCGGTAGGTATAGTTGCGGTCGCCCTCGAACTGCAGCACCGCGTCAACAATGTGCTCCAGGAGTTTCGGCCCGGCAATGGAGCCTTCCTTGGTGATGTGCCCGATGAGAAAGACCGGTATATTGCTTTCTTTGGCGAAGCGCTGCAGCTCTCCGGCGCATTCCCGCACCTGGGAAACGCTGCCCGGCATAGACTCGATATGCGGGCTGGATAGCGTCTGTATAGAATCGATGATAATGAGGCTGGGGTTCAGTTCCTGGGCGTGCTGCAGGATTTTGTTGGTATTGGTTTCTGCAAGAATGAAACAATGCTCCGGGGCGCCCCCAATGCGG
This sequence comes from uncultured Phaeodactylibacter sp., assembly GCA_964488965.1. Classification (GTDB taxonomy): domain Bacteria; phylum Bacteroidota; class Bacteroidia; order Chitinophagales; family Saprospiraceae; genus JACJXW01. The sequence goes on along the minus strand of CAZAXA010000248.1, from coordinate 4,790 downwards.
TCGCTGCGCATCTTGATCTGCTCGTCGCTCTCTTCACCGGAAACGTAGAGGATGGTAGCCGGCAACTGCAGCGCCAGCTGCAGGAGGAGCGTTGACTTCCCTATTCCGGGTTGCCCGCCGATCAGGACAAGGCTGCCCGGAACGATGCCGCCGCCCAGCACCCGGTTCAGCTCTCCGTCCGGCGTGGCCAGCCGGCGGGTATTGCCCGCCTGTATTTCCGGCAGGGCTACCGGCCGAGGGCCCCCCCTGGCCTCATCGCGCCTCCATGCCTTGTGCTTGCTTTCCTGAGTCGTTTCTTTGGCAATGATCTCTTCGACATAAGTGTTCCATTCTTCACAATGCGGGCATTTCCCCATCCACTTTGGGGAAGTGGCGCCGCAACTGGTACAGGCATAAATCTTCTTTACTTTGGTCAACTTTTTTGTTTTTTTTATGTTTGAGGCCGGAAACTGCCACCTCGGTTTTTGTTCCTCAAATCCGTACGTATAGCGTCTTTGGCAGAAGTGTTAATGTTGCGACACCAATTGTCGATTTGGGCCAAAACAGGTTGTGGTTTCAAAAAAAAATCTGTACATTGCTATGGTCATTGCGATGCTTCGGAAGAGAAGCCTCAAATATATATGAAAGCGCAAAGCCTTGATTTGTTGTGGATCGCCGTCAAATTTAAGTTTCTGCAGCAAAAATTTGCTTCTTTGCTATTGAATTTCAAAATATCTGTTAACTTTGCGTTAATAAGACACTAAGGGGAAGTAAAGAGCTGCTCCGAAGTGTGGATAAACAGGTTCGATATCGGCTTCTTCGATGTTCGATGAAGATCATTCATATGTAGATTGTTTTCATTTGGTTTTTTGGGGTTATACAGGGTACTACGCCTCGGCGTAGCTGCCCTGTTTTTATTTTACAGGCCTCCATTTTCTTCGTCGCAAACGCAGCCCGTCGCGATCTTCCTGGAAGCTTCTTCCGGGCCCATGGCCTCTTCGGTTTTCTCCCTGTGCCGGCCTTTCCAGTTGTAAATATCTTTTAATTCGACGAGCTTACCGCTCTCATCCTGTACTGCCAGTTGGTAATGGATGTGTATGTTCGTCCCCACCGGGGCGTGGTAATAAATGTACCAGGCGTCGGCCTCTTTCACGCCTATGCAGCCGTTGGAGTATGCTTTGCCCAGGGTCCTGGGGTTGGGAGTGGGGTGGATCAGCTGCCCGTAGCGGTGGCCGTCGATCTCGGGTTCTATCCAGGGGATGAGAGGCATGAGGGTGGTACGGCCGTCATCGCGCCGGGTATGGGTGAAGCGGCGGCCGGTGGCGGGGTCCAGGAAAATGGGGTAGCGCGCGATGCGGACGATCTTACCCTTGCCGGGCAGCGTTCGCAGGTCTACAGTGGCGCCCGCCAGGGCCAGGTACTTGCGCTGGTTGCGCCCCACCCGGGCCGGAAAACGGTACAGGGTGTCTCCTGATTCGATGATGCGCAGCGTATATTCCGGGATGTTGATATCTATCAGGGTGTTGTTTATGCGCGCCGTCAGCGCCTGTGCCTGCCAAAAGCCGGGTAGTATCAGGCTATCGCCCCGCCGCAGTATGGTCATTTCCTCCTGGCCGTAAACGAAGCTGTCGCGAGCCATCAGCCGGTAATAATCGGTATTGGCCAGGCTGTCGATGATCCATGGGTTGGCCCGCACCAGCAGGTGCTCGGTGAGGGGATAGGGGAGAAGGGGCCCTTCACAGGCAATGATAGAGTCCAGGAAGGCGAAATAGCCCTTGATCTTTACATCCCGTTCCAGGATGATCACTTTCGCGGGCCCTTCCGGCAGGCTGTCTGCCTGTACTACTACGGTGCTGTCCTGGTACAGATGCAATAAAGGCGCCTCTTTTTCCCCCGGGCCCTGGCAACTCCCGGCAAGGAAGCAGGCTAATATCAGGTAGAGGAAATGCCGCGTAGCCATAAGTTTTTCTGAAAAAAGTAGGAAAAACAGGCCAAAAATGCGATGATATTGGTCAATGAGCAGGGGAGCACACAAACACATAAACACACAAACACCCTCCCCCTACCTGTCCGCGCACCTCACGCAGCGCGTACTTTCGGGCATATACATCAGGCGGGCGGGCGAGATGGGCCGCTTACATCGGCTGCAGAGGCCGAAGTCGGGGTTATCCACTTTAGCGAAGGCCAGGCGCAGGCTGGACAATTTACGGCGGGCCGAGCGCAGGGCCGCTTCTGAGACGCCCTTGTTGTTGATCGCATCCATACGGCTGACCCTACCAATGGCGTTTTCCGGAGAGATGGGCTGAGTGGCTTCTTCCAGGCGTTTCACTTCCTTTTCCATTCCGGCGATCGTTTCCACGATCTTTTTTCGGAGTACTTCTCTTTCCTGGCTGGTCATGGCGGATAGTACTTTAAAGCAAAGCGCGGATGGCACACTGAAGTGCACATCCGCGCCTGGCCTGTTTACGGATATCTTTAATTATTAATCGTTCGAAGAGAAAATGGCGATCAGGCGGAGAATCTCGATGTAGAGCCACACCAGTGTGATGAGCAGGCCCATCGCGGAGAACCATTCCATATATGCCGGGGCGCCGTATTGCTCGCCTTTTTCAAAGTTGTCGAAGTCGAGCAGCAGGTTAAGGGCGGCCACTGCCACGATCACCAGGCTGATGCCGATGCCGATCCAGCCTCCTTCATGCAGGTACGGCATGTGGATGCCGAAGAAGGAGAGTACCCAGTTGAGCAGGTAAAACACGAAGATGGCGCCGGTAGCCATGATGATGCCCGTGCGGAACTTGCCGGTCACTTTGATGATGCCGGACTTATAGATGAACAGCATCAGGAAGAACACGGCCATGGTCAGCGTGACGGCCTGGAAGATGATGCCGTTGAACAGGCTCGCATAGACCGCCGATACGGCCCCCACGAAGAGGCCTTCCAGCCCGGCATAGACCGGCGCCAGCGTCGGCGACAAATGTGGTTTCATGGAAGCGATGATCACGACGATCAATCCCCCGATGGCGCCGCCCCACAGGAACAGCGGGTTGGCCATGGAGAAGCTGATGGCCGCCGTGAGCAGCATGATGCCCCCCAGGATGAGGGACTTATTGATGGCGCCCTGAACGGTCATCCGTTCTACAATACCGCCGGCGGTGCGCGCCATATCGCCATCTAGCACCTCGTGGGCAGCCTGCTGGTAGGCGGTTTCTTTCATAACGGGGTTGTGAGACTCAAAAAAGCCTTTTCTCCTGCTCATTTTCCTTTGTTGTGAAGTGATTTTGGGAATAGGGCAAGCCCTTGTATTATGTGCCTGCCCGGAAACTTCAGCCCTAAGATAGAATTAACTGTTAATTAGTACAAACATCGGAGGAGAATTGTTTTCAGGGAGCTGAATTGCTCGATTGTTCCATAGTTATATTGCTGTCTGCGCGGGACTATATCACGGCGAATAACCACACCCCCGGTTAGTTATGTAGTTTTATGATTATATTGCAGGTAGGGATTCTTAAACCTGAACTCGTAATTCAACAACTCCACCATGAACGACCCTCCCATCAAAGTGCCTGCTTTCAGCGAGGAGCAAAGCCGCTACACGCCGGAGGAACGCTCCCGGCTGATGAGCAGGATCCGCTCTGCCGACACCAGGCCGGAGCTGATGCTGCGCAAGGCATTGTGGGCCCTGGGATACCGGTACCGGAAAGGCGTGAAAGGCCTGCCTGGCAAGCCGGATATTGCTGTAAAGAAGTACAAGGTCGCGGTATTCGTCGACGGGGAATTCTGGCATGGCTACAACTGGGCGGAGAAAAAGCCCCGCATTCAGCGCAACCGCGAATACTGGATACCGAAGATCGAACGCAACATGCAGCGCGACCGGCAGAACACCCGGCGCCTGCAGGAGATGGGCTGGACGGTCTTCCGCTTCTGGGAACACAAGCTGAAAAAAGAATTTCATACCTGCCTGGAGGCCGTGGTGGAGGAACTGGAGCGGAGGAAGGCCGCCTCCGCCGGACGAGGAAGCCGCAAAACCGCAAATCCTTAAAACCGCGCAGCTCCCATCACATTTTACATTAATTGTCGGCTGTTATCCAGTTGAAAATGGGAAAATGCTTACCTTAGCCCGGCGTTTTTAAGATGCCCTCCCCATATAAACGAACAAGAAAGCATATCCAGGAAACTGCACGATCAGCCAGGCTGATGGCCCCTCATCTTTTCTGGCAGTATTAAAATCTGTTTGTAAACCTCAAAACCTTTTTTAAGGATGAACAAAGTATGGAAGAAGTTTTATCTCGGCATAGCCACTCTGATGCTGTTCGGGCCGAGTACATTTGCCCAGTCTGTTGACGAGGCCAGGACCGCCCCGAAGGTGCTCCAGGCGATAGCCGAAGCTCCGGATGCCTATCATCCGGTGTTGTTGTTGCTGGAAGACCGCGTCGATATTCTGGCTTTGGAGCAGGAACTGCTGGATCGCAAGGCGGGCCTGGAAGAACGGGCCTATGAAGTGATCACCAGGCTTCAGGCAAAGGCGGCCGCCACCCAGCCGGCCTTGTTGGCCCGCCTGGAAAAACTCGATGGCGTCAAGGCGGGCAGCATTCACCCCTTCTGGATCAGCAACGCCATTTTTGTTGAGGCCAACGGCCCGGCCATCGCCCGGCTCAGCCAGGATAAAGCAGTCGGCCAAATCCTGCCCAATGATGAAGTTGAGATCATGGATGATTGCGCCGAACGCCTCGCCGCCCCGGTGCAGGAGAACAGCACAGAGCGCGGCCTGTCCACTATCGGCGCTACCCAGATGTGGGCTATGGGCCACACCG
>CAZAXA010000247.1:0-8965 GCA_964488965.1 uncultured Phaeodactylibacter sp. | reverse complement strand
AACGCGCTCTCTCTGATAGAGTGAAGAAAATTATTGGTAGTGCTCAAAAGTAATACATTTTGAGCCAACCTTCCAAATTTTTTGAACCCCAAGTGTAAAAAAAGTGACATTATTCTGTTCAACAATCTTTTTACAACATGAAATGTCCTTTCAGTTAATCTATCGGCAAAATAGTGAAAGGATACAGGGCCTTAGCCGGAAAACGGAAGATAAAGTAAAATGGAAGGCAAAAGGCCCTGGCTTGACGGGCCGCAATTATTTTTCTAAAAAAGTGACATTTGTAACATTTAATCGTCGCAAAAAAAAATTTCGGGACAGAAAGTACCTTTACGAAACCGGCATTCATTAACCAAAATAATAAAATAATGGGAATTTTTTCATTTCTGAAAAACGCTGGCGCAAAGCTCTTCAGCAAAGAGGAAAAGGCCGCTCCAAAGACAACGGAAAGCACCCCCGCTGCAACGGAAGAATCCATGAACCGGCAAAGGGCCGCCCTGCTGAAGATGGCCGTGGAAGGCCTGGGGCTGCCGGTGAAAGGCCTGAACGTAGAACTGCAGGGCGATACGGTCATCGTATCGGGCGAAGTGGATTCGCAGGCCAACCGGGAGAAGGTGATCCTCGCCCTGGGTAATGTCGAAGGCATTGCCGCCGTAGACGACCGGCTGACGGTTGCCACCCCTGCGCCGGAAGCACAGTTCTACGAAGTTAAAAAAGGCGATTCCCTTTCCAAGATCGCCAAACAATTCTATGGCAACGCCATGAAGTACCCGGTGATCTTCGAAGCGAACAAGCCCATGCTGAAAGACCCCGACCTCATCTACCCGGGACAGATGCTGCGCATCCCGCCCCTCGATTAAATTTTAAGTTGACGGGTTGATTAAGTTGCTGGATTTGATTAGGTTAGCACTGCCAGATCAACTCCGGCAACTTTGTTAACTCAATCAACACATCATGCTCCCTTTTCCGAACATCCCCGCCCTGATCGCTTTTATGCTGGCCACGGCCTCCCCCGTTTTGTCCCAATCCTTCTTTTTCGGCGCCGACCTCTCCTACGTCAATGAGATGGAGGATTGCGGGGTGGTTTATTACGAAAACGACGAAGCAAGGGATCCCTATGAGATTTTTGCCGCCCACAACTGCGGGCTGGCGCGCCTGCGGCTCTGGCATACGCCGGCCTGGTACGACTCGCTCAATACCGGCGCCCGCTATTCGGATTTGGCGGATGTGAAACGCAGCATCCGCCGCGCCAGAGAGGCAGGCATGCAGGTGCTGCTCGATTTTCACCTGTCCGACTTCTGGGCCGACCCCTCCCGGCAACTGGCGCCCGCCGCCTGGCTGGGCGTGGTGGACAGCCTGCCCCTGCTTCAGGATTCTCTCTACAATTACCTCTATAACACCCTGTCGGAACTCCGGCAGGAGGGCCTGCTGCCGGAAATGGTACAGCTGGGCAATGAAACCAACCGCGGCATCCTGCTCTCCCCCGAGGCCAACAACGCGGGCTGGGTACTGGAATGGGACAGGAACGCCGCCCTTTTCAACACCGGCATACAGGCGATAAGAGATGTGGAGCAGGCCTCCGGGCAGCGCATCCGCATAGCCCTGCACATTGCCGGCCCCTCCTCTTCCCTGTGGTACTTCGAACAATTCATCGCGCATGGCGTCACGGATTTCGACATCATGGGAATCTCCTACTACTGGGCCTGGCACCAGCCTGCCAGCATCGAGGAAACCGGCGCCATCATTGCCGGGTTGCGCAATACTTATCCGGCCTATGATGTGATGATACTGGAAACTGCCTACATCTGGACGCTGGCTTACAACGACAACGCCGCCAACACCAATAACGCTCCCTATCCGGGTTACCTGCCCGTCAGCCCGCAGAACCAGAAGCGATGGCTTATCGACCTGACGCAAACAGTGATCGACAATGGCGGGAAAGGCGTGATCTACTGGGAACCGGCCTGGCTTTCTTCTTCCTGCTTCACGCCCTGGGGCCAGGGCTCCCATCAGGAAAACGCCGCTTTTTTCGACTTCCACAACGAGCTGCTCTCAGAAGGCGGCATCGGGTGGATGGAACACAGCTACGGCCCTACCCGGAGCGAGCAGCCCGGGCTTCCCCCGCCGGTGGATATCTTCTCTTCTCCAGGCTCCGGCTTCGTGATGCTCCGATGGGATGGGCAGGCGCCGCCGGCCGGCCTGCAGATAACGGTTTTCAACAGCAGCGGCTCCAAAGTGGATTCCCGCAAACTGGAGGAACAGGCTCTTTCTTCCGGGAGCTACAGCCTGCCGCTCCCCGCTCTGCCCACCGGCATCTATTTCGTCGTCATCAGCAGCCAGGGAAAAGTACTTTCCAAAAAAGGGATTTTCATCAACTAGACGGACGGGCAAAATCAAAAATCTCACACCTCCCGTTCCAGCAGGTCGGGCAAGGCCGCTTCCAGGGTAGGAAAAAGGAACTCGAAGCCGGCCGCTTCGATCTTCTCCGAACTCACGCGGGTGCTGTGCAGTACCACGTCGGCCATTTCGCCCATGGCCAGCCGCAGGAAGAGGGCGGGCGCCGGTACGAGCAGGGCGGCTTTGCCCAGGGCCTTTTTCAGGGCTTCCGCCAGTTCCTTATTGGTGACAGGATAGGGGGCCGCGCCGTTGTAGGCGCCCTTCATGGAGCCGTCTTCCATAGCTTTGATGAACAGCCGGCACAGGTCGTCGATGTGTATCCAGCTGTACCACTGGCTGCCGTCGCCGAAATAGGCGCCCCCTCCAAAGCGGAAGGGCATCAGCATTTTTGCCATAGCCCCTCCCCGGGCCGACAGCACGATGCCGATCCGTATGGCCACCGTCCGGATGCCTGCCCGGGCAACGGCGCCGATGGCCTTTTCCCAGGCGATACAGCTTTCCGGCAGGAAGCCCTTTCCCGGCGGCGAGCTCTCGTCTACCCAATCTTCGCCCCGGTCGCCGTAATACCCGATAGCGGAACTGGAAATGTAGGCGGCGGGGCGGTGCGCCAGCCGCTCAAAAGCGGACAACAACAGGCGGGCGCTATCCACACGGCTGTCAATAATGAGTTGCTTGCGGCCGCTGGTCCAGGGTTTGCCGGCAATGGACGCTCCCGCCAGGTTGATGACATAATCGGCCCGCCGGACGGCCTCATCATCGATGGTTTGCTTCACGGGGTCCCATTGAAAGGCGGGAAAAGGGCCGCCCGGCCGTGGCCGGCGGCTGAGCAGGAGGACTTCATGCCCCCCTTCCCGGAGTAGTTGGCCCAGGCGGCTGCCGATCAGGCCGCTGCCGCCTGCGAGGAGTACTGTTGGCATATAATTCAGAGAGGTTTTAGAAAAAAACACCGGGAAGTGCGCAAGGTTTAAGTAAACCCGGTTGCTATCCTCCGCAAATTTTTTTCATTTGCAATCTAAAATCCATTAATTTAGGGCTCTCTTTTGCCAACGCACCAAGCAAATCCCAAAGAATATGCTCCATATTCGTTCTATCAGCCTTCTTGCCATTATACTGGCCTTCCTGGCAGCTTGTAAAGGGGACAAGCCGAAAGAAGATGCAGTAGACACCTCTATCTTCAAAAACCAGGACAACACCGTCTACGCCCGCCTGCCGGCAGAGCCGGACCGGCTCAACCCCATCATTTCCACCAATGTCTACGCCCGGGTGGTCAACGAACAGATTTTCCTGTATCTGCTCCATTTCGACCCACAGACCCTGGAACTCCAGCCTCAACTGGCCAAAGGCCGCCCGAAAGTGGAGGAACTGAGCAATGGCGAATATGCGGGAGGGGTGGCCTATACCTTCGAAATCCATGAGGAAGCCTCCTGGGATAACGGCCAGCCTATAACCGCCCGTGACTTTGAGTTTACCCTCAAGGCCCTTTTCAACCCCAAAGTGAACGCTGCCGGCGTGCGCGCCTATCTCGACTATATCCGGGACGTACAGCCCGACCCCGGCAACCCGAAGCGCTTTACCGTTTTCACGGATAAGAAATATATCATCGGCGAAACGGCGGTGAGCAATATCCCCATCCTGCCCGAATACATCTATGACCCCGGCGGCCTGCTGAAAACCATTTCGCTGAAGGAACTCGCCGACCCTGCACGGGCGGAACAACTGGCCAAAGAGAACCGGGCGGTTCAGGATTTCGCCGATGCCTTCAACTCGCCCCGCTTTTCCCGGGAAAAGGGCTTCATTGCCGGTTCCGGCCCCTACGAGTTCGAAGAATGGGCGACGGGCCAGCGCATCATCCTCAACCGGAAAAAAAACTGGTGGGGCGATAAGCTGGCGGAACAGTACCCCTTGCTGCAGGCCTTTCCCGATAAGCTGGTATTCATGATCATCCCGGACCAGAGCGCCGCCATCGTCGCCCTGAAAGACCAGCAGGTCGACGTTACCAGCCAGATCGACGCCAAGGATTTTGTCGACCTGCGCGGCAACGAAATGGTCAATCAGCTCTACCAATTGCATACGCCCTCTTCCCTGGTCTATTATTTCATTGGCATCAACAACAAAAAAGACAAACTGGCAGACAAGCGGGTGCGCCGGGCCCTGGCCCACCTGGTGGACGTGCCCTCCCTGGTCGACGGCCTCTTCTACGGCCTGGCCGAACGTACCGTCGGGCCCTTCCACCCTGCCAAACCTTATTACCATAAGGGCCTCGAACCCATCCCGTTCGACCCTGAAAAAGCCCGCGCCCTCCTGGCCGAAGCCGGTTGGGAAGATACCAATGGCAACGGTATTGCAGACAAAGAGATCAACGGGCAAAGGGTGGAAATGGAACTGGAGTTCAAAATCAGCTCCGCCAGCAAATTTGCCAACAGCCATGCCCTGCTCTTCCAGGAGGATGCCAAAAAAGCCGGCGTGGCGGTCAATATCGTGCCCAAGGAATTCACCGTCCTGATCGACGACACTAAAAAACGGGACTACGAGCTCTACTCCGGCGCATGGGCCCAGGACCCGGTCATTGACGACCCCAAGCAGCTCTGGCATTCCGAGAGCGATACGCCGGATGGAAGCAACCGCGTCGGGTTTACCAACGCCCGGGCAGACAGCCTGATCGAAGAGATACGGGTGACATTGAACGAAGGCAAACGCAACCAGCTTTACAAGGAATTCCAGGAGCTGGTATACGATGAGCAACCCTATGTATTTCTCTTCTCTCCTCTGGAACGCATCGCCATATCCAGGCGTTTCGAGGCCCAACCGTCAGCCCGGCGGCCGGGCTTCATTGTTAACGGTTTCAAACAGCGCTAAATTAGTTAACTTGCACTGGCCTGCCGGGGCAACCCTGAGCCGCCCCCGGGAATGGCCCGATAAAACCCAGTTTCTTAACGCCAATAATCCGATCGAATGAAATCTATGTTTCTGAACTACACCATCCTGGCCCTGCTTTTGATACTGGGAATAGGAACAGGATGCAAAAACAACCCCGCTTCCAAAGAAGACGATGTTGTTTTTTCCCTCAACCGCCCCCTCAATGAGGCCATTCTGCAAATAGACGCCGAGCCGGACCGCCTCAACCCGGCCCTTTCTACCAGCAGCTACGCCCGCATCGTAGCCAATACCATCTTTCAATACCTGCTCTACATCGACCCTCAAAGCCTGGAGATCGTGCCGCAACTGGCCCGCTCCCGGCCGGAGGCCGCGCCTATTACCGAGGGCCCCTATGCCGGAGGGATCGCCTACGCCTTTGAAATACACGAACAGGCCGTCTGGGACGACGGCAGCCCCGTAACGGCCCAGGATTTTATCTTTACCCTCAAGGCCGTGCTCAACCCCCAGGTTCCCGCTCCTGCCTACCGGGCCTTTCTTTCTTTCATCAAAGACGTGGAGGTGGACCCTTCCAACCCCCGGCGGTTCACGGTGCTGACCAGTGAAAAATACATTCTGGGCGAGGAGGCCATCGGTTCGACCCTGCCGGTTATACCTGCTTACCTCTATGACCCCGACGGCCTGCTGAGGGATATTCCCTTCTCCGAATTCACGGACGAGGCCAGGGCTGCCGGGCTGGCAAAGAACGACCCGCGCCTGCAGCAATTCGCCGAGCTCTTCACCAGCCCGAAGTACAGCCGCGAAAAGGAGGGCGTCTCCGGCAGCGGCCCCTACCGCCTCGACAGCTGGGAAACCGGACAGCGCCTCATCGTCAGCAAAAAGGAAAATTACTGGGGCGACGCCCTGGCGGAACAATACCCGGCGCTGGCCGCCTTTCCCGATAAGTTCATCTTTCAACCCATCCCGGACCCCAACGCCGCCATTACAGCCCTTAAGGATGCACAGGTCGACGCCATGGCCAACATCCCCCCCGACGACTTCCTGGATTTGCAGAAAAATGAGTTCACCGCCCGGCGGTATAACTTTTTCAGCCCTCCTCTGCTCGGCAATACTTTTATCTACGTCAATACCCGCATCCCCAAACTGTCGGATAAACGGGTGCGCCATGCCCTGGCCTACGCCATCGACGTGAATCAGATCATCGAAACCGTCTACAACGGCATGGGCAGCCCCTTCGCCAGCCCCGTGCACCCTACTTTTCCTTATTATAACCAGGAACTGAAGCCTATACCCTACGACCCCGATAAGGCCCGGGCCCTCCTGGCGGAAGCCGGCTGGACAGACAGCAACAACAACGGCATTGCCGATAAAATGATCAGCGGCAAACTGGAGGAAATGACGCTGAACTACAAGATCGTCGCCGGAAGGGATAACATTCAGGCCGTGGCCCTGCTGGTTCAGGAATCGGCCAAACGCGCCGGCTTCGACATCCAGATCGAGGCCAAAGAGTTCGCCGTATTGGCCGATGATTTCAAGCGCCGCGATTTTGAGCTGGCGCCCTGGGGAAAAACCATACCCCCTTCCCTTTGGGAACCCAAACAGGACTTTCACTCACAGGGCGATGACCGCGCCGGCTTTGCCCGTGCCGAGACTGACGCCCTGATCGAACAGATACAGGTCGCTCTTGATGAAAAGGAACGCAACAGGCTCTACAAGCAGTTGCAGGCCATAATCTACGATGAGATGCCGCTGGTCTACCTGCTGGTGCCGACCAGCCGGGTGGCCATCCATAAGCGCTTCGATATCGAACCGACACCCATTTATCCGGGCTATTTCGCCAACCAGCTCCAACTGAAGCAGGAATGAAGGAGGAAAGGCCGGGCAGGATGGAACCAGGATAACCTTTTTCCGTAAAGGATTCAGGAGGTACGGGATTCGCGTTTTTCCGGAGACAGGAGGAACAGGCAGCGCCACAGGAGGAACCCCTTCCGGAAGGCCATTTCAACCCCCGGTCAATCCTGTCTTAACTTACCAAGCACCTATCTGATGTTACAATATTTGCTCAAACGCACGCTCATCTTCATACCGGCGCTGCTGGTGATATCCCTGCTGGCCTTTGGGCTGAGCAAGGCGGCGCCCGGCGACCCGGTTGAGCTGAAGCTGAGAGGTTTCGGGCCGGACCAGCAGAACCTCGCCAATGCGGAGCGTATATACCGGGAGACTGCCGGGTTTCTGGGGCTGGACAAGCCCGTGTTTTACCTCGGCCTTTCCTCTGTTGCTTATCCGGATACCTTATATAGCATATTACGGAGAGACCACCGCGAGAACCTTTCCAGGCTGGTCGCCCAGTACGGCAACTGGGAGCCGGTTTCCAGTTATTACCATCAGCTTCTGGAAATGAACGGCCTGATGTACCGGCTTTCCCAGCGGGAAGGGAGCAATGCATTCCGCACCATTCGCTCTTCCATGCAGCAGCTTTTCATCACCCATTCCGACATCAGGATCAACAGCCTGCTGGATGAAGCCGAGGCATTAGTGCAGCAGGACAGCAGCCTGGCGGCAAGCCTGCAGGATCCTGTCCGGGAACTACGGGCCGCATATCAGGCCATAAAGGAGCAGCGGCGCCCGGAGTTGTTGTATATTCCCGACATCAAGTGGTATGGGTTGGATAACCAGTACCACAACTGGATCACGGGTTTCCTGCGGCTGGACTTCGGAGCTTCCTACTACGACAGCCGGCCGGTGGCCGACAAGATGAAGGACGCCCTGTTCTGGACCATCCTCATCAACGGCATAGCCATACTGCTGGCCTACCTGCTCAGCATACCGCTGGGCGTCTTTTCGGCTATCTGGAAAGATTCCTTATTCGACCGGTCTTCGACCATCATCCTTTTTGTGCTGTATTCTCTGCCCAGTTTCTGGATCGGCACCATGCTGTTGGTGTTCTTCACCACACCGGAATACGGGATGGACTGGTTTCCCTCCATAGGACTGGGCAACCTACCGGCCGAAGCGCCTTTCTGGAGCCGTTTTTGGGAGACGGCCTCTCACCTGGGGCTGCCCGTTTTCTGCCTGGCTTATGGCGCGCTGGCATTCATTTCCCGGCAGATGAGGGGCGGCATGCTCAATGTCATCCGGCAGGACTACATCCGCACCGCCTGGGCCAAAGGCCTGAGCAGCCGGGCCGTGATCTGGAAACACGCCTTTCGCAACTCCCTCTTTCCCATCATCACGCTGTTCGCCAATATTTTCCCGGCCGTTTTTGCCGGCTCGGTGGCCATAGAAGTCATTTTCAATATACCCGGAATGGGCAAGCTCACCATCGACGCCATTATGCAGCGCGACTGGCCGGTGGTGTACACGGTACTGATGTTGTCTGCCATTCTCACCATGGCGGGCATCCTGATCGCCGATGTCTTATATGCCTGGGCCGACCCCCGTGTATCATACAGCCGTAACAAGAAATAAACCATGCTGATAGGAGTCAAAAAGGAGGCAGGAACAGCGGAAAACATGGCCCGGCGCCAGGCTATGGGGCAGAGCTACCGGGACATCGTCCGGAGGCAGTTCCTGAAGAACCGCATAGCCGTGTGGTCGCTCCGCCTGCTGTACCTCCTGCTGTTCATAGCGCTGACGGCGGATTTTCTGTCCAATGAAAAGCCGCTTTTCTGCAAAATCGAAGGTAAGGCATTCTTCC
>CAZAXA010000246.1:0-8971 GCA_964488965.1 uncultured Phaeodactylibacter sp. | reverse complement strand
CGGCGGCGGCCTTGCAGATCATGGCGGCGGCGTTGCGGAAGGGCTGGCTGGCGGCTTCCCCCCCGCTGCGGCTCGGCCAGTGGTTGACCATAATGTGCATGGGCTCTCCGTCGAAAAGGCCGGAGACGAGCAGTACGTCGCGGGTGAAGTCCCGCTCGCCATTTTCCCGGTAAATGACCAGAGGCATGGCCCTGGCGCCCAGCAATTTGAAATACTTCGGATTGTATAGCAGCGCCACGTCGACGCCCCGCTCATCGGGAGAATCGTGGTGTACGATCTGGTAGTTCCTGTCCCGGACCAGGGGCTGCCCGACGAAATCTTCCAGCACTTTGCGGTTTTCCACCTCCGATACACCCAGGATAGAAACGCCGTCGGGAGTGATGTCAGTGGCCAGTTCGGACACTACCCTGGACAGGTTGTGGAGCTTGGCCAGATATTTTTCGGTATTCCAGACATTGCTTCCCGAAGGAGTGAACTCCTCGTCCCGGATGTCCGGCGCGTCCAGGGTGTCAAACAGGTTCTCAAAATTGTAGAAGCCAATGGCGCCCACTTTGTACTGCTGCTGAGAATAGCCCTGAAAGGCCAAAAGGAGGAACAGGGAAAGAAAAAGGGGTCTGAACGGCATAGTATGTTTTGGTTTTTGTTGCGGAACGGCTAAAGATAAACAATAAGTATGCAGGCATTCAGCCGCATGCCGGGCAATGATATTAACTTTAGGTGAAATTTTTTAAAACTTAGGCCCAACAATTATGCATTTCTTCTAATTTTGCACTCTCTATCCAGATGAACATTCCAGCAAAGAGGCCGCCGTTGCTTCTCCCCATGAACTGAACCGCTTGCCCTGTGTTCTGCCGGTATTTTCGAAATCAAATATAGCTATGCATTTGAAAAGCACATTACTCACCCTCTTCTCCCTTCTTTTCACCGCCTGTTGCCTCCATGCTAAAACGGTCAATGTCCGTGGAGCCATCTACGATGGCGAGACCAAACTGCCCTTAGCCGGGGTGGTGGTGGCTATGGACAGCACCCGCGCCAGCGCGGTCACGGACGATAAAGGGAGCTTCCTTTTCTTCGCCGTGGATGAAGGGGAACATACTTTTTCCGTCAATGCGGAAGGCTTTGTTTATCAATCCATCCGCGTCCGGGTAGAAAGTGATGGCGAACAGGACTTCAACCTGGGCGTCATCGAACTGGCGCCGGTTCAGCAGGCGGCAGGCATCGTCAATAAGGAGGATTTCATCCCCACCATAACCTTGTCTGACGACGACCTGGACCAGGAATCGGACAACCAGAACATCTCCGGGGTGCTTTCGGCCTCCCGCGATGTTTTCGTCTCTACGGCCGCTTTCACTTTCGGCCCTGCCCGCTTTCGCATCCGGGGTTACGATTCTGAAGAGGCCATAGTATATATCAATGGCATTCCATTCAACGAACTGGAGAACGGCCGGGTATTCTGGAGCGCCTGGGGCGGCCTGAACGACGTGGTGCGCAACCGCGATACGGAGGTAGGCCTCAACCCGGTGCCTTATTCGTTTGGCGGGCTCGGCGGGGCCACCGCCATCGATACCCGGGCTTCTGTTCAGCGCGAAGAGATACGCCTGACCTATTCGGCCTCCAACCGGGGCTACCGCAACCGCGCAATGGCCACCTTCTCCACCGGAATGATGGACAACGGCTGGGCGCTGTCATTCTCGGGTTCACACCGCTGGGCCGACGAGGGCTACCAGCCCGGCACTTTCTATGATTCCTGGGCCTATTTCCTGTCCGTCGACCGCAAACTGAACGATAAGCACCTGCTCAACCTCAACATATTCGGCTCCCCCACCAGGCGGGGCAGAGCAGGGGCCAGCACACTCGAACAGTACGAACTGGCCGGCTCCAATTACTACAACCCCTACTGGGGCTACCAGGAAGGCAAGGTGCGCAACTCCCGTGTGTCCAATATCCACCAGCCGGTAGCTATCCTGCGGCATGACTGGAAGATCAGCCCGCAGGCTACCCTCACTACCGCCGCTTCTTATCAGTTTGGCCGCGTGGGCAGCACCGCCCTGAACTGGTTTGACGCCCCGGACCCCCGCCCGGATTATTACCGCAACATGCCCAGCTATTTCCGCCTGAGCGGGTTTGACGAGGCCGCCGCAATTGTGGAACAGAACCTCCTCGATAACAAAGATGCCCTCCAGGTACAGTGGGGGGAAATGTATGAGGCCAACCGCAACAGCCAGCTCGATGAAAAATTCGCCTACCTGCTGGATGGAAAGGAATACAGTGGGAAATGGTCCCAGTACATGGTCGAAGACCGCCGCTATGATACGCGGGAAATGAACTTCTATTCCAACTACCAGCATGCCATCACCAGCCAGTTTACCCTGAGCGGCGGCCTTTCCTATCAGTCGCAGACGGTGGAGACTTTCAAGGTGGTGGAGGATTTGCTTGGGGGCAGCTTTTTCGTCAATGTCGACCCCTTCGCCGTCCGGGATTTTTCCGATGACTTTGATATTCAGCAGAACGACCTCAACAACCCCAGCCAGATTCTGAAAGAGGGAGATGTGTTCGGGTATAATTACGATATCGACATCCGTAAGGGCGAACTCTGGATGCAGGGCGAAATGGCGCTGCGCAAGTTTGACCTCTTCCTGTCGGGCAGCGTCTCCAATACGCAATTCTGGCGCACCGGAAAGTACCGCAGCGGCCGCTTTCCGGACGATTCCTTTGGCGAGTCCGAAAAACAAACCTTTACCAACATCGGCATTAAAGGCGGCGCCACCTATAAGCTGGACGGGCGGAATTACTTTTTTGCCAATGGCGCCTTCCTGACCCGCGCGCCTTTTGCCCGCAATGCCTTCGTTTCTCCACGAACCCGCGACCAGGTGGCGCCTGGCCTGGATAGCGAAACGATCTATGGCGGCGAAGCGGGATATCTGCTGCGTTCTCCCAACCTCAAGGCCAGGGCCAGCGCTTATTATACCCAGTTTGAAAACCGCATTGACCTGACCCAGTTCTACAATGACCTCAGCCGTTCCTTCGGGGCCTTTGTCATGACCGGCCTGGGCCAGCGGCACCTGGGCGCTGAACTGGCGGTGGAAGCCAGGATCACTTCCAGCCTGAGCGCCAGCGCGGTGGCGGCCCTGGGGCAGTACATCTACAATTCCAGGGCAAACGGTTTTATCTTCCGGGATGATTCCAAAGTCATTGATGTGAATACGGAAAACTTCGAGGTCTATTCCAAAAACATCTACCTTCCCGGCCGGCCACAGAACGCCTATGCACTGGGCCTGCAGTACCGCCCCCGGGGATTCTGGTTTGCCTACCTGAACTTTAACTACTTCGATGGCGTATGGATCGACTACAATCCCCTGTCGAGAACCCGCGAGGCCGTGATAGGCGTAGGCCCCGAATCCACAGCCCTCGAACGCATCATCGAACAGAAACAAGGCGACGGCGCATTCACGGTCGATTTCTTTGGCGGCAAATCCTTCCGCTTCGGAGACGTATTCCTGTATATCAACCTCGGGGTGAACAATATCCTCGACAACCAGGATTACATCACCGGCGGTTTTGACCAACTGCGCTTCGACTTTAACGTCCGCAGTGAGGAAGACACCGTTTTCATCCCTCGTTATTACTATCTGTATGGCCGGAATTACTTCGTAAACGTGAGCTTGCGCTTCTGAGCCGCTTCAGGATAAAAGGGTATCTGGTAATTTATTTGCATGAAAAAAATCAATCATAATGAACTTCGATCTTAAGAAAATCATCTATCTGCCGTTGTTCCTCGCCCTCCTTACCGGGGCCTCTTCCTGCGTCGACCTGGAGTTTGACGCCCCCCCTACCGACGGGACGCCCCTGAATGTGCAGCCCACCGCCACTATTGCGGACCTCAAAAGCCTTTATGTGCCCGGAAAGCTGACCACCAGTGAGGACGATATCAGCATCCGCGGGGTAGTGGTGGCCGACGACCGCTCCGGGAATTTTTACCGCTCCTTCGTCTTCCAGGATGAGACGGGCGGCATCGAAGTGCTGATCAACCTGACGGACTTCTACAACTTTTATCCCGTCGGCCGGGAACTGGCCATCGACTGCCGGGGGCTGGTGCTGGGCGAGTACAACGGCGTCGTTCAGCTCGGCGGGTACACCTACATACAAAACGGCTCCGAACAGATCGGAGACATCGTGGACTATAACCAGCGCATCTTCCGGGGCATGCTTATCGGCACACCGGAACCGGCGGCGAAAACCATCAACCAGCTGGGCACGGCGGATATCAGCACCCTGGTCAGGCTGGAAAACGTGGAATTCAGCTTTGCCGAGGTGGGCCTTACCTTCGCCGATGTAGTCGGCCAGCAAACGCTGAACCGCACCATACAGGACTGTGATGGCAATGCAATTACCCTGCGGACAAGCGGCTTCGCCACTTTCGCCGGCGAACTCATCCCGGAAGGCAATGGTTCTGTCGTCGCCATCTACAATGTATTTGGGGCCACCAAACAATTGTACATCCGCGAGCTGACGGATATCCAGATGAGCGGGGCGCGCTGCAGCGGCGGCACCGGCCAGGAAGAACTGATCTCTATCGGAGAAATCCGGGATATTTTTAATGGAGGCGGAGTGGAAGGCCCCGGCAACAAGAAAATCCGCGGGGTGGTCATCTCCGATAAGGACAACGGCAACATAGATGTCCGCAATATGGTGGTTCAGGACGCCACCGGCGGCATCGTGGTGCGCTTCCAGAGCCCCCACAATTTCGCTTTGGGGGAAGAGGTGGACGTGGTGGTCTCCGGCCAGGAACTGTCTGAATTCAACGGCCTGCTGCAGCTGAACAGCCTTGCTAACGAACTGGCCAAGTCGAATGGAGCAGGCGCCCTGCCCACGCCGCGGACGGCTACGGTGCAGGAGTTGCTCGACAACCTGGAAGCCTGGGAATCCACGCTGGTCCAGGTCAATGACGCCTCTATCAGCGGCGCGTCCACCTATAATGGCACGACTACGGTCAATGACGGTACTGCCTCCATCAGCATGTTTACCCGCAGCGGCGCCAGCTTCTCCGGCAGCCCGCTGCCGGTGGGCCAGGTAAACCTCACAGCCATCGTATCCCAGTTCAACGACCCGCAGCTCGTCATGCGCAACCTGGAGGACATCGGCGGCGGCGGCCCGGTGACCGACCCTCAGCTGATCGGCCTGGCGGCCCTGCGCGATCTTTTTGAAGGCGGCGCCGGCGTGGCGCCCGCTGCCAGGAAGGTCCGCGGCATCGTCATTTCAGACACGGATAACGGCAACCTGCATCCCCGCAACCTCGCCCTGCAGGATGAGAGCGGAGGCATTTTAATCCGTTTTACCGCCAATCACAACTTCGCCCTGGGCGAAGAGGTGGAGATCAACATTTCGGGCCAGGAACTTTCTGAGTTCCGCAGCCTGCTTCAGGTCAACAACGTGCCCAATGCAAATGCGGTCAGCTTCGGCCCCGGCACGACGCCGGCGCCGCGGGAAGCGACCATCAAGGAAATCGTCGATAATTTTGAGGAATGGGAATCCACACTGGTGAAGATCAGCAATGCCACCATTACCGAAGGCGGCGCCTACGCCGGCTCCAAAACCCTGAGCGACGGCACGGGCACGATCATCATCTTCACCCGTACGGACGCCACTTTCGCCAATAGCTCCGTTCCGGCCGGTACGTTTACTCTGACGGCGATAACTACTCAATACGACGACCCCCAGGTTTCGATCCGGAACCTGAATGATATCGAGCAGTAAAGGGCATCAAAACATTTTGGAGGCTTATGCCTTTATAGAGGGAGTATGGATTTTCTTTACTCCCTCTAACTATTTGACTGAACTGTGTTGCTATGACCATGCCAGAAAGAAAAGCGAAGCCTTTTTACTTCAAGCAATTCACGATCCATCAGGACCGGTGCACCATGAAAGTAGGAACCGACGGCGTTCTGCTGGGCGCCTGGGCCAATGTGGAGGGCTCTTCCCGCGTTCTGGATATAGGGACGGGAAGCGGCCTGGTCGCTATCATGCTGGCCCAGAGAACGTCGGCGCAGGCTGAAATTCACGGAGTGGAAGTAGACAAGGCCGCCGCGGAACAGGCCAGGGAAAATATGGCGGCTACGCCCTGGGCCGGCCGGATGCAGGTATTCCATACCTCCATTCAGGAATATGCAGGAGGCGCTTCACAGCAGTACCAGCTTATCGTCAGCAATCCGCCTTTTTTTTCCGGCGGCACTTTTTCTCATAACCAGGATCGCAACAGCGTTCGCCACACGGTAAAGCTACCTCATGGCGACCTGCTGTCAGCCGTCCGCAACCTGCTCAGCCCGGACGGGCGGTTCAGCCTGGTGCTCCCCTATATCGAAGGGCTGCGTTTTCAGGAACTGGCAAAGAACTATCACTTGTCCTGTACCCGTATGACAGAGGTGCGCCCAAAGGCCGGCAAACCGGTGGAGCGGTTGCTCCTGGAGTTTGAACGCAAAGCAAAGCCGGCAGAAAAGGATACGCTCATTATCCAGAAAGAAGGGCAGAATGAATGGACAGAGGAATATATCGGCCTCGCCGGGGATTTTTACCTGAAGATGTAAGGCTGGCCGGGGAATAGAAAACGGGAAATGAACCGCCGTCCATTTCCCGTTTTTTTTTGGTTTAGTAGTGATTAAGTTCCTTAGCTCTCTTCTTCCTGCATTTTAGCTTGTTTCGCTTCAGCTATTATTCTCTGTGCTGCTTCCAGGATACTGGTGTCTTCCAGATGGACGATGCCGCCGTGCGGGCCCGGTTGGATGTGTTTGTCGGCTATATCGCCCTCGGCAAATTTGTTCGCCCCAAAATAGTTTCGTACGGTTTGTTCACTGATGTTCAATTCCTGAGCGATTCTGCGGACACTGCCGGTGGGCAATTTGTGTTTGATGGCCCGCAGTTCCTCGAATGTAATATTCATAGCTGAAAAATTTTAATTAGGAAATCAAAGGATATCGATCCTCTTTCAGATAAGCCAAAGAAAGTTACTCCTTTTTCCAAATAATTCAAAGAAAATGGGGAGGATGCTGCATAAAATTTGACAACAGGATGATGAGGTTGTATTCGGCCCCGGCGAAATGAAATAAACCTTCCGGGAAATTTAATCTTCCAGCTTGGCCGTTGTCTCTGAAGCAGGCGATCCACCTCCGGCGCCTGCCATTTTTGCCGTTCCCGCTTCCCCGGCGCTCTGGGCCTCATCTTTTTTCCCCGGCCATACTACCGGCGGGCAGTTGAGGTTTTGCTGCAGCTCTTCGCTTAGAGGCGGGAAAGGGGCGTTCACATAAGCTTTCAGGTTTTCCTGTTCATCGAGCTTCTGCAGGAAGAAGGCCACTATGGGCAGGCCGGTATTGGCGCCCTGGCCCAGGCGCAAATCCCGGAAGCGCACCGCCGGGGATTCTGCGCCGACCCAGGCGCCGGCGACGATCCTGGGCGTATATCCGATGAACCATCCATCGGAATGGTTCTGGCTGGTGCCGGTCTTGCCGGCCAGCGGGAACTTGATATTGTACCGGTAGCGGATGCGGCGGCCGGTGCCCTGGTCGACGGCTGCCTGCAGCATCTGGTTCATGATATCGGCTTCGTCTTCCCATAAAGGATGAGGCCAGCTGCAGGAATCCTTCCTCCATTCATTGTCGATCAGTACGGTCCCATCCGGGGCTTCCACCCGGCGTATGTAGTGGAGGTCGGGGCGGGCGCCGCGCATGGCGAAAGTGCTGTAGGCCGTAACCATATCTTTGAGCGACACATCGGCAGCCCCCAGGGCGATGGCGGGTACGGCAGGCACTTCACTGCTGATGCCGAGTTCCCTTGCCAGTTGAGAAACATTCTTCGGCTTTGCCCGCATCATCAGCTGTACAGTCACTGTATTGACACTGTTCATCAGGGCGCCCTGCAGCGAATAATAGCCCCCGTATTCATTGGTTGCATTCCTGGGCATCCAGTACTCGTATTGTGGATACATCCGCAACTGGTTGGGAAAATAGGAACAAGGGGCAATGCCTTTCTGCAGGGCGGTGGCATAAACGATCGGCTTGAAGGTCGATCCTACCTGGCGGGTGGACAGCACGTGGTCGTACTGGAAAAACTCATGGTTGACCCCTCCGACCCAGGCCAGGACTTCGCCGGTCCTGGGGTCGATGGCCAGGAAGCCGGCGTTGAGCAACCCCAGGTAGTACTTGATGGAATCCAGAGGGCTCATCCTGCGTTTCTCTTTGCCGCCCTTCCAACTGAAGACGGACATCTCCACCGGGATGCGGAAAACGGAATCAATGGCCGCACTGTCCAGCCCTGCGTTCACCAGGCCCAGATAGCGGGGCGATTGCCGCTTTGCCATTTCCAGGACGCCTTCCGTTTCCCATGGGTCGGCCCCATTCAGGTGGCGGGTGAATTCTCCCTGTAACTGCTTCATCTGTTCTGCCACAACAGCCTCGGCAATAGCCTGCATCCTGGGGTTAATACTGGTGAAGACCCTCAACCCGTCGGTATATATATTGTAGGCCATGCCGTTGGGCTTGCGTTTTTCCCTGAGCAGTTCCTTAAGTTCCAGGCGGAGGTATTCCCGGAAATAGGTGGCCGGCCCTTTGTTATGCGTGATGGGGAAGTAGTTCAGAGACAGCGGCTCTTTGGACAGGGAGTCGGCCAGGCGGCGGGATAAGTACCCGTATTTGGCCATCTGGCCCAGCACCAGGTTGCGCCGCAACAGGGCGTTCTGAGGTTGCGTGACCGGGTTATACGCCGTGGTGGCTTTCAGCATGGCCACCAGTACCGCCGCCTGTGACGGGGTGAGCCGCGCGGGAGTCGTATTGAAAAAGCGTTGAGACGCCACCTTGATCCCAAAGGTATTCTCGCTGAAGGGCACGGTATTCAGGTAGGCCTCCAGGAGCCTTTCCTTGTCGTACAGCTTTTCCAGCCGCATGGCTATAAACCCACGAAATTCCTGCGGGATGAATTTGTAAAG